>DBAY01000046.1:7742-8024 GCA_002291925.1 Alphaproteobacteria bacterium UBA998 | reverse complement strand
GTTTACTTGCCCATCCCCACCCCCGACGGTGTGCTGAAACTGGCCGACGTGAAGCGCGGCCGCCAGCCCATCGCCAAGAACGGCTCGGCGCAATTGTGGGACCTTGGCGACGGCATCGCGGGCTTCGAGCTGACCACCAAGGCCAACACCTTCGACAACGAAGTGCTCAGCCTGCTGCAGAAATCCACTGAGATTGTAAGCAAGGATTTCCGCGGGCTGGTCATCGGCACCGACGCCGCTGATTTCTCCTTCGGCGCCAATATCGGCTTTTTCCTCTACGTC
>DBAY01000046.1:0-7350 GCA_002291925.1 Alphaproteobacteria bacterium UBA998 | reverse complement strand
GGCCAGCAGGCCTTCATGGGCCTCAAATACGCCCCCTTTCCCGTCGTCACCGCGCTGAACGGCCGCGCGCTCGGCGGCGGCTGCGAGTTGCAGCTCCATGCGGATGCCGTGCAGGCCCACATCGAGAGCTACCCCGGCCTCGTCGAAGTCGGCATCGGCGTCATCCCCGGCTGGGGCGGCTGCAAGGAGCTTCTGTGGCGTCACATCGCGCTGCAGGAGCGCGTGAAGCAGCAAGTCATGGCCGGCGAGAAGCCCGACGCGCTGATGCCGCAGGGCCCGATGCCCGCCATCTCCAAAGTGTTCGAGTATATCGCGATGGCCAAGGTCGCCATGTCCGCCGAGGAGGCGCGCGAGATGCTCATCCTCAACGCCGCCTCACGCATCACCCCCAACCGCGCCCGCGTGCTGCATGACGCCAAGGCACGCTGCCTGGCGTTGGCCGAGGGCTACACACCTCCTACGCCCCACACGGTGCGCCTCCCCGGTGCCACCGGCAAAGCGGCGCTGATGATGGCGCTGGAGATGTACCGCGAACAGGGCAAGGCCACGCCGCATGACATGGTCGTCGGCGAAGCGCTCGCCAGCGTGCTGACCGGCGGCACCACCGACATCACCGAGGAGACCACCGAGCAGCGCCTGCTCGATCTGGAACATGATCATTTCGTGGAACTGGTAAAATCCAAAGCCACCATCGCCCGCATTGAGTACATGCTGGAGTTCTCGAAGCCGCTGAGGAATTAGTTTTGGCTTGCCCCTGCTCCGGCCTGCTGGCCTCCGCAATGGGCTGCCGCTTCGCGGGCTCATGACTGACTCGGGCATCCTGTCCTCGACTAACTGGTAATATTGGCAGTCATCCTGCGAGCCTGAAGGGCTGCGCAGGATCTCCCTCGTGACGCGAGAAGATTCCGGGCACGCTGCGCGTCCCGGAATGACGACATTATAAGAAATGTCACCCCGCACGTGGTACGCGGGGTCTCCCTCCACTCGCGAGGACATGCCGCGTACCAAGTGCGGCATGACACGCACGATCAGGCAATACCCTTCGAGGCGTCCTGGGTGTTTTCGTTGGCGGCCTGGAGCTTCATGCGGGTGAGCCAGGGGCTGTGCTCCAGCGCCTTGGCCTTGGTGTGGACTTTCTGGGCGATCTGGTCGGCGGTGGCGTGCAGGTTCTTTTGCTCACCGAGGAATGTCGAGACACGCTCGATGAAGGGCTGGCGGAATTCCGGAGGCTGGTGCAGCGCGATGTTGGCCACGGCAGCGTAGATGTCATCCGCATGGCCCAGTTTTTCCAAATCGGCCGAGCCGTTCTTGGAGCAGAGCGAATACATGATGTTCGCCACCACATAGCAGGCCGCGGTGGTCACGTTCACATGCCACGCATGGATGCCTTTCACACTACCATTGGCCGGTTGCGTGAACCCCGTGCGAATGACGCTTTTGCGGAAGTCTTCCATCCGGTGACGTTCCGTTTCCAGCTGTGTCTTTAGCGCATCCCGGGCACTCAGCGCTTTTTGCAATTCCTCTCCCGTTTTTCCGTTAATCATTTCCGGGAAGCGTTTGAGTTGCTCCTCCAAGTTATGAATCAACCCTGGCAGCTGTTTATTCTTCGCTTCTACCTGCGGCATCTCCCACTTTAGCGCACCAATGACGTTAAATACGTTGTTAAGCGCGGGGAAGATGCCGCTATAGCGCAGCGGCTTTTCGTTGAACCAATCCACCACGCGCTTCACGGGTCCGCGATGATCCGGCTCAGCAGGTAGCGGGGCGGCGGCGAATGTTTTGGATTTGTCGTCTTCATCTGACGGAGTGTTGGCACTGTAGAGTGGGGCCTGCGATGTGCCATACGCCGCCGGACGGGCGGTCACCGGCTTTTCCTTCTCGGGCATCAGTCCCATGGCCTGCCCGAACGTTACCGAAACGCCCGCCGCCATTTTCAGCGGGTTTTCCTTGCGCTGGTTCCAGCCTGCCTTGATGAGCGTCGTACCACCCACGGCCTGCATGGCGTGGTGGAAATCGGCGGCGTTGTCAGTGAGGAATTCGGCGGTGTGCTGCAGCAGGCCGTCCTTGCGCTTGAGCGCGGCCAGCAACTGCTGCTCGTCGCGTGGCAATTCGATGCCTTCCTTCTTCAGATGCTGGCCAAGGCGGCGGTAGAGCACGCTCATCTGCGTGTCGGTGTCCTTCTTGCCAAAGCCCGCCAGCACCGCCCCGGTGGAGCCCCAGATGACGCCCGTGCTGGCCTCGGCCCAGTCCTTGCGCAACGCGCCGGAGAGCACCATCAGCGCGTCCCCCACGAGGAACAGCCAGCCAGCGCCGGTCATCATGTTTTCGTTGATCTTGTCCTTGGCGGTCTTGTGGGCCGCCTTGTCGAGCGGGGTAAACTGGGTGACCGGCGTGCCGCTGACCGCGCCGAGCTGTCCAAGGGCGGTGAACAGTTCCTCGCGGGAGCCGAATTTCTGGATGCGCAGGGCCGGGCGGCCCTCGACGTCATCGGCGGTCGTCAGGTACCCGCGGGCCTGCAATTTCTCGTTGAGGGTCTGCAGCTTGGCGGCATCCGCCCCGTCCGGCGCGTACAGCACGGCCTCCGGCGCCTTGCGGCCGGGTAGCATCTCGACATGATGCAGGAGGGACTCGGGATTGTTCCAGTGATAAAGCATGCAGACAGGAATTCCTTGAGCTTTCACCCTACCGCAGTTCTGTTACAGCTTTGTGGCGGTGCGGCAAAAAACCTACCGCTTGCGGGCAATCGTCAGGCCTTCCGCGGTGGGCAGCAGGATGGCGTCATAGCGGTTCGGATCAGCCAACCGCTGGTTGAATTCCCGCATGGCGGCCTCGGCAGCGGGGGAGATACGCTCGCGCGGCTCCCCGTACATCGCCCCAAATAACAGGCTGTTATCGCCCAGAATCAGCCCGCCGGGACGCACCCAGCCCTCCACGGCGGTAAGATACTCGGCATATTCCCGCTTCATCGCGTCGATAAAAACGAGGTCGAAGCTCTGGGCGGGCATGGCGGCCAGCGTGTCCAGCGCCGGGCCGCGCCGCAGCGTGATGGACGCGGCCTGCCCGGACTGGCGGAAGAAGCCTTCCGCCACGTCCGCGTGGGTGGCATCGGCCTCCAGCGTCAGCAACTCGCCGCCTTCCGGCAGGGCGCGGGCCAGCCATAAGGTGGAATAGCCCACGAACGTGCCGATTTCCAATATCCGCCGCGCCCCGATCAGGCGGGCCAGCACATAGAGCAACCGCCCCTCCACCGGGCTCACCTGCATGCCGGGGCGGTGCGCCTCCCCCTCCGCCCGCACGCGGCGGAGCAGGTCATCCTCCTCGACGAACGTCTCCGCGATGTAGCGCAACGCAGGGTCCGGAATCAGCGGGCGGCTCATGGCAGCACCTCCACGGCGTAGGGTTGCACCAGCAGCATCGAGGGGCCGTTTTTCTCCTCAATCCAGCCGCGCAGGCGCACGTTCTTGCCAGCCAGTGCGTCCAGCCCGGTGAAACGGGGCACGGCGGCGGCTGGGATGAAGCCGGTCGGGTCACTGCGCCAGTCCTCGCCAAAGGCCAGAAACACGTGACCCTTATGGGTCTCAACGCGCTGGATACGCCCCTCCACCAGCCCGTAGCGCCCCGCCTGCGCGCCCGCATCCGCAAAGGCAAGCGGCTGCCAACCTGCCCACAAGCCGCGCCCGGCGGCGCGCGCCTCGGCCTCGGCGGCCAGCAGCGCACGAGCCCGGGCGGGGTCGGGGATGTCGAACCCCACCCGCGCCTGCCCCGCCGCGATCATGCGGGTGGCCAGATCAGCATCCTTTCGCAGTACCCGCGCCCGCTGCCGCCCATAGCGATCCGGCGTGCGCGCCACGATGCGCACCTGCCATCCCTCCTCCGCCAGCGCCTGCCGCAGCCAGGCTTCGGCCGCCATGCGCGGCGCGCGGTCCTCCAGCGGCGGCACCACATCGGCCAGCGTGAAGGCGTGGGCCTGCGCATCCATGAGCGTGAAGCCGCGCCCCTGCCGCAGCGTCCCGGCCTGCACCGGCAGGGCCAGAAGCAGCATTATCGCCACGGCCGGGAAAATCGTCATCGCCTGATTCGCCTTATGCATCGGATGTTTGCGTCCCCCATCCGGAGTCCTTATAAAGGATAAAACCGCTTTGCACAGGATACTTCATCATGCGTTTCACTGCTCTGCTGCCCCTGCTTCTTGTTCCCACTATGGCCGTCGCGGAGGCCCCGGCGGGCGATCAGTCCTTCCTCGTGCCCTATGTCGGTGTGTTCGATGTGGCGGACAGTGATTCACTCTGGCAGTTTGGGGCAGAATACCGGCTGGCCGATATCGGCTACGGCTTCCGCCCGACCATCGGCGCGAACATTGACGATGAGTCTGATGTCTATGTGTATGGCGGCCTGAACTGGGACCTGCCGCTTGGCTATAATTTCGTCTTCACCCCCAACTTCATGGTGGGATATTACGACGATGCGAGCGGCGGCAAGGATCTCGGCGGCGCCATTGAGTTTCGCTCGGGTCTTGAGCTCTCCTACGCCTTCGAAAATCAGAGCCGCGTCGGCGTGGCCTTCAACCACATCTCCAACGCCAGCATCTATGACCGCAACCCCGGCGCGGAGACGCTGCTGATCAACTACCACATCCCAATGCGCTGGCTGCAGGACTAGGCGACGTTGCCCTTGCCCCATCTGGTGCCTGCAAACGCTTTTTTACTGCGCTTCGCTGCTCACGTACGTCCGTGTACGCTGCGCTGCGGTGCTCGCAAAAAAGCGTTTTCGACAGCCGTCTGAGGCAATGGCCACGCAGCCTACCCCCTGCGCCCAGATACAAAAAAGCCCGCCGGAATCTCCGGCGGGCTTTTTTGTATTGGGATGAAAACGCTTAGGCGGCGTCTTCCTCGTCCTGCGCGGGCGCGGCGTCGGCTTGCGCTTCTTCGGCCGCCAGCTCGTCATAGGCCGAAGCTTCCAGGCTGCGTACCACTTCCACCTTGCAGTTCACCTTCACTTCGGGGTGCAGGGTGACGGTGGCGTTATAAAGGCCCATGCTCTTGATGGCGGTGGTGAGGTCGATGAAACGACGCTCGATCTCAATGCCTTGCTCAGCCAGAGCCGTTGCGATGTCGCGGGCGCTGACCGAACCGTAGAGCTTGCCGTCTTCGCTGGCCTGATGGACCACTTTCACGGAGAGGTTGCCGAGTTCGGCGGCGCGCTTCTCAGCGGCAGCGCGCATTTCCTTGTTGCGTTTCTCCAGCTGCGCGCGCTGCGCTTCGAATTCCTTGCGGTTTGCTTCGGTTGCGCGCTTGGCTTTTTGCTGCGGAATCAGAAAATTCCGGCCAAAACCATCGCGAACCTTCACAACATCGCCGACATCGCCGAGCCGGGCAACACGTTCCAGCAGAATGACTTCCATGGGTGCCTCGTAAAGCCTGTTCTTGTTTTTGGAACGCGGGTTATACGCGCTAAAAAAAGGCTTGGCAAGGGATTTTCGGGGCTTAACCTCAGCGCGCCGCCGGGCGGGCGGAAAGCAGCGTCAGGCATTGGCGCATCAGGCCATAGGCCGCGATGAACAGGGCCGGCCACAGCGTCGCGGCAATCAGGATGTAAAAGCCGGACAGCCACAGCGCCGGGTTCTGCCAGCGCCGCAAGCCCGCATGGATAAAGCTCAGGCCTGAGATGAAATAGGGCAGCAGCAGGATGAGGCTGAGCATCTGGCCGAGGCGCGGCAGCCCGCCCTCGCCCCCGATGAGCGACACCCCGCCCGCTACCAGAAAGGCAGCGAAAAAACCCGGCGGCGGCGCATAGGGCTGCAGCGCCAGCGAGGGACGCACCGAGCGGCGGAACGCCAGCACGAAGAGATTGCCGAGGCAGGCCGCCGCATAGCACATGCCGGCCAGAATCCACACACCAAAGGCCAGTGCGAGGTGCGAGATGTCGCCATCCCCATGCAGGACGGCCTGCGTGGCCGGGTCCATGCGGGAGAGTGCCTGCTGCCAGCTTTCGCTCAGCATGGCCAGCATGTCGGCGAGCGCCACGGGGGCAAACAGGCCGAGCAGTGCGAAGAAGATGGTGGCATAAAGCGTCACCGCCACGAAGGCGCCGCCCGGCGGCATCCATTGCACCCTTCCATCGCCATGCAGGCGCATTTTCAGCAATTCACGGAAGAACAGCCACGCCGGAAACAGCTGGAAAATCAGGATCAGCATCATCTCACCGGGGCCGATCAACAGCGCCCCCAGCGCCAGCGCGGTGAGGGTGGCCGCGCTTAAGCCCACCAGCCCCTGCGTGAAGCCTGCCCAGGCCAGCGCCGCCAGCGGCAGCAGCGGCACCACCAGCACGCCCACCACGATGCCATGCTGCAGCAGCGCCAGCAGAGCGGCCGCCAGAGCGCCACATAGCATGGCAGGGCGCGAAAGGTGGAGGAACATCATTAAATGAATCTTAATCCGGGAATGAAAAAGAGCAAGATGAAGTGAAATCAGAATTTAATAATAGCGCGACTCAGCGATATCCGCGGAAAAATCTAGAAACGCACAATAGGATTACAAATATAAGAATTATTATTCGTGCTGTATGCAGCGGTTTTGGGATCATCCGTTGTCGCGCAGCCTGGTCCCTATGTAGAGGTTTTCTTGAGCGAATAGACTATCCCAAATGCTGGTTTTCCATCATCTATTTTTTGGTCCATGGAAAACATTTCCTCTGGCGTCATCATGGCCACCGAACCACTCGAAACAACACCAAACACGTGAAAATCCTGTGCGAGAATACTGGAAAAATCATGCGCAGGGTTGGTATTGACGGGCTTGTGCGAAGGCTCAAGACCATGACTAGTGCGAGGTGTTTCCGGTATATTAACGCCGGGGATTCTATGAACATCAAAATTCGGTCCGCGCCTTCCGCTGAAATTGCCTTTTATCAGGCCTGCATTGGAAAGATGTTGCCAAAACCTGTAGCGTTCGGCGGCCACCCAGTCATCTACACCCCAGACACCTAGGGCATCGATATATCCGTTTCCATTGCCGTTACAGGTGGTCTGCAACCCAGTTGAGTTAGTTTCATAACAGGTAGCGTCACGGCCCGTGCCAGCCGCTACGCCCTAGTACTGCGTGGCACTGCCCATATCTCCCGGCATGGCATCATACTTGATTTTAAAGGTGTTTATGGCGGTTCTGAACTCGTTGATTTGAGTGATAAATCCACGAATCTCGGCTTGTTTCACCATATCCTGCCCGGCCATAATTCCGCCTGCCAGCAATCCGATGATCACAAGAACAATGGATAATTCTATCAGGGAAAATCCTTTGGCAGAATACATCCAAGTACTTTTATAAAAACTTAGGCATTGTCCCATTAAGATAG
>DBAY01000041.1 GCA_002291925.1 Alphaproteobacteria bacterium UBA998 | reverse complement strand
TCCCGCCTTCGCGGGAATGACACTCACTATGTGTTAGTCGAGGACAGGATGTCCGAGTCAGCCATGAGCTCGCGAAGCGGCGCCTATTGCGGAGGGCAGTAGCCCGTAGCAGGGGCAAACCAAAAACCCTACAAAATAAACTTCGCCAGATCGACCTGCTTGCCCATCTCGCCGATGCGGGCGCGCACATAAGCGGCATCAATGGTGACGCGCAGCCCGGGCTGCTCCGGGGCGTCGTAGCTGATGTCATCCATCAGGCGCTCCATGATGGTGTGCAGGCGGCGGGCGCCGATGTTTTCCACCTCGCGGTTGAACTTAGTGGCCAGCGCGGCCAGCTCCTTCAAGCCGTCCTCTGTGAACGATACCTCCGCGCCTTCGGTGCCCATCAGCGCGATGTACTGGCGCATCAGGCTGGATTCCGGCTCGGTCAGGATGCGCAGCATATCATCCTCGGAAAGCGGGTTCAGCTCCACGCGGATGGGCAGGCGGCCCTGCAGCTCCGGCAACAGATCGGACGGCTTGGCCATATGGAACGCCCCCGAGGCGATAAAGAGCACATGATCGGATTTCACCGGGCCATACTTGGTGTTGACGATGGTACCCTCGATCAGCGGCAGCAGGTCGCGCTGCACGCCTTCGCGGCTGACCTCGCCCCCCTTCACATCCGAGCGGGCGCAGATTTTGTCGATCTCATCGATGAACACAATGCCGTGATTCTCCGCCAGCTTCAGCGCCTCCTGCGTCAGCTTGTCCTGATCGAGCAGTTTTTCCGACTCCTCGGCAATCAGCAGCGGGCGCGCCGCGGCCACGCTCAGACGGCGCGTCTTGGTGCGGCCGCCAAACGCCTTGCCGAGCATGTCGGAGAGGTTGATCATGCCGATCTGGCTGCCCGGCATGCCGGGAATATCCATGCTCGCCATGGGGCTGGCGGTGTCGGCCACCTCGACCTCCACCTCTTTATCTTCCAGCTCGCCCTGATGCAGCATGTCGCGGAATTTGCGCCGTGTCTCTGCGGAGGCCGTGGCCCCCACCAGCGCATCGAGCAGACGGTTCTCCGCCGCGGCTTCCGCCTTCTCGCGCACCTCACGGTGCTGCTTTTCGCGCGTCAGGTTGATGGCGATCTCCACCAAATCGCGCAGGATGGATTCCACATCGCGGCCGACATAGCCCACCTCGGTGAACTTGGTCGCCTCGACCTTCACAAACGGTGCTTCGGCCAGGCGTGCTAAGCGACGGGCAATTTCCGTTTTGCCGACGCCCGTTGGGCCGATCATCAGGATGTTTTTCGGCACGATCTCGTCGCGCAGCGGCCCCTCCACCTGCTGGCGGCGCCAGCGGTTACGCAGGGCAATGGCCACGGCGCGCTTCGCGTCCTGCTGGCCAACAATGTAGCGGTCAAGTTCAGCAACAATTTGTTTGGGAGTAAGGTGTGACATGGTTTCTCTTCTCATGCGTCACGCACGCACGGGCGTGAAGGACGTGGTTATTGGGTATCGAGGGAAAGCAAGGTGACGTGATGATTCGTATAGACGCAAATATCGCCCGCGATTTGCATGGCGCGGCGGGCGGCAGCTTCGGCATCCATATCGTCACGGTCGGCGAGGGCGCGGGCGGCGGCGAGCGCGTAGTTACCGCCAGAGCCGATCGCCGCAATGCCATCTTCCGGCTCCAGCACATCGCCAAGGCCGGAGAGGATGAGCGAGACATCCTTATCCGCCACAATCATCATCGCCTCTAAGCGACGCAGATAGCGGTCGGTGCGCCAGTCTTTGGCCAGCTCCACACAAGCGCGCATCAGCTGGCCGGGATGCTTGTCCAGCTTGGCTTCCAGCCGTTCAAACAACGTAAACGCATCCGCCGTGGAGCCGGCAAACCCGGCGATGATCTTTTCACCCGCCAAGTAGCGGACCTTGCGGGCAGTGGATTTGATGACGGTCTGGCCAAGGCTGACCTGTCCGTCGCCGGCCACCACGACCTTGCCGCCCTTACGCAGGGTCAGGATAGTGGTACCGTGCATCGGCTGATAGGGGGAATCGCTCATAAGGTTCCTGAAACGTGAATGATTCAGGCAATGTAGTCTCGTACTTGGGAAATGCTAGCCCTTGAAAAGAGACAAAGACGTCTTATTGGCTGCTTCTACAATTTCCATAAAAATCGCAGCTCTCGGTGGAGCCCCAGACATTGTTCTGCGGGGGAGTCTGTTTACGACCCCAGATACTCTGGTCTTTCTCATCTGCGCCGCAACGCCCCCAGAAGTCGCATTTTTCTGACCGGGGCTTAGGGCAATTTCCATAATAATCACAGAAAAACTCTTCATCCGGGTCTTGCTGCTCTTCAGGAAACCACTGGCCCCACTCTTGGCCCTCCCCACAGGCAGTCAGCAGAAACGCGGCAAGCAGTGGTGAAAGAAAGCGTTTCATGGAAAAAACCGTTTATTCCTTAGGGTGTTTTGCGTATAGTGCGCCCAACTCTCAGGATAGCACAAACCTATGCGTATTGCCACGGTCACTCGTAAAACCAAGGAAACCGAGATTTCGGTCACCGTCAATCTGGACGGCAGCGGCACGTACAATGTGTCCACTGGCATCGGCTTTCTCGATCACATGCTTGAGCAGCTCTCTCGGCACAGCCTGATGGACATCACCCTCACGGCGAAGGGTGACCTGCACATTGACGCCCACCACACGACCGAGGATTCCGGCATTGCGCTGGGCCAGGCTGTCGCGGAAGCATTGGGCGAGCGCCGCGGCATTCAGCGCTATGGCCACGCCTATATTCCAATGGATGAAACGCTCACTCGCGTGTCGATCGATATCTCGGGCCGCCCTTACCTCATCTGGAAGGTGCAATTCACCCAGCCGAAACTGGGCGATATGGATTCCGAGCTATTCCGCGAATGGTTCCAGGCCTTTGCCTTCCAGGCGGGCGCGACGGTGCATGTGGAAAACCTCTACGGCATCAATAACCACCACATCGTGGAATCCTGCTTCAAAGGGCTGGCGCGGGCGCTGCGTGACGCGCTGGCGATTGACCCGCGCAAGGCGGATGACATCCCCTCAACCAAAGGCAGCCTGAAGGGATAGCATCATGCGCTTGCTGACCCGCCTGTACAGCGTGCACCTCAACCCCCGCGAGGCCCGCCCGTATGAATCCCCCGTCTTTGTGCCGGAGGGGTTCAATTTCTATGCGTTCTTCTTTCATATCTTCTGGGCGCTCTATCACCGCATCTGGCTGCCGGCCTTTATCATTTTCGGCCTGCTGGTATGCGTGCAGCTGGCGAGCACCTTCGCCGATCTCAGCCGCACCAGCACCTTCATTCTCGATCTCGGCATCCGCCTGATGATCGGCATGGCGGCGAATGATCTGCGCCGTGACACGCTGGAAAAACGTGGCTGGGTCATCAGCGATGTGGTCATCGCCGACAGCCTGCTCGATGCCGAGCGCCGCTATTATGACCGCCACCTTGGCCATATTGCGGCCAGCCTTCGCCCGGTGCCCGCAGGCACCGTCACCGCATAGCCATGCGGATCGCCCTGATCGATTACGGTGCAGGCAACCTGCACTCCGCCGCCGCCGCGCTGCGCCGCGCCGCGCCGGATGGGACACTACATGTCACCGCCTCGGCGCGTGATCTCGATGACGCCACCCACATCGTGCTGCCGGGTGTCGGCGCTTTTGCCGATTGCATGCGCGGTCTGCAGGCCGTGCCGGGCATGATCGAGGCGCTGGAGAAACGGGTGCGCGGCGCGGGCGTGCCATTCTTTGGCATCTGCGTCGGCATGCAGATGCTGTTTGAGCGCGGGCTGGAGCATGGCACGCATCAGGGCCTCGGCTGGCTGCCCGGTGAGGTGCGCCGCATTGAGGCGCCGGGGCTGAAAATCCCGCATATGGGCTGGAACGAGCTGCGCCTCACCCAAGCCGGTCATCCGGCCCTGCGCGGCCTGCGTGAGGGCGATCACGCGTATTTCGTACATAGCTACCACGCGGTATGCACCAAGCCGGAGGATTGCCTCGCCACCACGGAGTATGGTACGGCTCTCACCGCCATCGTCGGCCGCGATAACCTGATCGGCACGCAGTTCCACCCTGAAAAGAGCCAGGCGACCGGGCAGGTGCTGCTGCGTAATTTCCTGGAGATGACATGAACATCCGCGTTGAGCGCCTCAGCCAATTTTTCGGCGATGACCTGCATAATCTCTGCCAGGCCACCGAAGATGCCATTGCCGATGGCATAGGCTTCAACTGGCTAACCCCACCCATGCGCGAGGTGCTGGAAGCCTACTGGAAAGGCGTACTGGTGGTGCCCGAGCGCCAGCTGTTCGGCGGCTGGCTGGACGGTACGCTGGCGGCCACCGCGCAGATCGTCCGCCCGAGCAAAAGCAAGGAGACCTCCTACTTCGCCGTGCAGCTGGAGTCGCATTTCGTGGCGCCCTGGGCGCGGGGCCATGGCCTCGCCAAAGCGCTGCTGGAGCTGGCCGAGCGCGAGGCGGCGAATCAGGGATTCTCGGTGATCCGTCTGGCGGTGCGCGAAACGCAGAGCGCGGCGATCCATCTCTATGAGGAATCCGGCTATATGCGCTGGGGCATCCTGCCCTACCATGAGTTTGTGAATGGCCGCATGGTGGCCGGCCATTATTTCTATAAAAAGCTCGAAGCCCCCTCGAGCGTGGTGTGATCCAATGCTGAACCTCTACCCCGCCATTGATCTGAAAGACGGCCAGTGCGTGCGCCTGCTACGCGGCGATATGAAACAGGCCACCGTGTTCGGCAAAGACCCCGCCGCGCAGGCGCAGCGCTTTGAGGAAGCCGGGTTTCAATGGCTCCATCTGGTGGATCTTAACGGTGCCTTCAAAGGCGCGCCGGTGAATGCGGAAGCGGTGCGCGCCATCCGCGCCGCCGTGCAGCTGCCCATCCAGCTCGGCGGGGGCATCCGCACGCTGGCACAGGTGGAAGCATGGCTAGACGCGGGCATCACGCGAGTGATTCTCGGTACCATCGCCCTGCGCGACCCGGCGCTGGTGAAGGATGCGTGCAAACGCTTTCCGGGCCGCGTCGCCGTCGGCATTGACGCCAAAAATGGCCGCGTCGCCGTCGAAGGCTGGGCGGAGGAATCCGACGTGCTGGCCACCGACCTGGCCAAACAGTTTGAAGATGCAGGCGTGGCCGCCATCATCTACACCGACATCAGCCGCGACGGTGCGATGGAAGGCCCCAACCTCGATGAGACCGTGGCGCTGGCCGAATCCATTTCTACACCGGTGATTCTCTCCGGCGGCATTTCACGGCTGGAAGACCTGATCGCCGCGCGCGCCTATACCGGCATTGGCCTGGACGGCGTCATCATTGGCCGCGCGCTCTATGAAGGCTCCATCAATCCGGCCGATGCGCTGAAAGTCGCCGCATGAAAAGCGTGATCGCTCTCCTCCTGCTGCTCAGCCTCAGCGCCCCGGCGCTGGCGCAACCGATGCGCGCCTGCACCATGATGGCCTGCGAAAACGGGCTGATGCTGGGAATTTCCCCTGAGCTCCGCTGGCGGCCCGGCGCCTACCGCTTTTCCTTCCGCGGGGAGGGCGTGGACGCCACCTGCGAAGGCCGCCTGCCGCTGCCCGCCTGTGGCACCCCTGCCCTGCGCTGCAGCGATGCAAAGATCATGATCATGGAAAGCGGCTGCGCCCTGCCACCGGATAGCCATGGCTTCGGCTCCATCCGCCTGGAGCATTTCCCATCAGAGCTTACGGTGGAGATCACCCGGCAGGGTGCTCCGCTGGTGGCGCAAACGCTGCGCCCGCAGTACCGCACCGTGCGACCTAACGGTCCGGACTGTGAGCCGGTCTGCCGCCAGGCATCGCTTCCTCTTGAGCAGGGGCAATGACATGCTGAAAGTCCGTATCATCCCCTGCCTCGACATCAAGGATGGCCGTGTGGTCAAGGGCGTCAATTTCGTCAATCTACGCGATGCGGGGGATCCGGTGGAGCAGGCGAAGCTCTATGACGCGCAAGGGGCGGACGAGCTGTGCTTCCTCGATATTTCCGCCAGCCATGAAGGGCGCGGCACGCTCTATGACATGGTGCGCCGGGTCGCCGAGGTATGCACCCTGCCCTTTACCGTGGGCGGCGGAGTGCGCGAGCTGGAGGACATCCGGCAATTGCTGCTCGCCGGGGCGGACAAGGTATCGATCAATACGGCGGCGGTGAAGCGTCCGGAATTCGTGCGCGAAGCCGCCGAAAAATTTGGCGCGCAATGCATCGTGGTGGCCATTGACGCGCGGAAAGTTGACACGCTCTCGAGCGCAGAGCAGGGGCAAAGCCATCGCTACGAAATCTTCACCCATGGCGGGCGCAACCCGACCGGGCTGGATGCCGTGGCCTGGGCGCAGCGCATGGAAGCGTATGGGGCAGGGGAAATCCTGCTCACCTCCATGGACCGCGACGGCACCGGCATCGGCTTTGATGTCGCTATGACACGCGCCATTTCGGATGCAGTGCACATCCCGGTAATTGCCTCAGGAGGCGTGGGCGCGCTGGAACATTTCGCGCAAGGCTTCCGCGAGGGCCATGCCTCAGCGCTGCTCGCCGCCTCAGTCTTCCATTTTGGCACCTTCACCATTCCGCAGGTGAAAGATGCACTGGCCGCTGAGGGCATTCCGGTCCGGCCTGCAGCCGTTTAAGCACAGCGGTCATCGGCATAAGGTGCAATTTTGATTGCACGTGCGCCCTCCAATAGGCCATACACGAAGCATGCAAGTCCTCACCGATACCCTTCTCTACCTTCGCGGCATCATTGCCGAGCGTCGCTACGCCGACCCGGAAGAGTCCTACATCGCCAAGCTGTTCCGCAAGGGCCGCAAGAAAATGGCGCAGAAAGTGGGCGAAGAAGCGGTTGAGGTAGTGATCGCCGCCATGCGTGGCGAGAAAGCCGAACTGGTCTCTGAGAGCGCCGATCTGCTCTTCCACCTGCTGGTGCTATGGGAAGAAGCCGGCGTGACGCCGGAGGAGCTCGCCACCGAGCTGAGCCGCCGCAAGCAGGTCTCTGGCCTCACCGAAAAGAAAAACCGTCCCGCCTAAGCGTATTGTTTTTTCGCGCAGCGGCATTAGCTTGATCGTTCAGCTTACCGGAGAAATGCCCATGTCCCCACTTCCGACCGCCACCCTTGATACGCTATTCCGTGAGGCTCGTACGCATTACCACTGGCAGGACCGCCGGGTGGAGCCTGCCCTTCTGAGAGAGCTCTATGATCTGGTGAAAATGGGCCCCACCTCGGCCAATTGCTCCCCAGCGCGTTTCGTCTTTGTGACCTCCCAGGAGGGGAAGGAAAAACTGCGCCCCTGCCTTGATGCAGGCAATGTGGAGAAAACCATGGCCGCTCCGGTGAATGTCATCATCGGCATGGATATGGAATTTTATGAAAAGCTGCCGCAACTGTTTCCGCATGCGGATGCACGCGCCTGGTTTGCCGGGCAGCCGCAGAAAATCCATGACACCGCGTTTCGCAACAGCAGCCTGCAAGGCGGTTATCTTATTCTGGCTGCCCGCGCGCTTGGCCTGGATTGCGGCCCGATGAGCGGCTTTGATGCAAAAAAACTGGATGAGGCGTTCTTTGCAGGTACCTCCATCCGTACCAACTTCCTGTGCAACCTTGGCTACGGCACGCCTGAGAAGCTCTACCCGCGCAGCCCGCGGCTGGACTTCGCCGAAGCATGCCGGGTGGAGTAACCCCATGAGCTATGATCCCGACAATGTCTTTGCCAAAATCCTGCGCGGCGAGATCCCCAATAACACCGTCTATGAAGATGACCAGGTGCTCGCCTTTCATGATCTGCACCCCGCTGCGCCGGTGCATGTGCTGGTCATTCCCAAAGGCGGCTACGTGTCGTTTGACGATTTCGCGCAGAAAGCGGGCGCGCAAGGGATCAGCGGTTTTTTCCGCCGCGTGCAGCAGGTGGCCGTGAAGCTCGGCGTGGACCAGACCGGCTACCGGCTGATTACTAACCACGGTGCCGATGCGTCGCAAACCGTGCCGCATTTCCACGTGCATATCCTCGGTGGCCGTCCCCTGGGCGGGCTGGTGCCGGGCGGCACGCCAGTGCATTAGGAATGAGCGTTCACCTCGCCGATTCAAGCAGCTGGCAGGTCTCGCGCAGCGGCAGCCCCACCACGTTGCTGTAGGAGCCGTGAATCGCCACAATATAGCGCTCTGCCATGCCCTGAATCCGGTAGCCGCCTGCCACCCCCTGCCATTCACCAGTGGCAAGGTATGCCGCGATCTCTGACTCGCTAAATGGCTTGAACTGGACCTGTGTCGTCACGGTACGCTGGCGGACGCACCCGTCCCTCACTACGCAGATACCGGTATGCACGCGGTGCCGGCGCCCGGATAGCAGGCGAAGGAATCGCTGGGCCTCGTCTGCATGCTCCGGCTTGCCGAGAATACGCCGCCCGACAGCCACGGTGGTATCCGCTGCCAGCACCACTGCATGCGGATACTGCACGGCCACCGCACGCGCCTTTTCACACGCGAGACGGGCGACATAGGCCGTTGGCAGCTCACGGGGAAGTGGGGTTTCATCAATATCCGCCGCCGCCACCTGATCGGGCGTGATGCCTGCCTGTGCAAGCAGGGAAAGCCGTCGGGGGGACGCGGAGGCAAGAATCAGGGTCATAGGAAGCAACCTAGCGTTCGCGCAGCTTGCACACAAGGATCAGCGCCGCCAACGCAAAGGTGATGATGTTATTGATGATGATCGGCCAGCTTCCAATCGCCAGGCCATAGCAAAACCACAGCACCACTCCAAGCGTGAAGATACTATACATGGCCAGCGATATGGAACGGGTGTCGCGTGTGCGCAGCACCCGTACCGCCTGCGGCACAAAGGAGAGGGTGGTAAGCAGGCCCGCGGCCATGCCGATCATATCGGGGGAGAGCATAGTGCACGGCTTACACGGCTCACCCTCCGGCGTCCAGCCAGAGAACGCAAAGTGCGAAAAATAAGCTTACTTATGGCGGAATGTAATGCGGCCCTTGGTGAGGTCGTAGGGCGTCATCTCGACATTCACCTTGTCACCCGCCAAGACGCGAATGCGGTTCTTGCGCATGCGGCCGGAAGTATGGGCCAACAATTCGTGACCGTTCTCCAGCTTCACGCGGAACATGGCGTTCGGCAGCACTTCAACCACCTCGCCCGGAAATTCAATCAGTTCTTCTTTCGCCATAGTGGGGCTTCTCTAGACGAAACACACTCAGAAAACAAGTGAAACCGCGCAAATGCACAGCAGCATGCTACTTAATATGCAGCACACAAATCAGCGTAAAGAGTCTGCGTGCAGTAGAAAAATCAACTTGAATCTTATCATTCAATAACTTGCGAAGAAGATCCGAGCCTTCGTTATGGATACCGCGGCGGCCCATATCGATGGCCTCCACGCGGTAAGGATCGCTGCTTTTGATAGCGGCAAAGTAGCTTTCGCAAATGATGAAATAATCGCGGATGATGCTGCGGAACGGCGTTACGTTCAGCGTGACGACCTCCTCGCCTTCCATCTGGGGCGAGGTGATGCGGAACATCATGCGGTTCTCGCTGGTGCCGAGCACCACCTCGTACGGGCCTTTATTCAGCCCGGCGGGAGCAAAGTAATTTTCCTTCAGAATGTCGGCGAGCGCCACTTCGCGCTCCTGCTCCACCTCCGGTTTACGGCGGATCACGTTGCCTTCATCCAGCGTCAGGCGGGCAATATGTTCGGTCTGGCTCATAGGCTGGAGCGCACCCTAACAGAAAGCGCGTGCGCACCCAAGCCTTCCGTATCGGCGAGCAGGGCGGTGGGTGCGGCAAGGGCCGTGAAGGCCTCCGGCGAGCAGCCAATGAGCGAGCTTTTTTTCATGAAGGAGTACACGGAAAGGCCCGAAGAGAAGGCCGCCGTCTGCATGGTGGGCAGCACATGGCTTGGCCCGGCGATGTAATCGCCGATGGCTTCCGGCGTGTGGCGGCCAAGGAAAATAGCCCCGGCATGGCGGATCATCGGCAGCAGGCGCTGCGGATCTGCCACCGCCAGCTCCAGATGCTCCGGCGCAATGCGGTTGATGATGGCCGCCGTGCGCTCGGAATACATCTCCTGCACCACAATCACACCACCGTAATCGCGCCACGAGGCTTCAGCAATCTGCCGCTTGGGAAGTGTCTCCAGCGCCTTGGCGACGGCATCCATGACCGCTTCGGCATGGGCATGGTCATCGGTGATCAGGATGGATTGCGCGTCCGGGTCATGCTCCGCCTGGCTCAGCAGATCGGCGGCTACCCAGGCAGCGGGCGTCTCACGGTCGGCCACCACCAGAATCTCTGACGGTCCGGCGATCATATCAATACCCACCTTGCCGAAGACGCGGCGCTTGGCTTCCGCCACATAGGCATTACCGGGGCCGACAATCAGCTGCACCGGGGCAATCGTTTCCGTCCCGTATGCCAGAGCGGCCACGGCCTGCGCGCCGCCGATGCGGTAAATTTCATGCACACCGGCCAGCCGCGCCGCGACCAGAATGGCCGGATTCACCTCGCCGCCGGGGGTAGGCACCACCATGACCAGCCGCCGCACCCCGGCCACCTGCGCCGGAATTGCGTTCATCAGCACTGAGGAGGGATACGCCGCCCGCCCGCCGGGGACATACATGCCCACCGCATCGACCGCGCTCCAGCGCATGCCCAGACGCACGCCGATGTCATCCACATAGTCGATGTCCTGTGGCTTCTGGCGCGCATGGAACGCACGGATGCGCGCCGCCGCCAGGCTCAGCGCCTCCCGCACATCTGCCGGGCACTCTGCCTCGATGGCGACGCGCTCCTGCTCAGAAAAACGCAGGGTTTGCGCGGTGAGGCTCAGCTTGTCGAACTGCGCGGTATAGTCGATCAGCGCGGCATCGCCGCGGCGGCGCACCTCAGAGAGAATCGCCCCGACGGTCTCGCCCACGCTGGTGCCCTCGCCGGCGCGGCGGGCCAGCAGCTCGTCGAGCGCGGCATCGAAAGTTGTTTCGGAGGCGGAAAGAAAAGTTGTCATAGGGCCCCTTATTAACCGAAATGCTGCGCCCGCGAAAGCGGGAATCCAAAAGTCATCGCGCGAGATTCTCACTTTCGGGGGAATGACCATAACCATCCCATGCTCGTCATCCTGGGGGCAGGCCCGAGGATGACGCATTACTCTTCAAAAAGCCTTTGATAAATCTCGATCAGCTCGCTCTGCTCTTGCTTCGTTTCAATCTCCAGCTTGCGGAGAAAGGAAATACGGCGGATGATCTTCTTCTGAATCGGCTCGCCCAGCGCTTCGGCATAGGCTTCGAGTACCGGCAGCGGGATGAACTCGCCCGCCTCAAACTTGCCGACTTCCTGTTCTTTTTTATTGATCTTCCTGCCGATCTCCATGCGGCTGAAGCCGCGCACCATGCGCTCCTTGAGCAGCACCTCGCCCAGCACCAACTCCGCCGCACGCCCGAGCCGCTCGCCCATGGCCCTAAGCCGCCCGCGCCTTCACGGCATCCGAAAACGCCTCAATCAGCCGGGCCACTTTCTCACCGCGCGTCTTGTAAACCGTACGGTTGACGATCAGCCGGGAGGAAATCTCCGCGATCACCTCCACCTCTACCAGTCCGTTGGCTTTCAGCGTCGCGCCGGAGGAGACAAGGTCGACGATGCGCTCGGAGAGCCCCAGCGTCGGGGCCAGCTCCATCGCGCCGTTGAGCTTGATGCATTCCGCCTGCACGCCGCGCCGTGCGAAATGCTCCTTCGTCACGTGCGGGTATTTGGTGGCGATGCGCACATGGCTCCAGCGCGACGGATCATCGGTGGCGGCCAGCGCCGCCGGCTCCGCCACGGACAGGCGGCAATGGCCGATATTGAGGTCCACAGGCGCGTAGAGGTCGGGATAATCAAACTCCATCAACACGTCGCTGCCCGCCACGCCCAAATCCGCCGCGCCAAAGGCGACAAACGTCGCCACATCGAAGCTGCGCACGCGGATGAACTCGATGTCCGCATGGTTGGTCTTGAACTGCAGCTGCCGCGAGCGCTCATCGAAAAACGCCGGCTCCGGCGTGATGTCGATCTGGTCGAGCAGCGGCTCCAGCTCCTCAAAAATCCGCCCCTTGGGCACGGCGATGACGATGGTGTTTCTCATGAGGGGCGTTATGGCACGGTTTGCAATACGGGGCAATGCCGCTAAAGGTTGCCTAAGGTTCCTAAAAGTTGTATATTGTTTTCATAGGAGTCAATATGTCCCATACGGTTAAGCTTTCGGATGAGCTGGTCAGCGAAGCCAAGCGCATCGCCGCCCTTCAGCACCGTTCCGTGCCGAAGCAAATCGAGCACTGGTCCCGCATTGGCCGACTGGTGGAACAAAACCCTGATTTGCCGTATCAATTCATTATGGATATTCTCGCGTCGCGGAATGAAACCCCCGAACCCTTCGAGTTCGGGCGCGATGACTAATGCAAATCCTTCAGTTTTCAGCCTTCAAGCGGGCGTATAAGAAACTGCCTCCGCAAGAGCGTCGGTTGGTTGATGACGCGATCAAATCCATTCTTGCGGACCCCGAATTAGGGGAAGCAAAGATCGGCGATCTCGCGGGGGTGCGCGTTCATAAATTTCGCCTGCACAACCAGACAGTCTTGCTTGCCTATCAAACAAACACGTCAAAAAACCTACTCTTGCTTCTGGCTCTCGGGCCGCATGAAAATTTTTACCGGGACTTAAAGCATTAGGCTTCGATACGCACAGACATCTTGTTCATTTCCTCGAAAATCCGCCCCTTGGGCACGGCAATGACAATGGTGTTCTCATGCAGGCGTTATGGCAGGAAGAGTGAGTAAACACTAGATTCTTTAATCATCGGCCCCGCCAAAGTCTCCGCCACCCCAGCTCCCGGTAACGCCCTCGCCGCTAAAACTTCCCCCCGCACCAGAAAAATCTTTGTCATCGGAAAAAAAAAAGCCGAAGTACCTACCGATGAAATAAATTGGTAAACACAGCAAACCTATCAGCATGTAAAACACATATTCTAAGATATTAAGGTCTGCCTCTTTTCCTTCCAGAACCCTAAAGATTTTTAGCGCTCCATCAGAAATTCCTTCTTCAAATTCGCCATCCTCAAAGGCAGCAACCATATCAGCGATTATTTTATGGCTCACAGCATCTGTGATGATCGGCTTCAAGCCCGCACCTACCTCAATGCGTACCTTCTTATCCTGTGTAGCGACAAGGAGAATGATTCCATCATTTTTTCCTGCCGCTCCTATCCCCCATTCGTTGCCTAAAGTACGCGTAAAATCTTCAATCGTTTGTCCATGCAGGGAACGAACGGTAACAATAACAGCCTGATGACCTGTATTCTTTTCAGTTAGCTCTGCGTTTAGGGCGAGAAGATTCTTTGTTTCGCTGGAGAGAATACCTGCCTCATCGACCACTCTCCCAGTCAGGGGAATCAGTGGCACAGCAAAGCAAGGGTAAGCTATCAGTAAAAATATAGCGCCGAGTATATTTGGGATCCGCATATAAAGCCCATGTTTTATAAGAACTTTAACGAATGCCCATTAATTTTTAGTTACTACCCCACCCGCTCCACCTCCGCGCCACAGGCCCGCAGCTTCTCTTCCAGTGCTTCATAGCCGCGGTCGAGGTGATAGACGCGGTGAATGACCGTCTCGCCTTCGGCCGCCAGTGCGGCGATGACCATGGCGACGGAGGCGCGCAGATCGGTGGCCATGACTTCGGCGCCTTTGAGTTTGCTCGTGCCGCGCACCAGGGCGGAGTGGCCGTGGACGGTGATGTTGGCGCCCATGCGGGCCAGCTCGGGCGCGTGCATGAAGCGGTTTTCGAAAATGGTCTCGGTGATCATCGCCGCGCCGTCGGCCATGGTCATCAGCGCCATGAACTGGGCCTGCATGTCGGTGGCGAAGCCGGGATAGGGCTGGGTCTGCACGTCCACCCCGCAGAGCGGCCCGCTGGCGCGGCCAACCGTGAGGCCGTCGGCGGTTTTCTTCCAGGTCAGTCCGGCTTCCTCGAACTTGTGCAGCGTCGCCTGCATGATCTCCGGCTCCGCACCGAGCAGCTCCACCTCCCCGCCGGTGATGGCGGCGCAAGCGGCGTAGGTCCCCGCCTCGATGCGGTCAGAGACAACACGGTGGGTCGTCCCCTTCAGCTTAGCCACGCCCGTCACCACCAGGCGCGTGGTGCCGAGGCCTTCAATCTTTGCCCCCATGCTGATGAGGCAATGGGCCAGGTCGGTGATCTCCGGCTCGCAAGCAGCGTTATCCAGGATGGTCTCGCCCTCCGCCAGGCAGGCGGCCATCAGCGCGTTTTCCGTCGCACCCACCGACACCTTATCAAAACGGATAGCAGCCCCCTTCAGGCGACCTTTCACCGTCGCGTGGACATAGCCCTCGCCAAGGGTGATCGTGGCCCCGAGTTCCTCCAGCGCCTTCAAATGCAGATCAATCGGCCGCGTGCCGATGGCGCAGCCGCCGGGCAGTGAGACATGCGCCTCGCCGAAGCGGGCGAGCAGCGGCCCCAGCACCAGTACCGAGGCGCGCATGGTGCGGACATGGTCATAGGGCGCGGTGTAGCTGGTAATGGCGTCGGCCTGCATTTTCAGGCGTCGGCCATTGGCGGCCACCGGGCTGTCATCGAACTGCAGCGTCACGCCGAGCTGGCCGAGTAGCTTGCCCATGGTCACCACATCGGCGAGGTAGGGCACGTTGGTGAGGATGAGCGGCTGATCGGTGAGCAGGGCGGCGCACATCAGCGGCAAGGCGGCGTTCTTTGCCCCGCTGATGGGGATACGGCCAAACAGCGGCTGCCCGCCGCGAATACGAATCTTGTCCATGAATTACGCCTTCTCGACGCGGGGAAGCGTCACGCCCTTCTGGTGCATGTACTTACCCTTGCGGTCACCGTAGGAGATGTCGCAGGGCGAGTCCGCCTTGAGGAAGAGGAACTGGCAGGCCCCTTCATTGGCATAGATTTTCGCCGGAAGCGGCGTGGTATTGGAAAATTCCAGCGTGACATGGCCTTCCCACTCCGGCTCCAGCGGGGTGACGTTGACAATGATCCCGCAGCGCGCGTAGG
>DBAY01000025.1:50558-80626 GCA_002291925.1 Alphaproteobacteria bacterium UBA998 | reverse complement strand
ATCTTAATGGAACAATGCCAGGCCGACTTAGTGAACCACCCGGAGAATCCCGGAGACCAATAGCCGCCCTTAAGGCAAGAGTTAATTAAACTCTCGAGCTTAAAAGCCCATACGGGGATGACTTTTTCCACGTCATTCAACAGTAGGGTAATGTTTAGCAGCCTGTTCACAGACTGTCAACAACATTCACAAATTGTGAACATCAAAAAAACCCCATCGCCTTTTCCGAGTAGCTCGTTAGCACACACTTCGTCTGCTGATAGTGCTCCAGCATCATCTTGTGCGTCTCTCGGCCGATGCCGGATTTCTTGTAGCCGCCGAAGGCGGCGTGGGCGGGGTAGAGGTGGTAGCAGTTCACCCAGACGCGGCCCGCCTCTAAGCCGCGCGCGGCGCGGTACGCGGTCGTGACGTCGCGGCTCCAGACCGCCGCCGCTAAGCCGTAGGGGGAATCATTGGCGATCGCTAAGGCCTCCTCCGCGTCGTCGAAGGTGGTCACCGCCGTGACGGGGCCGAAAATCTCCTCCTGGAAGATGCGCATGGCGTTGTCGCCCGCAAAGACGGTGGGCTGCACGTAATAGCCGCCCGCCAGCTCGCCCGTCTGTGCGGCGCGGCCGCCGCCGGTGAGCAGCGTCGCGCCCTCGGTGCGGCCGATATCGATGTAGCGGAGGATCTTGTCCAGCTGCTCCTGCGAGGCATGCGCGCCGACCATCGTGCCCATCTCCAGCGGGTTGCCGACCGTCATCTTCTTCACCCGAGCGATGGCCTTTTCCATGAATTCGTCGCGGATGGAGCGGTGCACCAGCACGCGCGACGGGCAGGTGCAGGCCTCGCCCTGATTGAGCGCGAACATGGCGAAGCCCTCCAGCGCCTTGTCGAGCAGGTCATCGTCGCGGGCCATGATGTCGGGGAAGATGATGCTCGGCGACTTGCCGCCCAGCTCCAGCGTCACGGGGATGATGTTCTTCGCCGCGTAGCCCATGATGAGGCTGCCGGTGGAGGTCTCGCCGGTGAAGGCGATCTTGGCGATGCGCGGCGATTCCGCCAGCGGCTTGCCCGCCTCCAGCCCGAAGCCATGCACCACGTTCACCACGCCGGGGGGAATCAGGTCGCCGATGATTTCGAGGAGCACCATGATGGAGACCGGCGTCTGCTCGGCGGGCTTCAGCACCACGCAATTGCCCGCCGCCAGCGCCGGGGCGAGCTTCCACGCCGCCATCAGCAGCGGGAAGTTCCACGGGATGATCTGCCCGACCACGCCGAGCGGCTCATGGAAATGGTAGGCCACCGTGTCATGGTCGATCTCGGAGAGGCCGCCCTCCTGCGTGCGGATGGCGGAGGCGAAATAGCGGAACTGATCGATGGCGAGCGGGAGATCGGCGAAGGTCGCCTCGCGGAGGGGCTTGCCCTTGTCGAAGGATTCGGCCAGCGCCAGACGCTCGAGGTTGGCTTCCATGCGGTCGGCGATTTTCAGCAGGAGTGCTGCCCGCTCGGCGGGGGAGGTGCGAGCCCATGCGGGGCGGGCGGCATGGGCGGCGTCCAGCGCGCGCTCGATGTCCTCCGCGGTGCCGCGCGCCGCCTCGCAGTAATTCTGGCCGGTGATGGGGGTGAGGTTGGCGAAATACTCGCCACCCGCCGGGGGCGTGAACTGGCCGCCGATGTAATGGTCGTAGCGGGGCTTGAACTGGAGTTTGGGTGCCATCGATTGCAGCAGGGCGGACATGGGCAAGGCCTTTCGTGATTTTTGCCACTATAGCGCACGGGCTTGGAAAACGCACGGCGAAGGAAGTCGTTGCAGCCAGAACTGCTTTTGGCTATAACCCACCAAGTTGTGAAATATCAATGGGATATAAAATTCCCATAAAAAAGGCGTGGGACCCGCATCTTACAGGCGGACGCTCGCGGGGATACATGAATCTGGCGGGTTTCAGGGATAGCGCGGAGAGAGTACCGCAGGAGGAAATGCCGCCCCACAGGTTCGGCCTACGCCTGCTGGCCGACGCGGCGGCCGACCTGCTGGCGGCCACCGACCCCAACGCCATGGTGCAGGCCGTCTTCGAGCGGGCCTCCGGCTATCTCGGCTGCGATCTCTTCTTTAACTACATGGTGCGCTATGAACCCACGGGAGAGCCTTTTCTAAGCCTCGACGTCTATGGCGGCGTTCCGGGGGAATTGCAGCCTTCCTTCCGGCGGCTGGAATTTGGTGAGTCGCTTTGCGGCACCACGGCGTTGCTGCGGCAGCCGCAGATCGTGTTCGACCTGCAGCGCAGCGAGGATCCACTGGTCGCCATCCCCCGCCAGCTCGGTGTGCGTGCCTATGCCTGCCAGCCGCTGATGGCCGGGGACGTCGTCATCGGCACGCTTACCTTCGCCTCGCGCACCAAGGATGCATTCACGGACAAGGAACTCCACTTCATCGAGGCACTCAGCCATCTCATTGCCACCGCGAAGGAGCGGCTGCGCGTGGAGCAGGAGCGCCGCCTGAGCGAGGAACGCTTCCGGCTGGCGGCGGAGGCCTCCAATGGCCTCATCTATGACTGGGATGTCGCCAGCAACGCCGTGTGGCGCAGTGCGCGCACGCGGCAAATCCTTGGCTATGAGCCGGCGGAACTCGACCCATCGGTGGGCGGCTGGCGCGGGCTTTTGCATCCCGTTGACCAGGAGCGCGTGGTGAAGGCGCTGACAGACGCGGTGGAGCAAGGGGACGAACTGTTCAGCCATGAGTACCGCGTCCGCCACCGCGACGGCCATTATATCTGGGTGTGGGATCGTGGGCGCATCGTGCGCGATGCCGAGGGAAACCTGCGGCGCATCGTCGGCAATACGGTGGACATCACCGACCGTGTGGAGGCGCTGGAGGCGCTCCGGGCTAACGAGTTGCGCTTCCGCACCATGATCGAGGCCAGTCCCATCGGCATCCTGCATGGCGATGTGCATGGCAACATCAAGCTCGCCAACCAAGCCCTGCGCGACATGATCGGCTACAGCCGGGAAGAGGTGGAGGCCGGGCAGGTGCGCTGGACCGACATCACCCCGCCGGAGTGGCTGCCGGTCGATGAAAATCATGTGGCGGAAGCGCTGAAGAAAGGCGTCTGCACGCCCTATGAGAAGGAGTATTTCCGCAAGGACGGCTCACGTGTGCCCATCATGGTCGGGTATGCGCTGTTCGGCGAGAAAGGCGAGGAATCGGTCGCCTTCATCCTGGATATGACGGAGCAGAAGCGCATCGCGCAGGTGCTGGCAGAGCGTGATGCCCAATTCCAGACCATGGCCGATTGCATCCCGCAACTCGCCTGGATGTGCGATCCCTCCGGCCATATCGACTGGTACAATCAACGCTGGTACGATTTTACGGGCACCAGCTTCATCGAGATGGAAGGCTGGGGTTGGGAGAAGGTGCATGACCCGGCAGAGTTGCCGCGTGTGGTGGAAAGCTGGAGAGCCGCGCTGGCGGCAGGCACGCCATGGGATGAAATCTTCCCGCTGCGACGCCATGACGGGGTGTTCCGCTGGTTCCTCTCGCGCGCCTTCCCCATCCGCAATTATGCCGGGCAGATCATCCGCTGGTTTGGCACCAACACCGACATCACCGAGCAGCGCGAGGCTGAGGCGGCGCTGCGCCGTGCCCAGCAGATCGGGCGCATCGCAAGCTTCGTCTATGACCTCACCACCGGCAAGGCCGAGTATACACCCGAATACTTGGAATTGCATGGACTGCCTGCCGGCTGCAGGGGCGAGACCCGCGAGGAATGGAAGGCGCGCGTGCATCCCGATGACTGCGAGCGGGCAGACCAGGATTTGACAGACGCGCTCTCCGGCAAAGCAGACATGTATGAATCAGAGATGCGCGTCATCTGGCCTTTGGATGGCTCCGTGCACTGGATCAAGGCGCGCGGCGAGGTCGAGCGTGATCCGCAGACCGGCACTCCCTTGCGCATGATCATCACGCAGTATGACGTGACGGCCCAGCGCGAGGCGGAAAGCCTCGCCCGCGCGAATGAGGCGAAACTCTCAGCCGTACTCGATGCTTTGCCCATTGGGGTTATTATTGCCGATGCCAAGGGAGCGATTGAACGGGATAACGTCGCCAATCGTGAGCTGTGGGGCTTTCCTCCGGAAACACGAAACTGGCAGGAATACGGGGAGTGGCTTGGCTGGTGGCCTGATACGGGCGAGCGAGTGAAGGCTGAGGAGTGGGCGATGTCGCGCGCGCTGCTCACAGGCGAAGTGGTTAAGGGTGAACTGATTGAATGCCAGCGCTTCGACAACAAAGAGCGGCGCTTTTTTCTGAATAATGCTGCTCCGGTGCGCGATGCGGCAGGTCAGATTGTCGCGGGTGTCGTGGCGCAGATGGATGTCACTTACTGGCGTGCTACCGAGGCCGCGCTTATCGAGGCCAAGGAGCAGGCCGAGCGCGCCAACCGCGCCAAGTCGGAATTCCTCGCCAATATGAGCCACGAAATCCGTACCCCGATGAACGCCATCGTCGGCCTCACCAGCCTGCTTGACAATCCCCGGATCAAGCCGGAGCAGCTGGCGAATTTTATTGAAACGCTGAAAGTCAGCTCACGCCAGCTGATGGACCTGATCAATGACCTTCTCGATATCTCCAAGATCGAGAGTGAACAGTTCACACTGGAAACCATTCCCTTCAACATGCGCGACATTGTCGAGGAGGTGGCGCGGGTGCAGGGTTTCAAGGCGCAGGAAAAAGGCCTGCAGCTTCATGCCCATTACCAATGCGCGCAGGAGATGGTGGTGGGCGACCCGCTGCGCGTCAAGCAGGTGCTGATGAACCTCGCCAGCAATGCAGTGAAGTTCACCGAGCGGGGCGAGGTCCAACTGGACGTAGCGTGCCAGCATCCGCAGGCGGACCAGACGCGCTATATCATTCGCGTGAGTGATACGGGTGTCGGCATCCACCCCGACCAGCGGGAGAGCATTTTCCAGAAATTCACGCAGGCCGATTCCTCCATCACCCGCAAATTCGGTGGCACCGGGCTCGGGCTTTCCATCTCAAAAAGCCTGATCGAGGCGATGGGCGGCACCATTACGCTGGAGAGCGTGCTCGGGCAGGGCTCCTGTTTCACCCTGACGCTGACCCTGCCGACGCACGGCGTGCAGGAAGACCGCACGCACGATACTGTTGCGCCCATGGCCGCCACCCTGCACAGCGCGCGCATCCTGCTGGTGGAGGATTATCCGGCCAACGTGCTGGTGGCCACCTCGCTGCTGGAGGAATTCGGCTATGCCTATGACGTGGCCAGCCACGGTGCCGAAGCGCTGGAGCGGCTGCAGCAGGGCGGACCCTATCACCTCGTGCTGATGGATGTGCAGATGCCGGTGCTGGACGGCTTCGAGGCTACGCGCCGCCTGCGCGCGTTGGAGGTGGCCGAGTCGCGCCGCCCGCTGCCGGTCATCGGCATGACCGCCCACGCGCTGGTGGGTGACCGCGAGAAATGCTTCGAGGCGGGCATGAATGATTACATCGCCAAACCCTTCCAGCCGGAAGAGCTGCAGGCCAAGCTCCAGCATTACCTCGCGCTGGAGGGCGCGCGTCCGTAACGCGTGCCGGGTTCTGGAAGCGCCTACGCTTCCATCCGGTACAGCAGCGATTTCAGATAGCGGTTCTCCGGCAGTTTCGGATGCACCGGGTGGTCGCGGTCGGCGCCCCCTTTCTCCACCAGTTGCGCCTGCCGCCCCGCCTTGCGCAGGCCTGCCTCCACCGCCTGCCGGAACGAAGAGGCATCCGCATGGTGCGAGCAGGAGGCGATGAAGAACAGCCCGCCCTCCGCCACCAATGCCGCCGCGCCTTGGGTGAGCTTCTCATAGCCTTTCAGCCCTGATGCCTTGTGACGGCGCTCCTTGATGAAGGCGGGGGGATCAGCCATCACCACGTCGAAACGCCGCCCTTCCTCGCGCCAGCGCGGAAGCAGCTGGAAGATATCCGCCTCCACGGTTTCGCAGCGCTCCGCCACACCGTTGCGCGCGGCGGCCTGATGGGCAAGTCCCAGCGCCAGGGCGGAGCTGTCGACCATCGTGACACGCGCGGCCCCGGTACGTGCGGCGGGCAGGCCGAAGCCGCCGCTATGGCTGTAGAGATCGAGCGCCGTCCTGCCCGCACAGTGCTGTGCCATGCGGCGGCGGTTCTC
Organism: Alphaproteobacteria bacterium UBA998; assembly: GCA_002291925.1. GTDB lineage: Bacteria > Pseudomonadota > Alphaproteobacteria > Rickettsiales > UBA998 > UBA998. The sequence goes on along the minus strand of DBAY01000025.1, from coordinate 74,477 downwards.
GCGGTGATCGTAGAACCAGCCCGTCTTTTGCCCGCTCACCAGATCGGCCAGGAAACAGGTGCCATGCTCCCACACCTCCACCGGCGTGGCGGGAAGCTCGCCGAGTATTTCCACGTGCTGCGGCAATCCTTCGCGGGCGCGGGAAGGCGTATCGCCGCGCAACACGATAGCGGTGGGGGAGAGCAGCCTATGCAGCGCCTCCAGCCAGGCGGGCCGCAGCGCTTCCATCCCTGCCGTGCTGGCCTGCAACACCAGCACCTCGCCAAAACGGTCGATGATGAGGCCCGGCAGACCGTCGCCCTCCGAATGCACCATCCGGTAATAGGGTACATCGAACCACGCCTCGCGCTGGCGCAGGGCGGCGGCGAAGCGCGCATGAAACCACGCGGCATCCGGCACATCCTCGGCGCGGCGGCTGAGCAGGCGGGCCATGATGACGCTGTGCGGGTTGAAGGTCGCCAGCCCCAGCGGCTTGCCTTTGGGGTCGTAGAGTTCCAGCAGGCTGCCCGGCGCGGCGAGTTCCAGCTCGGAGGTCAGCGACAGGTCGCGCGCCAGCAGCCACGGGTGACCCTCAGTCACACGGCGGGCGGCGGAGGCATCAAGGCGGAGCGAAAGGCGTTGCACGAAACAAGCGTATGGGTAATTTACATCACGTTTCGCACCATAGCCCCGACACAAGGATAAAGCCAATGATGAAGCCTGTCTCCCTCACCCTGCTTATCGCCCTCGCCGCCTGCTCCCCGTTCAAGCGCGACGAGACGCCGCCCATGCGCGTGCTGGCGGGCAATATCGAGGGCGTGGTGGTGCAGTATGAAGGCCCGCAATCCATGCTGCGCGAGGCGGATATCCTGGCCCGTACCCACTGCGAGCGCTATGGCCGTCCCGCCGTGCTGCTGAACGAACTGCCCGGCGAAGGCGGCACCATCGCCTATTATTACTGCCAAGGTTAATGACGCTTCGTCATTCCAGGACGCGTTAGCGGGCCCGGAATCTACCCGCATCACGAAGAAGATCCTGCGCAGCCTTTCAGGCTGCGCAGGATGACAGCAGTTATCAGAACCGGTACGACACGCCCGCGCCGCCGATCACCTGATAGTCGGAGCCTTCCTGCGTGACGATGGGGCTGTCCGCCGCATCGCCGATGAAGCGTGAGGCGCCGACAATGCCGATGACGCCCCAGCGCTGATTGAAGGCGTAATTGGCCCGCAAGCTGGCCCCCACATCGTTGAAGCCTGCTTTCGCCTCATAGACAGGCAGGCCGCTGCGCAGGCTGTTATCGGCATCGATGCTGAAATAGCTCTGCATGTAATGGCCGCTGGCGTAGCTGGTGCTCACCCCGCCGCCCAGCCTCAGTTTCTGCGAGAGGGGCACGTCATAGCCGAGCGAGGCGCTCCAGAGGAAGCCGTCATGGCTGCCGGTGATGTCCTGCACCAGCGTGGTGCGCAGCTCGTAACCGTCGCCGGGTTTATAGACGTTGGGGATGCGGTAGCTGGCGAAGAGGCCAGCCTCCAGCGCGTCATTGATGGGGCGCAGGCGCGCCAGCGTGGTGTTGTCGATGCCGTCATCGCGCCCGAAGCGGAAGCGCAGTACCGGGCCGAGGTTGAACGTTGGGCTGTCGATGATGTTGGCAGACGCTTCCAGCCCGCGCATGGCGGCGTAGTAATTGCCATAATTCGCCTGCCCCGCGAGCAGTGGCACCACCTGATGGTCCTTCGACCCATCGAACTCCGGCACCGCGAAAGCCCCGACGGCGGCAAAGCCGCTCCATTGCTTCGCTGCGCTGCCCGCCGCACGGATGCACTGGCCCGTGACGCTGATATCGGTGCAGTTTGGGCCCCCGTTGGCGCGTTCGTTCAGCGGGGCGGTGGCCACAGGCCCTTGCGCGATCTGGTATTCGCGAGGCGGACGGGGGCGCAGGCTGGGCTGGGCAGCGGCGCTGGCTGCCATAAGGAGTGTAAGAATGCCGAAAACAAGTGATTTCATAAGGTTTTTCCAATTTTCACGCCAATTATGACAATTCGGACAAGTTTTCAAGAACAACCGCCCGCCGCGCTTGACACACTGCACAATAACGCGTAGCAGGGGCGGCTAAAACCCCAGTAAAAGCGCGGCAGACATGCAACTTCGTAACATCGCCATCATCGCCCACGTCGACCATGGCAAGACGACCCTGATCGACCAGATCCTGAAACAGACCGGCACCTTCCGTGAGAATCAGCAGGTTGCCGAGCGGGTCATGGACTCGAACGACCTCGAAAAGGAGCGCGGCATCACCATTCTGGCGAAATGCACTTCCATCCAGTATGGCGACATCAAGATCAACGTGATCGACACCCCCGGCCACGCCGATTTCGGCGGCGAGGTGGAGCGCGTGCTCAACATGGCGGAAGGCGTGGTGCTGCTGGTGGATGCCGCCGAGGGCCCGCTGCCGCAGACCAAGTTCGTGCTCACCAAGGCGCTGGCGCAGGGCATGCGACCCATCGTGCTCATCAACAAGATCGATCGCCCGGACGCCCGCCCGGATGAGGTGCTGGACGAAATCTTTGACCTCTTCGTCGCGCTCGACGCCGCGCCGGAGCAGCTCGATTTCCCCATCATGTACGCCTCCGGCCGCGACGGCTGGGCCTCGCCGGACATCGACGGCGAGCGCAAGAACCTGACTCCGCTGCTCGACCTCGTGGTACGCCATGTTCCTGCACCGAAAGCGGATCTCGAAGCCCCGTTCGGCTTCCTTGCTACCATGCTGACCGCCGACCCGTATCTTGGCCGCGTACTGGTGGGCCGCGTGCATTCCGGCACCGCGAAAGTGAACATGCCGGTGAAGGCGATGGGCTTGGACGGCACCGTCGTCGAGCAAGGCCGCCTCACCAAGCTGTTTGGTTTCTTCGGCGTCGATCGCCGCCCGATTGAGGAAGCGCAGGCGGGTGATATCATCGCCATCGCAGGCCTGCAGAAAACCTCCGTGGCCGATACGGTCGGCGCGGTGGAATTGGAGCAGCCCATCAAGGCGACGCCGATCGATCCGCCCACCATGGCGATCACCATCAGCGTCAACTCGTCGCCTTACGCGGGCACGGAAGGCACGAAGGTGACCTCCAACATGATCCGCGAGCGGCTTTTCGCGGAAGCCGAAACCAACGTTGCCATCCGCGTCACCGAAACGGAAGCCAAGGACGCGTTCGAGGTCGGTGGCCGGGGCGAATTGCAGCTCGGCGTCCTCATCGAGAACATGCGCCGCGAGGGGTTTGAACTCTCCGTCTCGCGTCCGCGCGTGCTGCTGAAAACCGGTCCCAATGGCGAAAAGCAGGAGCCGTATGAGCAGGTGGTGGTGGATGTGGACGAGGAATTCTCCGGCGTCGTCGTCGAGAAACTCTCCATCCGCAAAGCCGAGATGCAGGACATGCGCCCCTCGGGCGGCGGCAAGCTGCGTATCATCTTCCATGCCCCCTCGCGCGGCCTCATCGGCTACCAGGCGGAGTTCCTCTCCGACACGCGCGGCACCGGCGTCATCAACCGCCTGTTCCACGGCTACGGGCCATACAAGGGTGAGATCGCGGGCCGCCGCAACGGAGCGCTCATCTCGACCGATCAGGGTGAAGCGGTGGCTTACGCCATCTTCAACCTGCAGGATCGCGGCATGATGTTCATCAACCCGCAGGACAAGGTCTATCAGGGCATGATCGTCGGCGAGCACACGCGCGACAATGACCTCGAGATCAACGTGCTGAAGGGCAAGCAGCTCACCAACATCCGCGCCTCCGGGGCCGACGAGGCCGTGCGCCTCATCCCGCCGCGCCGCATGACGCTGGAGGAGATGATGTCCTACATCAACGAGGACGAGCTGGTTGAAGTTACGCCAAAGTCGCTCCGCCTGCGCAAGGTGATGCTCGACCCCAACGACCGCAAGCGCGCCTCGCGTGCGGCGGAGAAGCTGGCGGGGTAGGGGGTTTTGGTTCCGTCATCCTGCGAGCCGCAGGCAGCGCAGGATCTCCTTTGTCACACGAGGAGATTCCGGGCACGCTGACGCGTCCCTGAATGACGTTGTCAAAAAGAATGTCACCCCGGTGTATGCCGGGGTCTGGCGTATCCTCACGAGGAGACCCCGCGAACCAAGTGCGGGGTGACATGCGTTCGTAACGCTCCCACCCCCGCTCCTCATCCTGAGCCTGTCGAAGGATGCAGGCCCGCCACCGCGCTACATACTATGGTTCAACAAGCTCACCATGAGGGCGGAATGGGGGAGTGAACTTCTTCTTGGTTCCTGTATCACCCCGCCAATGACGCCACATGAAACAGCGCGTCGCCTTCATTGACGACGGGCACGCGCGTCATTCCGACCACCAGTGTTTGGTCTGTGGCGCATACCTCCGCCAATGTGTTGCCGAAGAAGTCGGACAGGGTTCCTAGAATCTCCCCCGGCGCGGTGGTGTGGCCCGGCACCACGCGGGAGCGGAAGATGCCGCTCACCGGAGCGCGCAGCCAGCGGCTGCTAGTGGCAATCTGCGTCTGCCAGAATTCGTTGGGCATCTCGAGTGTCTCCGGCAGCATGCCCAGCGACTGCATCACGCGCACCACGCCGCGCCAGCCCGCCTCGGCGGAAGGGTCGTCGAACCGCTTGGCCTCGGAGCCTTCAAACAGCAGGTAAGGAATGCGCTGCCGCATCATCACCTCGCGCAGGGAACCGGGGCGCAGTGCAGAGTGCAGAATCAGAGGCGGCGCGAATTGCCTGGCCAATGCCAGTGACGTTTCGTCCGAGAAATCGATGCGCAGCTGCGGCAGGTTGAAGCGATGTACCGCCCCGCTATGGAAATCAATGCCGTGCGTGCAATGCAGGCAGATTTCGTTCAGCAGCAGGTGCGCCAGCCGCGCCGCCAGCGAGCCGCTTTCGCCTCCAGGGAAGGAGCGGTTGAGGTCACGCCGGTCGGGCAAATAGCGCGAATGCATGACGAAGCCGAACACGTTGACCACCGGAATCAGCACGACATCGCCGCATAGCAGGTGGTCCAGCACCTGCGAGGCGAGCAGACGATGCATGACCTCGACGCCGATCACCTCATCGCCATGCACGACCCCGGTGAGAAACAGGCGCGGGCCGGGCGTGGCGGCGCGGATGACCTGCACAGGCAGCGTAGCGGGCAGGTCGCTCGAGAAGCCGGGAATCGGCAAATGCAGCACCGTGCGTGAGCCGGGAAGCAGGGCGTGCCCAGCGAGGTGCCATACGGAATGCGTATTCATGCAGGCACTTGAGGTGAAGGCCTGTTTTTTCTCGATAAGATTCATACGGAGGGCCACCTGCCTGAGGCGCGGCTGACGTCTGACGCCTCCTTGGCGGGCAGAGTTTTTGTCACGCCCGCGTTAGAAGAGAGTTTTCACAAAGGAGAGACTCATGGGATTGTTCAAGTTCATGAAGCACGCAGGCGAGCGGCTTGGCATCGGCGAGCATGACGATGACGAGAAGCAGTCGCAGGCCATCCGGCAGCACGTGGAAAAGCAGGGGCTTGGCGTGGAGAACCTCGAAGTGAAGAAGCAGGGCGGCAAGGTGCTGGTCTCCGGCCGTGCGCCGTCGCGCGAGGCGCTGGAGAAGGCCGTGCTGGCCGCCGGTAATGTGGCCGGTGTCGAGGATGTGGAAGCCAACGTGCAGACCGCGCAGGCGCAGGGCAAGGCCGATGTGCCACTGGCGCAGGGGCAGGCGGCGGAGGGAGAGGAGGCGCATTTCTACACGGTGAAGTCGGGTGATACGCTCTCTAAAATTGCCAAGGCGGAGTATGGCGATGCCAACCGCTATAACGACATCTTCGAGGCCAACCGCCCGATGCTGAGCGACCCGGATAAGATCTATCCCGGCCAGGTCCTGCGTATCCCGCAACGCCAGATGGCCGAGGCGTAGAGAGGAGTTCCGGGCGGAAGGAGGTGCCTGGAATTTCTCGCCCTTCGTCCTCCTCGCGCCCGACGCGGGGATCTCATGCCACCTATCATGGTGAGCCTGTCGAACCATGACTGTGGCGCGGGTACGGGCCTCTTATCCTTCGACAAGCTCAGGATGAGGGGAGAGGATAGCGTTATGAACGTATGTCACCCCGGTGCATGCCGGGGTCCGGCGTATCCTTACCGGGAGACCCCGCAACAAGTGCGGGGTGACAGCATAACCGTCATTGCGAGCAACGCGAAGCAATCCAGTCATCGGCGCCGGATTGTCACGTCGCTTCACTCCTCGTCATGACGGTTCAACCTGCTTCCCTCGCCGCCCCGCATAAAACCTTCATAAATTACGAAGAATTGATTACCCAGCGGTTGTGCGGATTCGTAGAGTCTTCGCTCCAACCCAGGGAGACGACCATGACCACCACCATCCGCCTGACCGGCACCTCGCGCAATGACTACTTCACCGCCACCCGCGCCGATGCGCGCTATGAAATGTTCGGCACCGCCGGCAACGATACCCTGCTGGGCGGCAGCTACGATGACCTTCTCAACGGCGGCAGCGGCAATGATTCCCTGCGCGGGGGCAGCAACAACGATACGCTGATCGGCGGCAGCGGCGCGGACACGCTTTATGGCGATGGCGGGGATGACTATCTGGTGGTCGGCAGCAGCAGCGCCACCGCCACGACCAGCAACGAGAAAGCGTACGGCGGCGATGGCAACGACGTCATCGAAGCCTGGCATGCGCGCAGCTCGACGCTCTCTGGCGGCAACGGCAACGATAGCATCAGCCTCTACGGCATGTTGGGTTCCGACAGCGTCAAGGCGGACGGCGGGGACGGCAATGACCGCATCATGTTCGCGGATGCGCGCGGCAGCATCTATGGCGGCAATGGCGATGACACGGTCTATCACGATGCATATGCAGGCGGCTATGTGAGCCTTGGCAGCGGCCGTGATTTCTTCAGCAATGTCGATGATTCCAGCGCCGTGAAGGTCAGCGGCGGTAGCGATAACGATACTATCTACGGCTTCAGCGGTGGCGATACGCTCTACGGTGATGACGGCAACGACCTGCTCTACTGGGGCCAGCGCATGTATGGTGGCAATGGCGATGATACGCTGGTGTTTGGCGGTGAAGCCACGGCGCGTATGTGGGGCGGCGCTGGGCGCGACACGTTCGTCTTCGCCGACAGCGACCGCGCGGATGATGGTTTCCGCATCAAGGATTTTACCCGAGGCGAGGACAGAATCCTCATCGATCACGAGCCGGGTGATACGCTGCTGACCTTCAATGACCTCACCCTGACCGTGGTGGGCGACTCCACCCGCGTGGCGTTCATCCACCCGGTGAATGAGAACCCGGTCACCGTGCTGGTGGAGAACGTCACGGGCCTCACCGCCAGCGACTTTACCTTTGCAGAGTTCTAAAGCCGCTTGCCGACCCAGATCACCTTGCCAATCAGCGAGAGCTGGCTGGCGTCCTCGAGTTCGTAGGGCGGGTAATCGCGGTTGTCGGAGAGCAGCGTGATGCGGGTGCCGTAAGGCTGCAACTGCAGCCGCTTGAGGGCGATGGAGCCTTGGGAGTCGAGGGCATAAATGCCGTCTTGGGTGGCTTTCTTCTGGCCGAGGTCGAGCAGTAGGAGGTCGCCCGGCTCCAGTGTGGGTGACATACTGTCACCGTGAAGGCGAATCAGCGCCAGCCGCGCGAAGGTGGAGGGGGTGTATTCCGCCAACAGGCGCTTGTCGAAGGAGATGCCGCCGGCGACGCATTCCGACTTCTCCAACATGGAGACGGGGTTCTGGCGCGCTGCATCGGCATAGAGCGGCACCAGCAGCATCTCCGGGCGGGCGGCGGTTGGGGAGGCCTCGTACGGGCCGGGTGCCACGCCGTCCCGCACCACATAGGCCATATTCTCAAACAGATCGACGGGGTGGCATTGCAGGGCCACGGCCAGCCGCTTCAGCCAGGCATCGGTGAGCCGCCGCTCGCCACGCTCGAGCTTCTGAATCTGCGCCGGGGTGGTGGAGGTGAGGCGGGCCAGTTCCGACAGGGTAAGTCCGCGCGCCAGCCGGATCGACTTGATGTGATTGGTCATGGGAGCATTTTTTATACGGTTTGTATAAGTACGGCTATATCCATCTCGTATAAGATATTTGCATAAATTAACGAATCAGCTTGTCAAACTATCCATAGTGGATTAATTTTATCCGTATGACACTGGATGAGTATCTGGTTTATGCAGGCGTTACGGCGGGCGAATTTGCCCAGCGCCTCGGGTGTTCCGTACAGACCATCTATAAATACCGCCGTAACCAGCGTTTTCCCAATCGTGAAGTGCAGCGCCAGATTTATGAGTTGACCGGGGGAAAAGTGACGCCCAACGATTGGGTCGGCGTTGGGCAACTGATGTCCCCGGTGAAGGCTGCGCCCGTTTCCGTCAGCCACCACCGTTCCTAGGAAATAACCTCACCACTAATTGCGAAAGTTCCCCCTCAGGTGCAATCTCATCCCTTAATTCGACCCCTGATCGTGCTACTCTAGCAAGGCAAGAAGGGTGACGAAGCCTGGGTACCCGCCCTTCCCCACGCGGCCTGCCCTGCGCCGGCGGCGTTTCACATGACCCGCCCAGAGCACGCGCGGGCACCGCAGCCCCATGACGGCGGCAAGGACGGTGCCCGTTCCCGCATACCGGGCTTCCCGAGCCTCGCAGCGTCCCGGGCCGGTCAGCCGCGTCGCGCGCGCGGGACAGGGCGGCTGATGTCGTATGTCGGGATGGCGGCCAGCCTGTGGGTCATCGTCTGGGTCGCCGTCTCGACAGCCAACTCCGGTGGGCGGCACGCCCCGGCCGATACGCTCTTCCTCCTGCAACGCTAACCGGCAAGTTCAGGGGCGTCAGTCCCCTTGCAGCAGGCGCTTGAGATCGTCCATCTCCACCGGCTTGACAAGGTGATGATCAAACCCCGCCTCCCGCGATCGCTGGCGATGCTCTTCCTGCCCCCAGCCGGTCTGTGCCACGAGCACCATCTGCTCCATCCCAGGCTCTTTACGCAGAGCGCGGCAGACATCGTAGCCGTTCATGCCGGGAAGGCCGATGTCCAGCAGCACGAGGTCCGGCTTGAACTGGCGCGCTTCGGCAAGGGCGGCGGGGCCGTCATGCACCACGCAAACCTCACTGCCGAGCAGCTCCAGCGTCCAGCCCATGGTTTTCGCGGAGGCCACGTTGTCATCCACCACCAGCACGCGCCGCGCCGGGCAGTCTGTTTCGGACATCGCCGTGGGCTGCGGCGCGGGGGCTGCTTCCGCTTCCAGCAACGGCAGGCGAACAGTGAACGCGCTGCCTTTGCCAAGCCCCTCGCTGATGGCCTCGATGCGGCCATTATGCATCTCAACTAGGCTCTTGACCAACGTCAGGCCAATGCCAAGCCCGCCCTGCGCCTTCTCCAGCGAATTATCGACCTGCGTGAACATGTCGAAAATGCGCGGCAGCATTTCCGGAGGGATACCGATGCCCGTATCGCGCACGGAAATCACCGCTTCGTATTGCTCCGCTTTCAGGCAGAGCGTGATCTGCCCACCGGGGTTAGTGTATTTGGCGGCATTGTTGAGCAGGTTGGCAAACACCTGCGAAAGGCGCGCCAGGTCGCCATCCACTCGTAGCGGTACCCCGGTGATCTGCGTCACCAGACGATGTCCCGTGGCTTCAATCAGCGGGCCGCTCGTTTCCAGCGCGCCAAGGATGGCCTCCTGCAGCGTCACCGGCTGGCGGCGCAGCTCCAGCTTGCCGAGTGTAATGCGCGAGACATCGAGCAGGTCGTCCACCAGCCGCACCATCTGGCCGACCTGCCGCTGCATCATGTCGCGTGCTTCCTCCAGCATGGCGGGGGCGGCGTTTTTCTTCTGCATGATGTGCAGCGCGTTGCGGATGGGGGCGAGCGGGTTGCGCAATTCATGGGCGAGGGTGGCAAGGAATTCGTCCTTGCGGCGGTCGGCGTCCTTCAGCGCTTCCTCGGCACGCTTGCGGGCGGTGATGTCAACGCAGTTGCCCACCACGCGCACGGCGCGCAGCTCGGAATTACGCAGGATCAGCCCCTTATCCCACACCCACACGTAATGCCCGTCGCGGTGACGGATGCGGTACTCCACATCGAAGCCCGGCTTGCCGAACAGGATGGATTGCGCCAGCGCCTGCTCCACCAGCGATGTATCCTCCGGGTGAATGCGTTGCACCCACCAGTCGCGGCGGGGCTCGATTTCATGGATATGATAGCCCGTGACCTCGAAATTGCCGCGCGTGCGCTCGACGCGCTCCGTGGTGAGGTCCCAGTCATAGATGATACCGTTGAACGCCTCGGCGGAGAGGCGGAAGCGCTCCTCGCTGAGGCGCAGCGCATCGACCATGCGCTTGTAATCGTCGATGTCCGTGCAGGTGCCGAACCAGCGCAGCACGCGTCCATATTCGTCCCGCACGGGCATGGCGCGGTTGAGGAACCAGCGATACTGCCCGGTCTGGCTCTTCAGCCGGTATTCGATCTCGTAGGGCTCGGTGGTTTCCAGCGCGTAATGCCAGCGTTTGGCGGTGCGCTCCCGGTCGTCCGGGTGCAGGCAGTTCCATTGACGCCCCAGGCTCTCATCCTCGCTGAGGCCGGTATACTGGTACCAGCGCTGGTTGAAGTATTCGTGATACCCGTCCGCGCGTGACACCCAGACAATCTGCGGCATGGTGTCGGCGAGCTGACGGAACTGTCCCTCGCTCTGTTTCAGCGCGTCCTGAATGCGCCGCGCTTCGGTAACATCGCGCTGCGTGCCCCACACGCGCACCAGGCAACCCTCCTCGATGACACCGTAGAGGTTATTGATGAAATATTTGGGGAGCCCGTACTTGTCCACCTCATGCGATTCGCCGTCACGCAGCCGGAAACCGCCACGGATGAAATGCTGGAGGTAGGCGATGTTCTTCGGGTTGGAGGGCGGCACCAGCTCGCGCAGGCGTATACCGCGGATTTCCTCGGCGCGGCTGTAGCCATACATGCCCGCCATGGCATCGTTGCATTCCGCGAGGTAGGCGAGGCGGAAGAAATCCTCGATCAGCCGTGTCTCAGGCTGATCAACCGGAATGGGCTGGTCGACTTCGAAGCGCCAGATGCCTTCCGAACTCTGGCGCACGAACGCAAGGTAGCGCTCCTCGCTCAGGCGGGCATCAGGTGGGGAGCGGTATTCCTTCAGGTTTAATCCGTTTGGCATGGAGGGCGTGCGTGAAAGATGTCCGATGCACCATAAGGAAATTATCAATAATAATCAATAATCTGTAAATAATACACACTTGTATACCAGTTCACAAACTACATAAATTCTCCATTATGAATAAAGGGCCTGAACATACTTGCTCAGGCCCTTATACCAATGTTTTATTGATGGCGGGTTTTAGATAGCGCGCAGGTTCGAGGCAAACGTGCGGTCGCGGCTGGTGGCGAGATCGTAGCTGATCTTCTGCCCCTCGTTCAGGCCGCTCATGCCTGCCTGCTGCACGGCAGTGATGTGCACGAACACGTCCTTGCCACCTTCATCCGGCTGAATGAAGCCAAAGCCTTTTTGCGTATTAAACCACTTAACGGTACCGGTAGCCATGGATAACTCCTTCAGTATGGCATTGACCAATCACCCCCCTCCATCCTTGGCAAAAAAGTACTGCCAGCGTCGGAAAAGGACAAACCACCCCCGCGTGAGCGAAAGCAGGTGGTTAACGGAGGGGCCGGGGTCGTGCCTTACTTGAGGGAAGCCAGTAGGTGTCACTACGTCGGTAACCAAGAAGAAGTATCACGTTTTCTCATGCCTGAAATACCGGCATGTTTCGTCATCAATGATTGGCCCATCATTTAACCACCTATAAATCTACCGCTCCAGCGATGGAAAAGCAAGCATGGGCTGGCAAGCCCAGGCGGGGGCGCTATAATGATGGCATGTCGCTCACCCTCAGCCGGGGCGCCTTTGCGCCGGAACCCGACCTCGTCCGCACCCTGCTGGAGGCGGCCGAGCCGTTTGGGCCCCTCACCCCTCGCATCCGCCAGCGGGCGCATGGCATGGTGGAGCGCCTGCGCCGCGACGGGCTGGGCTTTTCCGTGGAAGCGTTTTTGCAGGAATACGGCCTTTCCACCAAGGAGGGCGTGGCGGTGATGTGTCTCGCCGAGGCTCTGCTTCGCATTCCCGATGCGGCGACGGCGGACGAGCTGATTGAGTCCACCTTTAGCGGGGCGGAGTGGGAGAAGCACCTCGGTCGCAGCGATTCGCTGTTTGTGAACGCCTCCAGCTGGGGGCTGGTGCTGACCGGCAAGACGCTCGACCTCGTAGCGGAAACGCAGGGCGGGGTGTCGGGCGTCATCGGGCGGCTGGCCAAGAAGCTGGGCGAGCCGGTCATCCGTGAGGCGCTGAAGGCGGCGATGAAGATGATGGCCGGCCAGTTCGTGTTGGGCGAGACCATCGAGGAAGGGATCCGCCGCGGCGAGGCGTATGCCAAGAAGGGCTATCGCTTCTCGTATGACATGCTCGGCGAGGGCGCCCGCAGTCAGGCGCAGGCGGAGACCTATCTTGCGGCGTACCATGCGGCTATTGAAGCGGTTGGCACAGCTCATCAAACCCCTCCCCCTGTAGGGGGGAGGACGGGAGGGGGGCGGAAGAGTCGTTTAGCGTATCCTTATGCCCCCACCCTAACCCTCCCCCTACTGGGGAGGGGGCTCTACGAAGCCCCTAGCATTTCCATCAAGCTGACCGCGCTGCACCCGCATTATGAGTGGCGGCACCGCGAGCAGGTGTTCGCCGAGCTGTTGCCCAAGCTGGTGGGCCTCGCAAAAGCGGCGCAGGCGCATGGCCTGTGCATCGCCATTGACGCCGAGGAGCAAACGCGCTTCGACCTCGCGCTGGCGGTGTATGAAAAGCTGGTGACGCACCCCGACCTCGCGGACTATCACGGCATCGGCTATGTGCTACAGGCCTACGGCAAGCGCGCTCATGCCGCCATCCCGGTACTGGCCGACCTGGCCACGCGCACGAAGAAGCGTCTGCCGGTGCGGCTGGTGAAAGGGGCGTACTGGGACAGCGAAATCAAGGCGGCGCAGGTAAATGGCTGGCCGGATTACCCGGTCTTCACCCGCAAGGCGCATTCCGATCTCTCCTACCTCGCCTGCGCCCGCGCGCTTTTGGAGCGGCCTGAGTGTTTCTTCCCGCAATTCGCCACGCACAACGCCATGACGATTGCCGCCATCGAAGCCTTCGCCGGTGAGCGGGAATACGAATTCCAGCGCTTGCATGGCATGGGTGAGGCGCTCTATGCCGATGTCATCACGACGAAGCCCTGCCGCATCTATGCGCCCATCGGCGAGCACAAGGATCTGCTCGCCTATCTTATCCGCCGATTACTGGAGAACGGGGCCAATAGCAGCTTCGTCCACATGATGCTCGACCTCGCGCGCCCCATCGACGCCGTGCTGGAAGACCCGCTGGAGATGAGCGCCCGCGAGCCGGAGGCGGGCATCGCCCCGCCCTCGCAACTCTACGGGACGGATCGCCGCAACAGCGCCGGCCTCGATTTCGGCAACGCGCACCAGATGGAAGGGCTGGAGCAGAGCCTGCGTGCGTGGCAGGCGAAATACCCTCCCGCGCCGAAGGATTTCACGGCAGACGATACCGACGCCGCCATCACCCGCGCGCAGGCCGCCTTCACGGAGTGGTCACAGACCCCGGTGGACGCCCGCGCGGCGCTGCTGGAAAAGGCTGCCGATCTGCTGGAAGCCCGCCGCGAGGAAGCAATGGCGCTCATCATCGGCGAGGGGCGGCGCACTTGGGCCGATGCGCTTTCCGAAGTACGCGAGGCGGTCGATTTCTGCCGCTATTACGCGTCGCGGGGGCGGGAATTGTTTGGCCAGCCGCGCCGATTGGACGGGCCGACGGGCGAGCATAACGAATTACGCTTCGCCGGGCGCGGTGTGTTTGGCTGCATCAGCCCGTGGAATTTCCCGCTCGCCATTTTCGCCGGGCAGGTCGTGGCGGCGCTGGTCTCCGGCAACACGGTGATCGCCAAGCCCGCCGAGCAGACACCGCGCACGGCGGCCTTCATGGTGGCGCTGCTGCATGAGGCGGGCGTGCCGCCGGATGCGCTCATCCTCGTCCCCGGCGCGGGCGAGGTGGTGGGGGCGGCGCTGGCGCGGGATGAGCGCATCGCGGGCATTGCGTTCACCGGCGGCACTGCGACGGCGAAGCATATCCAGCGCGCCCTGGCGCAGCGGGAGGGACCGATCGTGCCACTCATCGCCGAGACGGGCGGGCAGAATGCCATGATCGTCGATTCCTCCGCGTTGATCGAGCAGGCGGTGGATGACATCCTCACCTCCGCCTTCGGCAGCGCGGGCCAGCGCTGTTCAGCCCTGCGCGTGCTGTGCGTGCATCGTGATATCGCGGACAATCTTCTGGGGTTGCTTGCCGGTGCCATGCAAGTGCTGGAAATCGGCGATCCGTGGCACGCCTCCACCGATCTCGGCCCCGTCATCGACGGCGAGGCGAAAGCCGCGCTGGAAAAGCATGTGGCGTTTCTAGAAGGCAAAGCGAAGCGGCTGGCCATCGCCCCCCTCACCCCAACCCTCTCCCCATGGGGGAGAGGGGGCAAGGAAAAACCCTCGCCCCTGCGGGGACAGGGTGGCGACCGGAGGGAGCCGGGTGAGGGGGCCTGTTTCTTCCCCCCCCAAGCCTGGGAAATTCCTTCGCTCGACCTGCTCAGGGACGAAATCTTCGGCCCTGTCCTGCATATCTATCGCTACGACCCGGCGCAGTTCGATGCGATGCTGGATGCGCTGCAGGCCACTGGCTACGGCCTCACCTTCGGCATCCATAGCCGCATCCCGAGCGTCTATGAGTCCGTCGCGGCGCGGGTGAAGGTCGGCAACTGCTACGTCAACCGCAGCATGATCGGCGCCACGGTCGGCGTGCAGCCCTTCGGCGGTGAGGGCTTATCCGGCACCGGCCCCAAGGCGGGTGGCCCGTACTACCTTCTCCGCTTCGCCACCGAGCGCACGCTGACGATTAACACGGCGGCGATTGGCGGGAATATTGAACTACTGGTGAAGTGATACTCCGTCATTGCGAGGCCCGAAGGGCCGCGGCAATCTAGAACCCTCCGCTGGATTGCTTCGCTGCGCTCGCAACGACGTTACCCTGTTAGTCGAGGACAGCATGTCCGAGTCAGCCATGAGCGCGCCTCATTGCGGAGCGCAGGAGGCGCGTAGCATCGAGGCAAACGTAAACTGGCTGCTGCTGCGTCAGGCAATGAATCGTGCCCAATCCCCACACCAGATCCACCGCGTGGATGCCGACGACCTCGCGGCCGGGGAAGCAGTCGGCCAGGATGGTCAGGGCGGCGCGGTCGGCGGGGTCGTTGAAGGTGGGCACCAGCACGTACTGGTTGGTGATGAGGAAGTTGGCGTAGCTGGCGGGCAGGCGCTGGCCTTCGAAATGCAGTGGGCGCGGCATGGGCAGTTCGACAACGGTCAGCGGCTTGCCAGCCTGATCGGTGGCGGATTTCAGGCGCTTCAGATTGTCTTGCAGCAGCGCGTAGTTAGCGTCGTTCGTGTCCTTCTCCACCACGGTCACGACGGTGGTGGGGTTCACGAAGCGGGTGAGATCGTCAATATGGCCGTGCGTGTCATCGCCGATAATGCCGTGGCCGAGCCAGATGACATGTTTCGTGCCGAGCCAATGGGCGAAGCACTGCTCATAATCCTCGCGGGTGAAGCCGGGGTTGCGGATCTGCACATCGTGCGAGAGCAGGCATTCCTCGGTGGTGATCAGCGTGCCTGCTCCGTTCACCTCGATGGCGCCGCCTTCCAGCACCACGCGCCTGCTCTTCTGGTGCAAAGGCCAGTGCGGCTGCACGCGCTCGACGTTCAGGAAGTTGCACACGCCTTCCGGCACGGCATTGTCCTTCTGCCAGTTCGCGTATTTCGCCCACGCATTGAAGCGCCAGTCGAGCGCGACGAGAGATGAGGCCCCCTCACCCTGCCCTCTCCCCGTGGGGGAGAGGGTTTCTCCTTGCCCACTCTCCCCCACGGGGAGAGGGTTGGGGTGAGGGGGATTTTTTCGCACAAAAATCGGGCCGCAATCGCGCAGCCAGCCGCGGTTGGTCGGCAGCAGCACGATGTCCACGCGCGACAGGTCGACGCCGACATCCTCCAGCGCATCGATGCATTCGCGCTTCTTCACCTCGTCCTTCACCAGCACGCCGACGCGCTGGGAGTAGCTGATATAGCGGATCATCTCCGCGAAGGCCCACGGCACCGGCCCGAACTTGCCCGGCCAGTCAGCGCGGTTATGCGGCCAGCTCAGCCAGATGGCCGATTGCTTCTCCCACTCGGCGGGCATGAGGTAGGGTGAGGTCATTTGGAGAATCCGGCGGATGGTGTTTGGAATACGGGAAACAGGAATACGGGAATACGGGAAAAGAGACCGTCCCGTGCTTTATGGTGATCCTTCTCGCATTCCTGCATTTCCGCATTCCCGTATTCCATCATCAGCTCCCAAACCGCTTCGTCATTCCCTCATACGCATCGATGCGGCGGTCGCGCAGGAAGGGCCACCAGCGGCGGGTCTGCTCGCTCACTCCGGGGTCGCAGGTGACTTTGAGCAGCGTCTCGGAATGGTCGTCGCCCTTGGCCAGCCAGCGCCCGAACGGATCGGCGACGAAGGAGTTGCCCCAGAATTCCAGACCGTCCGTGCCCGGCGCCTTCTCGAAGCCGACGCGGTTGACGGCGGCGACGTAGAGCCCGTTGGCGATGGCGTGGGCGCGCTGCGCGGTCTGCCAAGCATCGAGCTGTGATTCGCCGAACTCGGCCTTCTCATACGGGTGCCAGCCGATGGCGGTGGGGTAGAACAGCACCTGCGCGCCTTGCAGCGCGGTGAGGCGAGCGCCTTCGGGATACCACTGATCCCAGCACACCAGCACGCCGATGTTCGCATGCTTCGTCTGGATGGCCTTGAAGCCGGTATCGCCGGGGGTGAAGTAGTATTTCTCGTAGAAGAGCGGATCGTGCGGAATGTGCATCTTGCGGTAGATGTCCGCGATGGTCCCATCCGCATCGATGACGACGGCGGTGTTGTGATAGAGGCCCGGCGCGCGCTTCTCGAACAGCGAGGCGACGATGACCATGTCGTATTTCTTGGCAATGGGCGCGAGGGCTTCCGTCGAAGGGCCGGGGATGGTCTCGGCAAGGTTGAAGATGTCCGGGTCGTGCGTCTGGCAGAAATACTCGCTGCGGAATAGCTCCGGCAGGCACGCAATCTGCACGCCCTGTTTGCCCGCGTCCTCCAGCAATTTGCAGGCGTGGCGAAGGTTGGCCTCCGGGTCGCCGGTGACCATTTTCATCTGGATGAGGCCGAGGGTGAAGGGCGTCTGGTACATGGTAGTTCCATATAGGTCAAAAGAGGCGGGAAACTAGCATGTAGCCCTTGAAATAGCAAGGTTTGGCCGGGGCGTCCTTGCGAGCACCAGCGAAGTAAATCAAAACCAATCTACTTCATGGTGAGTCTGTCGAACCATGGCAACGACACCTTCGACAAGCTCAGGGTGAGGTTTGGTGATTGGGCGTGAATTGCCACGGAACTGCGGGCCTCACCATGACGGGCTATCTACTTCTTGAAAATAAACCACGCTCCGGCAGCAATCAGGCCGAAGCCGATGGCATGATTCCAGCGCAGGGCTTCGTCGAGGTAAAACCAGGAAAAGAGCACGAAAACACTGAGGGTAATCACCTCCTGCATCGTTTTCAGCTGTGCCGCGCTGAAATGCGCATAGCCCCATCGGTTAGCAGGCACTTGCAGGCAATACTCGAACAGTGCAATACCCCAACTGACCAGCACCACCAGCCAGAGCGGCTTGTCAGTGAACTTCAGGTGACCATACCAGGCAAAGGTCATGAAAAGGTTGGAGGTCAGCAGCAGCCCGATGACCAGCCATGGCGAGGCTGTCACGGGGTTGCCGCGCCGGATGGAGTGGAGGGAAAGGCAGGCTGTGCGCTTTCGCCGTGCATCATAGGGCTGACATAGGGTTCTACTTGGTGCCAGCCTTCCCAGATCATGGCAAGGGCGACATAGAGAATCACCGCCAGCCCCAGCCACGCGATCCAGCGATGCCTACCGAGCAGGCGGGCGATGAAGGTGGCTGCTGCCCCCATCAGTACCACAGAGATGGCAAGGCCGAAAATAAGAATGTAGGGATGCTCGCGTGCCGCACCGGCCACGGCCAGCACATTGTCCAGGCTCATCGACACGTCAGCGACCAGAATTTGTGTAATGGCTTGGCGCAACGTTTTCTTCGGTGTGCTTTGCTTGTCGGGAATGGCCTCATCGAGCGCGGCGATGCCCGCCTCTTCGTCTTTCGCATGGCCTGTGCGAAGCTCGCGATACATCTTCCAGCATACCCACAGCAAGAGCACACCGCCGGCCAGTACAAGGCCGACGATGCCAAGCAGGTGCGTCGTGATGCTGGCGAAGAGGATGCGCAGCACCGTTGCCGCCGCGATGCCCCAGATGATGGCTTTCTTGCGCTGCGTGGGATCAAGCCCGGCTGCCGCCACGCCAACCACAATGGCATTGTCGCCCGCGAGCACAATGTCAATGAACAGTACCTGTCCAAGGGCGACCAGTTCGGGCATGAAGGCGCTCAGGTCCATAAGGCTTCCATTCACAGGCATTGATATATGCCTCCTGTTATCGGAAGGCAGGTTTCTTTTGTCAAAGCCTATCTGGAACCCTGGCGGTTGGAAACGATACGCAAACGTGGCGGGCGGCTGGACTGTGTATGTTGGCATTCAAACAGTAAGGCGTACAGGGCCGCAGGCTCGAACGGCTTGGTGAGGAAGCCATCCATGCCGGCAGCCAGCGAGCGTTCGCGGTATTCGGTAATGGCATGGGCAGAGAGACCGATGATGCAGGCAGCCTCTTCACCTTGGGTGCGCTCATGCAGGCGTAGGCGGCGCGTTGTCTCGATGCCATCCATGTCTGGCATCTGCACGTCCATCAGGATGATGTCATAAGGGGTTGCCGAAGCCAGACATAACGCTTCCTCCCCGCTGCGCGCTACATCACAGGAGGCACCGGCCTCTTTCAACAGCAGGCTGGCCACCATGATATTGCTTTCCTGGTCTTCCACCAGCAGCACGCGGCGGCCGCGCAGGGGTTCGGTGTTTGGGGAGGCTGTGCGGGGGGGCTCCGGCACTTCGGCCAGCCGCATCGGCAGCTCGACGCGGAAAGAGGATCCCAATCCCTCCTCGCTGCGCAGGATGATGCGCCCGCCCATCCGGCTTACCAGCTCGCGGCAGATATGCAGGCCCAGGCCTGTGCCGCCGAAGCGCTTGGTGATGGACTGGTCAGCCTGCGAGAACTTGTTAAAGATTTCTGCCTGCTTATCCGCAGGAATGCCGATGCCCGTGTCGATCACCTCAAAGGCAAGACGGCTCTTTTCCGGCATTAGTTCGCCCCGCAGCGTCACTGAGCCAAGCGCGGTGAATTTGACGGCATTGGTCATCAGATTGATCAGCACCTGCCGCAGCCGCGCCTTGTCGCCGAGATAGGTAAGCCCGGTAAGCGGGGCCACATCTATCAAAAGTGCCAGTTTCTTCTCGCGCGCCTTGACGCCTACGATCTGCTCCACCTCATCTACCAGATCGCACAGGCGGAAGGGCGCACTCTCCAGGGTAAAGCTTTCGCTTTCAATCTTCGAGATATCGAGGATGTCGTTGATGAGGTCAAAGAGGGCTTGGGCGCTCGATTGCAGATGGGTGACGAATGTTTTCTGCTGTGTGGTCAGCGGCTCGGAGCGGCCGAGCAAATGCACCAGCCCGTTGATTGCATTGAGCGGCGTTCGGATCTCATGGCTCATGTTGGCGAGGAAATCCGTCTTGGCGGAGTTTGCCTTTTCTGCCTGCAGGCGGGCCTTGCGCAGCGCGATGGTGTGCTCATTCAACTCGCGGGTGCGCTGTTCAACTTGATGCTGGATAGCAAGGTTCTTGCCGATCAGGCTGAATAGCAGCATGCCGGTAAGCACGGTAAGGAGCATACCAAGCCCCAGCACCAGCCATGGATAGATGGTGTTAGTGCGCGAAACGAATTCCGGTGTCGGAAGGATGGTAAGGGCGAATTCATGCCCGTATAGCGAAAAGAAGCCCTCATGCCGGAACACAGCCATGCGGGTGGCACGCTCAAGGTTCTCCGAAGCCGTATAGCCAAAGGCCAGCGTGTTGGGTGCCGTCTCCCGATAGATGCCAATCAGCGCCGGCTTGCCAGACGTGCTTAGTGCGGACACGTAAACAATATTGTCCTTCAGCAAGCCTGTTTTTTCATTGAGCTGATTCAGAAGGCTGTGAATATCCAGCACTCCTACTACATAACGGTTGGATTCCGGCCCCGAATAGGCCGCCGCCATCAGCTTGCCGGGCGAGAGTGAACGCAGCAGCAATCCGTCCTGTGCCACCGCTTGGGAATTGACATGTTTTTGCAGCCACGCCGCGCTGACCGCTTCCTGATCGCTTGTCTGATGGTCCTCACGCGCATAATCATACTCGGATACCATATCCGCCCCTTGCAGGTGCAGGATGGCAAGCCAGTTCAAATCGCTTTCCTCAAAAATGAACCGGCTAAGATTGTCCGCTTTATATTGGCCGTAGCGTAATGTTTCCGAAAGAACATATACCAGCCGCAAATTTTTCTGCAGCGCGCGCTCGATGATTTCCTGATCCAGTCTTGCGCCGATGCTGAACGTATCTTCCTGCCGTTCCAGCCCCTGATGCATTAGGTAGATGAAGGCTCCAATGGAGAGAAACGTGCCAATCAGCACGGTCATGGTCAGGCTAAGATAGCGGGTTACCCACGCACGTTTGTCTTTTTCCAAAATCAGTATTACCGGCGTTGTCGGCATTAGCCCTTATCCTCAGGTAAGCAATACAGGTTCCTCGGTTTCCTCTTCCAGCGCTGCATCTTTTGTCGGCGGGACAGTGCGCGCCAGCGCATCCAGAAAACGCGGTACGAACGGGAACAGCATCACCGCGGTGGCCATCGAGGCACCGGCGGTGGCCAGCTTCACCAACCCTTCAAGATAATACATCGGCTTCCAGATGCTGACCGCTCCCAGCAAATGCGTGGTTCCGCATAGGAAGATAAACGCCGAGAACATAGCCAACACCCAGCGGTAATGCGTGATTTCCTTATTGCGCAGCAGATAGAGAAGGGTCACGGGAATAGAGTAATATGCCGCGACGATAATGGCGTCGGATATCACATGCATCCACAGCACGTCGGGACGCCACAGGAAACAATAGCCGTGGGGCATGAAATCCGAACGGAGAAGGGAATCAAAGAACATAAAGGCCTGTATTTATCATAGTTTTTCGCCGGGCGGGACGCGTAAACAGGCGTCATCAGGCCATGTCCTGTTTATCTCCCTTTTACATCAAGAGGCCATAAGTCTAGCAGAAAAAATCGCTTGTTAATGCTCATCATATGAAAGAATGATACGACCCTTTTATTTAATCTATAAAAACGATGGGTAAAGAATGATGAACTTAAGGACTGATGCCGCAAAAAATTGATACCGGCCTTCCTTCCTGCATGACATAACGCAAAAAAGGATTGGAAACCATCAAGCTTCCAATCCTTTTTCCTAACAGTAAGAAAGATCTAGCGTTTCTGGCTGGGCGCCTCGGCGGAGTTGACCACCATGGCATTATCCAGTTCGCGTTTGCCCCACTCGCGGGCGACATCGCCCACCACGGTAACTGTCTGGCCTTCCTTCAGCTCGTTGGCGGCGGAGGAAAGTTCCACCTCGATGGAGCCTGTGCTGTCGGTGAGGGTGAACTCATCATTATCGTCCATATCCTGCACGATGCCGCGCAAGCTGACGCGACCGGAATCAGGAAGACTGTCCACGGTCGCCATTTGCGCCGAGTTCAGCTCGGTCTCCTTGGTGGCGGTCACGTCGGCATTGTCATCGGTGACCACGCGGCCGCTGGATGCGCTGTTGGTACCGCTGGTGCCGGTGACGCTGGCACCTTCGCGCATCTGCGCCCCGGAACCGAGGCCGCTGCTCGACTCGCCGGCCTGAATGCCGTTGCGCTGCGCATTGGTGCTGGTGGTGGCACCGGACGCGCCGATATTGGCATCCGCGCCGGGGTCGGTATTGGCGCTGGCGCGGTCGAAGCCGCCATTGAGGGGATCGGTGGCCGGGCCGCTGGCAAGGGCGCTCGTGCTGAGCAGCACGGCACCGGCAAGAATCGCAAGGGTGCGGGTGTTCATCGGTTGTCTCCTGTGTGATGCAGGGGATGCCTGCGTTTACCCCACACTAGCGCGGATGGACTAAAGGAGCGGTGGGGGGAACGGCGGCCTACATCAGCGCAGGCTCAGGAAATCAGCCGCGTGTACCCCTCGAGCAAGGCGGGCACCACAGCGGGGTCGAGCAGGGTGGAGATATCGCCGAGCACGGCCATGTCCTGCTGCCCCCTCACGTCCCCGGCGGCGATCTTGCGCAGGATGCGACGCATGATCTTCCCCGAGCGCGTCTTAGGCAGGCCGGGGGCGATCTGGATACGTCCTGGCACCGCGAGGGCACCGATTTCCTTGCGCACCCAGGTTCGCAGTTCCTGCCGCAAAGCCTCTGCTTTTTCCGGGCTGGAGGTGTCGGTGGCGGGGCTCAGCGTGACATAGGCGTAGATGTCCTCGCCCTTGATGTCATGCGGGTAACCCACGACCGCCGCCTCCGTCACCGCCGGGTGCGCCACGAGTGCGGATTCCACTTCCGCCGTGCCAATGCGGTGGCCGGAGACATTGATGACATCATCCATGCGGCCCTTCAGCCAGTAATCGCCCTCCGCGTCGCGGGCGGCGGCGTCGCCAGAGAAGTAATAGCCGGAATAGGGTTTGAAATAGGTCTCCACAAAGCGCGCATGGTCGCCCCAGATGGTGCGCGCCTGTCCCGGCCAGCTCTCGGCGATGCACAGCGCGCCCTCGGCCTCGCCCTCCAGCGGTTGTGCGGAGGCCGTATCGAGCAGCACGGGCCGGATGCCGAAAAACGGTTTCGTCGCCGAGCCAGGCTTCAGCTCGGTGGCATAGGGCAGGGGCGTGATGAGGTGCCCGCCGGTTTCCGTCTGCCACCATGTATCCACCACCCGGCAGCGCCCGCTGCCGACCTTCTCATGGTACCACAGCCAGACCTCCGGGTTGATCGGCTCGCCCACCGAGCCGAGCACGCGCAGCGACGCGCGCGAGGAGCCTTCCAGCCAGCGCTCTCCCTCGTGGATCAGCATGCGCAGCGCCGTGGGGGCGGTGTAGAACTGCGTCACCTTGTGCTGGTCGATGATCTGCCAACACCGCGCAGGCGTGGGATAGGTCGGCACCCCCTCGAACATCAGCGTGGTGGCCCCGACCGCAAGCGGGCCGTAGAGCAGGTAGCTGTGGCCGGTGATCCAGCCCACATCGGCGGTGCACCAATAGACATCGCCAGGCTGGTAATCGAAGACGTATTTGAACGTCGCCGCCGCATAGAGCAAATAGCCCGCGCTGGTATGCAGCAGGCCTTTCGGCTTTCCAGTGGAGCCGGAGGTGTAGAGGATAAACAGCGGGTGCTCCGCATCAAACGGTGTGGCGGGGCAATCATCCTCCGCCGCGCGCTCCAGTTCATGCCACCAAAGGTCGCGGTCTTCCTTCCACGCGATCTCTCCGCCCGTGCGCTTCACGACGATAACCTGAAACCCCTCCCCCTGTTTACGGGGGGAGGCTGGGAGGGGGGCTATCGCTGACGTTTCGGCAGGGGGGCGCCCCCCCCCCCCCCCCCCCCCCCCCCGCCCTCGGCGGGGGGGGGGGGGGGGGGAAGGACCCACCCCCCGCGCCCCCGGCCGCGCCCCCCCCCCCCCCCCCCCCCCCCCCACCACCCCCCCCCCCCCCGCCCGACCCGCCCCCCCCCCCCCCCC
>DBAY01000025.1:0-50403 GCA_002291925.1 Alphaproteobacteria bacterium UBA998 | reverse complement strand
GGGGGGGGGGGGGGGGGGCCTATCGCTGACGTTTCGGCAGGCCCCCTCCCCAACCCTCCCCCGTGAACAGGGGAGGGGGTGATGCCTTGCAGCGCGGCGTCCACATTGGCTTTCAGTGGAATACGCTTGCCGCCACGTACGCCCTCATCCGCCGTGATGACGATGCGCGAGCCGCCGTCCTGAATGCGCCCGCGCAGCGATTCCGGCGAGAAGCCGCCGAACACCACCGAATGCACCGCGCCGATGCGCGCGCAGGCCAGCATGGCGATGGCGGCTTCCGGGATCATCGGCAGGTAGAGTGTCACCGTATCGCCGGCTTTCACACCGAGGCTTTTCAGCATGTTGGCCGCGCGGCAGACGCGGGCATGCAGTTCGCGGTAGGTGATCTGCTGGGCGGCCTCACCGGGCTCGTCCGGTTCCCAGAGAATGGCCGTCTGGTAGCCGCGCTCCGCGAGATGGCGGTCGAGGCAGTTGGCGGCGACATTCAGCTGCCCGCCCTCAAACCAGCGAATATTCACGTCGTCCGGGCCAAAGGAGCAATCCTTCACCCGCTGCCACGGACGATACCATGTCAGCAACTGCCGGGCCTGCTCCGCCCAGAAATGATCCGGGTCAGCCAGCGAGGCCTTGTAGAGCCGCTGGTAGGCAGGCCCGTCGATATGCGCCGTGGCCGGTGCAGGCGACGGAATGGGGAAGCGTGATACCGGAGCCATGCGCGTCAGCCTGTACCAGTGTCGTTCAACCCACTATACGGCGTTCACGCGTTTGCGTCACGCGAATGGATGATTTACCGCACGCGGCGAATGCAGTAAGCTGCCCGCACATGACACGCCCGCCCGCAGCCTGTCGATTTCTGCCACCGCTCATGGCGCTGAGCCTGCTTTTTTGTTTTCCTTCGTTTGTTCATGCCGAAGCAGCACGCGGCGCACTGCGCACGCTCATCGAAGGCCCGCTCACCCAGCTGGCTGGCTCGCTGCAAGTGGTGTCCACCGTGCGCGCGCAGAATGCCATGCATGCCAGTCTGCAACCCACGGACATCACGGCGCTGGATGCGCGCTGGCGGGCGGGCGATGCCACGCTGGTGCAACCGGTGATGGGCAACGATCTCTCCTCCTTCCTCACCGCCTGGGCGGCACAGGGCGGCGGGCTTTACACCGAGATTTTCGTGATGGACGACAAAGGCCTGAATGTCGGCCAGTCGGCCATCACCAGCGATTACTGGCAAGGCGATGAAGAGGTGTTTACCCATGCCTTCGGCGGCGAGTTGCATGTCTCCCCGCCCTATCTTGACGACTCAACCGGCCGCTATCAGGTGCAGGTCTCGCTCCCCGTGCGTGACGAGCAGCAGCGCATCATCGGCGTGCTGGCCGTAGGGGTGGACGAAGCAAAGCTCGCCCCCGCCCCCTGACGCCGCGAAAGCGCTTGCCCGCCGCGCCGCCTTGTGCTTGATTGCGGAACGTTTCCGCCCTGTTTTTTCCGGAGAATATGATGGCCCTGATTCCCTTCGACGACCGCGACGGCTTCATCTGGTACGATGGCAAGCTCGTGCCCTGGCGCGAGGCGAAGCTGCACGTGCTGAGCCACGGCCTGCATTATGGCAGCTCGGTGTTTGAGGGCGTGCGCGTCTATCACGGGAAAATCTTCAAGAACACCGAGCATAATGAGCGCTTCCACCGCTCTGCCGAACTGCTCGACTTCAAGATTCCCTATACGGTCGCCGAACTGGACAAGGCCTGCGAAGACGCGGTGAAGGCCAACAACATCGTCAATGGCTATCTGCGCCCCGTCGCATGGCGCGGCAGCGAGATGATGGCCATCGCCGCGCAACAGACGACGATTCACGTCGCCATCGCCACGTGGGAGATGCCGGGCTATTTCTCCCCGGAAGCGCGCGAGAAGGGTCTGAAGCTGACCGTCTCCAAATGGCGCCGTCCCGCGCCGGACATGGCCCCCTCGGCCAGCAAGGCGGCGGGCCTCTACATGATCTGCACCATGTCCAAACATGCCGCTGAGCGCGCCGGGTTCCACGATGCGCTGATGCATGACTATCGCGGCCTGCTCGCCGAGGCGACGGGCGCGAACCTGTTTCTCGTCATCAATGGTGAGTTGCACACTCCGACGCCCGACTGTTTCCTCGATGGCATCACCCGCCGCACCGTGATGCAGCTGGCGCGCGACCTCGGCATCACCGTGGTGGAGCGTCATATCCAGCCGGAAGAATTGAAGAACGCGCAGGAAGCGTTCCTCACCGGCACGGCAGCGGAAATCACCCCCATCGGCTCGGTGGATGACCTCACCTTCACGGTCGGCCCGGTGACGAAGCAGCTGATGCAGACCTATTCCGAACTGGTGCGCAAATGATTTCCCTTGTCATCCTGCGTCCCCACAGGGGAGCGCAGGATCTCCCTGCGATACGGGGAGAGATCCTGCGCGGCGCGGTGCGCCCGCAGGATGACGGAGCCAATCCATGACTCTCGCCGCCGCCCTGCTGACCTTCCCCGCCATCGATCCGGTGGCGCTGGAGCTGGGGCCGCTGGTCGTCCGCTGGTATTCGCTGGCTTATATCGCGGGCATCCTGCTCGGTTTCTATTACGTGCGCTGGCTGGATCAGCGCGTGGCACCCCAGCCAGTGCTGGGCGACAAACAATATGACGACCTCATCACCTGGGCCATCGGCGGGGTGATTCTCGGTGGGCGGCTGGGCTATGTGCTGTTCTACCAGCCAGCGCTCTATTTCGCGCAGCCGGAACTCATTCCGCAGCTCTGGCATGGTGGCATGTCCTTCCATGGCGGCGCGCTTGGCGTTATCTTCGCGTACTGGCTTTATGCACGCAAAAACAAGGTTTCCTATGTGCCGCTGATGGATCGCATCTGCTGCGCGGTGCCCATTGGCCTGTTCTTCGGGCGGCTGGCGAATTTCGTCAATGGCGAGCTGTATGGCCGCGTTACCGATGCGGCGGTCGGCATGGTGTTTCCGCAGGGCGGCCCGCTGCCGCGCCATCCGAGCCAGCTGTATGAGGCCGCGCTGGAAGGCGCGCTGCTGACGTTGGTGCTGTTCATGGTCGCCCACAGGGGTGGCCTTGGCCGCGTGGGGCTGTGTTCCGGGCTGTTCCTGCTCAGCTACGGGCTGGCCCGCTTCACGGTGGAATTCTTCCGCGAGCCGGATGCTTATCTCGGCACCATCATCAGCTTCTTCACGATGGGCCAGCTCCTCTGCCTGCCGATGATTCTGGTGGGGAGCTTCCTCGTGGTGCGGGCGCTGCGACGCCCCTCTATCTTGTCATCCTGAGACGCGAAGCGGGATCAGGATCTCCCCCGTAACGCGACGGGATTCCGGGCTCGCTTCGCGCCCCGGAATGACGGGTTACAAACTCTTCTCCATCCGCAAAAATGGAATCACAACCCCTTCCGGCGTCGGCTGGAGGAAAGCTTCACGGTCCGCATATCCTGCGGCGCGGTAGAATTTCACCCCCGGCAGCGTGGCCATCATCTCGCAGCGCGTGAATCCGTGCCGTTTCGCCTCCGCCTCGCAATGCGCGAGCAACGCCCGCCCGACGCCCTTGCGGGCATGATCCGGATGCACAAAGAAGGCGCGGATTTTCGCAGGCTCCGTCGCCGGGTCAAGCAGCCCCGACTGCCGCGCCGCGTAGCGATCCCCGCCGAACAGCGTCTTGCGGCGGCTCCACCCGCCACAGGCGATGGGCACGCCGTCTTCCTCGGCGACGAAATAGGTGCCATCCGCCACCAGTTCCGAATCCACGCCGAACACGTGGCGAATGGCGGCCTCGGTCTGGGCGTCGGTGTAATCGGCCTGGCTCAGGCCGCGCGCGGAGCGGGCAATCAGCGCTTCCAATGTTTCGCGCTCGTCCTCGCTGGCGGGGCGCAGATGGAACCCCATATTAAGTCCTTCTCAATCGAAAAACGGGCTGTTACACCATCCTTATGACGGCATTGCTCGATCTCATCAAGGCACGGATCGCACAAAGCGGCCCCCTCACCGTGGCCGAGTACATGGAGCTGGCCCTCGCGCATCCGGAGCATGGCTATTACATGCACCGCGACCCGCTGGGGCAGGAGGGGGATTTCACCACCTCGCCGGAAATCAGCCAGATTTTCGGCGAGCTGCTCGGCGCGTGGACGGCGGCCTACTGGCAGATGTCGGGCGGTGGTGATCTCGCCATCGTGGAGCTGGGGCCGGGGCGCGGCACGCTGATGCGCGACCTGTTGCGCGCCACCGCGCATGTGCCGGGCTTCCATGACTCACTGCTGGTACTGCTGGTGGAAACCAGCCCGCAACTCAAACGCATGCAGCGCGCCCTGCTGATGGGCAAGCATTCGCGTATCGCATGGCTGCCGGACTTGGAGCATCTTCCGGAAGTGCGCACGGTGTTCCTCGCCAACGAGTTCTTCGACGCGCTGCCGATCCGCCAGTACGTGAAAACACCGGAAGGGCTGAAGGAGCGCTTGGTTGGCCTCGATGACCAGGGTGAGCTGTGCTTCACCCTGCAGGAGATGGGCATCAAGCTGGTGAAGGGCGGGCATCATTACGGCGATAAGGAAATCGTCGAATCCAGCCCTTACGCCCGCACCGTGGCCACGCGGATGGCGGCCCATCTGCGCGCACATGGCGGGGCGGGACTGGTGATCGATTACGGCTATACCGGCGGCAGCCACGCCAACACGCTGCAGGCCGTGCGCAAGCACGCCTTCTTTCCCGTGCTGAAAGATCCCGGCACCGCCGACCTCACCGCGCATGTGGATTTCGACATGCTGGCGCAGGTTTTCCGCGAGGCGAGGCTGGACGTGCAAGGCCCCGTGGCGCAGGGTGATTTCCTGATGGCCCTCGGCGCGCAAATCCGTGCCGAAGCCCTGATTGAGCGCGCCCGTCCGGAGCAGCGCGAGGCCATCGCCAGCGGCCTGCACCGCCTCACCGCCCCCAACGAGATGGGCGAGCTGTTCAAGGTGCTTGGCGTCTGTGACGACCACGCCTTGGCACTGGCGGGGTTTTGATGTTTCTCACCGCCGATACGCTCGCACACCTACCCGGCTTGCGGCACGGATTCTTCACCCGGCAGGGCGGGGTGAGCGGAGGGCTCTATGCCTCGCTGAATTGCGGTCCCGGCTCGCAGGATGACTTGGCGCATGTGACCGAGAACCGTGCCCGTGCCGCGCAGGCGCTGGGGGCTTCGCCGTCTTCGCTCTGCACGCTCTATCAGGTGCATGGCGCGGAGGTGGTGACGGTCCGCGAGCCATGGCCCGCCGACGCCCGCCCGCAGGCCGACGCGATGGTGACGGATCGCCCCGGCCTGATGCTCGGCATCCTCACCGCCGATTGCGTGCCGGTGTTGCTGGTGGACCCGAAAGCACGCATTATCGGCGCGGCCCATGCGGGATGGAAGGGCGCCATCGTAGGCGTCACCAACGCGACGGTCGAGGCAATGGAAGCCTTAGGGGGCTGGCGCGACCGCATGATCGCCGCCATTGGCCCCGCCATCGGCTGGCACTGCTACGAGGTCGACGCCGCTTTCCTGCGCCGTTTCCTTGATGCGGACATGGCGAATGAGCAATTCTTCCGTGAAGGAGCAGGCGAAGGGAAATACCTGTTCAACGTGAAGGGCTATGTCGCGCAGCGCCTCGCGCAGGCGGGCATCCACCACATCCAGATGCTGGGCAACGATACCTACAAGGAAGAAGAAAATTTCTTCAGCTTCCGCCGCACCACGCACCGTCAGGAAGCCGATTACGGCCGCCAGCTTTCTGCGATTATGCTGGAAGAATAGAATTCGTCAAAGCGATACGCAAAGTTGAGCGTCTGCTTTAAAAAAGCATTACATTACAGAAACAAGCGCCGTAATAAAACCTTCATTTGTCGCCCCAGCGTAAATGCAATAATTTTACCCATATGGATCTGTGAAGATAAAGCATTCACGAAAAGCCTAGTTTAATAATTTGTCAAACCTGCGAAGGCGTTTAGATGGCTGAATGGCAGCCCATACTTTTTGGAAAGGACGCTAGTCGTGGGCAAGCGTACGGTCTTAATGCGATGGCAGAGTCCGACAAACTCGTCGGAACCGCGTTGGACCATGCTCGTATGCCCGACACATCTTGGATGGTGGGTGAAATCGATGGCCGGGTTTTCTTCGCCAAAAGCGATATTTCGGCTCATCACTTGCCAAAAGGTCACCCCTGTGCCTATGACGCATCGGGAAGGAAAACAACTTTTATTTTGGGCTACACGGCCCCGGCCGGCACTCCTCTCCCTTCCGAGAAAGATCTGGAAGCGCTAAACGCTCAAATTTCCGCCGACTTTAAACGTCTGGCGGAAGCCGCACGGCAAGAAGGAAAATGCCTGCAAAATGTTTCTCCGGTGCATTTGCCCGATTTTTCTCCGCCACACGAAACATCGTCAGCCTGGAACAAAGCGGTGACTGCGATTCATCAGGGAGAGAAAGATACTCATCTTATCCGCTCCGCCGAGGGAGCCGGTGAGCTCAAAAATTTTGAATGGCTGAAAAAAGAAGCCAAGGATGCTCAGAACACAGCAGAAACAACGCGTGAGCAAGCGGTTCGCGAAGGCCGGAGTTTCGTAGAGCGTTTTGGTCAACTCTCCGGCGGAAAAAAGCTCGCCGTGGTGGGTGGCACCGTCGCCCTGCTAGGGGCAGGTGCCTATGTGCTCAATAAAACCCTTCAATCCAAAAAACAGGAACAGGCTCGCCAATAGTTTAGAGCCAACTTCGGTTTACTCTTTCAACCCTTTGGCCGCTTCCTGCAGCGCGCCGTTCACAAACCCTACTTCGGTATCATCGAAGAAGCTGGTGGCGAGGGTCACGTATTGGTCGAGGATAATGCCCGGCTTGAGGTCCAGGTGATAGAGCAGCTCGTAGGCGGCGCAGCGGAAGAGGGCGCGCATCAGGTCGGGCATGCGGTGGCCGGTCCAGCGCTGGCCGAGAATCTCGCCAAGGCGGCGGTCAATCTCGACCTTCTGGCCGATGGTGCCGCTGACGATGCCGCGCAGCAGCTTTGCATCCGGGGCCACGTCCAGCGCCTCCAACTCCTCCATCAGCCCTTCCTCCTCGCCCTCGATGCCCATGCGGGCGACGATGAGCTGGTCGGGCGAGAGTTCCGGCACCACCTCATGCTGGTAGAGGCATTGCACGGCGGCCATGCGGGCGGCGCTTTTCTTCAAAAGGGAGGGGTTCGGTTTCACGCCTGCGCCTCGTATGCCTGGGCCAGCGCGATCATGGCGAGGCAGGCCTCCGCCGCTTCGCCGCCCTTGTTCTTGCCCGCCGGATTGGCACGCACCGCGGCCTGCTCATCATTCTCGCAGGTGAGGATGCCGTTGCCGATGCAGGCGCCGTAATGCACGCTCAGATCCATCAGCCCGCGCGCACTTTCATTGCTCACCACTTCGAAATGGTAGGTCTCACCGCGAATGACGCAGCCAAGCGCCACGTAGCCGTCATATTTGCCGGTCTGCATGGCGAGGCGGATGGCGGCGGGAATCTCGAGCGCGCCGGGCACTTCGATGACGTCATGCGTCG
Organism: Alphaproteobacteria bacterium UBA998; assembly: GCA_002291925.1. Lineage (GTDB taxonomy): Bacteria > Pseudomonadota > Alphaproteobacteria > Rickettsiales > UBA998 > UBA998. The sequence goes on along the minus strand of DBAY01000025.1, from coordinate 42,862 downwards.
CACCCGCCTTCGCGCAGGCAGCGGCGGCCCCGGCGACCAAGCCTTCGGCATAGTCCTTGTAAAACGGCGCAACGACGAACAGCAGGTGAGGCATCAGCGATCTTCAAAGGTGCGGTGGCCGACGATGTTGAGGCCGTAGCCTTCCAGCCCCACCACGGGCCTGGGGCTGGAGGTGATGAGTACCATATCGCGCACGCCCAAATCGAGCAGAATCTGGGCGCCGATGCCGTAGGCGCGCAGGTCCATCGCCTGCGCCTCGCCCCGGCTTTTCGCCAGCAGTTGTTCGGAGAGCGCCCCCGGCATCGGGTTGCGGAGGATGACGACGAGGCCGCTGCCCTCGCGCTCCAGCATATGCATGGCGCGGTGCAGGTCGCCCGCCTTGGGGTTGCCCGCATCCTGCAGGATGTCGGTGAGGAAGTCGCTCGCATGCATGCGCACCAGCGTGGGTTTCTCGCCACCGACGCGGCCTTTTTGCAGCACCACATGCTCCGCGCCGGAGAGCACGTCGCGGTAGAGCATCAGCGTGAAGGCGCCGCCCGCCTTGCTGGCAAACGGCATGGCGAGCACCTGCTCCACCAGCCGCTCGGCACGGCGGCGGTACGCGATGAGGTCGGCGATGGTGGCGATCTTCAGCCCGTGCGCGTCGGCGAATTTCAGCAAATCGGGCAGGCGCGCCATCGTGCCGTCATCGTTCATGATTTCGCAGATGACGCCCGCCGGGGTAAGGCCCGCGAGCTTGGCGATATCCACCGCCGCTTCCGTATGACCGGCTCGCACCAGCACGCCACCATCGCGCGCCACCAGCGGGAAGACATGGCCCGGCGAGGCGATATCGGCGGCACCCTTGGCGGGGTCGATGGCGACCTTGATGGTCTGTGCGCGGTCGGCGGCGGAGATGCCGGTGGTGACGCCCTCGCGCGCCTCGATGGAAACGGTGAAAGCCGTCTGGTGGCGGGAGGCGTTGTTGCGGCTCATCAACGGCAGGTTCAGGTGCCGCACGCGCGCTTCGGTGAGGGAGAGGCAGATCAGCCCGCGCCCGTGCTTGGCCATGAAGTTAATGGCTTCCGGCGTCGCCATGTCGGCGGGGATGACAAGGTCGCCCTCATTCTCACGGTCCTCGTCATCCACCAGGATGAACATCCGGCCTGCCTTGGCGTCCGCAATGATGTCGGGAATGGTGGCGAGGTCCTTCAGATGGCTCATGTCAGCTCCGCGCGTCCAGCATGCGCTTCACGTAGCGCGCGATGAGGTCGATCTCCAGATTCATCAGGTCGCCCTCGCGCACAGCGTGCCACGTGGTGGCGGCCAGTGTGTGCGGGATAATGGTGATGCCGAAGAAGGTGCCCTTCACATCCGTCACGGTGAGCGAGACGCCGTCCAGCGTCACCGAGCCTTTCGGCGCGATGAAGGGAATCAGCGCCGCCGGGGCTTCCAGCACGTAGCTCACGGAATCGCCTGCCTGCTTCACGGACATCACGGTGGCCAAGCCATCGACATGCCCGGTGACCATGTGGCCGCCCAACTCATCGCCCAGCTTCAGCGCGCGCTCCAGATTGATCGGCTGCCCCACCTGCCAGCGCCCGAGCGTGGTGACGGCCTGCGTATGCGGCGAGGCATCGACCTGGAAATAATTGCCATGCTCGTAATGGCCTTTCTCCACGACAGTCAGGCAGATGCCGTTGCAGGCGATGGACGCGCCGATGGCAATGCTGCGCTCCTCATAGGTGGTCCCTAAGGTCAGGTGCAGATTCTCCGCCCCGCCTTCAAGGTGGAGCAGGGTGCCGAGGTCAGTAACGATGCCGGTAAACATGGGCTGCTCTATAGCAACAGTGGAGCATGGCGGCAACGGTTTGTCACAAAAGGTTAATAGATAGGCGCTACAAGTGGGTGATGCAGACACACACTCAGACCCGTGCCCTTGCCAAGGCCTTGAAATCCGACGAGGATGTGCTCGATGAGCTACAGGCCCCGCCGGGCCGCCCTGTGACGTTTTTTAGCCAAGGGTTGCGCGAACTGGCCGAAGGAGCCGCCGTGGTGATTGCAGAAATCCAGCAGCGCCCGGATTTTTTCGACGCCGAGGCCGGGCATCTTCGGCATTTCGATCACCGCGAACCTGACCCGCACCACAATGGTCATCTAGAATTGGAAGACCTGGAGTTTTTTCGCCAGACAACTCTGCAATTGCGCCAGCGCATGGTGACAATGGGGTCGCACGTGAATATGAGTTACACCAGCTGCGATGTGCGGGGCCGTCCGTACCAGCGGGATGTGATGCAGGAAATGCGTACACTTTTCCCAAAGGAAGTGGCATGCGTCGAGCGGCTGGCCGAGCTTGTGTCTGATTATGCGCTGCTGTTAATGAAACCCGCACCGGATCGCGCTGCCGTCAACGCCTTGGTTAAGCAGAAATTCGGTGAGGCGGTCGCGCGTCTGCGTAACGAGCAGCGCAATTCCCCTGATGGACCTCGCCGCTAGGGCTGTAGCCAAAGGACGCGATCCGTGCCTAGGATTGCCTCACGGATCACGTGCCAGTGCGACAAAGCCCTGAGGGGTTGAGCGAAGGGTTGCACTGCCTGCTTGCCACCTGCCCCGATCACCAGCGGCGCCCGGTACCAACAGATTTCATCCACCATCTCTGACTCATAGAAGCTGGTGCTCACCCGTGGGCCGGCTTCCACCAGCAGCCGTGTGACACCCTCGCTGGCAAGGGCCGAGAGCACGGTGGCCGGGATGAGTTCGGGTAGGAGAAAGATGCGTACCCCTGCACGCTCCAGCGCCGCGGAGGCCGACGCTTTCGTCATCACCCAGAGCGGCGTGCGCAAGGCACTGCGCACGAGCGCGCTATGCTCCGGCAGGCGCAGCTGTGAATCCAGCACGATGCGGATCGGCGAGCGATCCTCCATGCCAGGCAAGCGGCAGGTGAGTTGCGGGTCATCGGCCAGCACGGTGCCGATGCCGGTGAGAATGGCGTCATGCTGCGCGCGCAGCAGATGGGCGTGCTGGCGCGCGGCCTCGCCGGTGATCCATTGCGATTCCCCGGCGGCGGTGGCGATGCAGCCATCGAGCGAGGTGGCGAGCTTCAGCGTCACCCACGGTCGCTGTCGCTCAATGCGCGAGAAGAACCCGGCATTCAATGCCCGCGCCTCGTCCTCGCACACTCGTGTTACGGTCTCTATGCCCGCGCTGCTGAGCGCCATGATGCCCTTGCCCGCGGTGCGCGGATCGGGGTCGCTGCAGGCGATGACACAGCGGCGAATGCCCGCCGCGATCAGCGCCTCCGCACAGGGTGGCGTCACGCCGTGATGAGCGCATGGCTCCAGCGTCACGTACGCGGTTGCCCCTTGCGCGGCGTCCCTTGCCTGCGCCAATGCCACCGCTTCCGCATGGGGCCGTCCGCACGGCTGGGTCCACCCGCGCCCGACAATGCGGCCGTCCTTCACCAGCACGCAGCCGACCGCCGGGTTTGGCGCGGTGCGTCCCAGCCCTCGCCGCGCGAGGGACAGCGCCATGCGCATGTAGGATTCATCGTTCATGGGTTCAGTGTTAGTGTCAGTGGCAGTGTCAGTAAAGAATTCACTTTCACTGGCACTGCCACTGACACTATTTCCCCGTTTCCCAGCTTCCGTCATCCTTCTGGCGGAAATATTCCAGGCTCCAGCCGCGCTCCTTGTACTTCGCCCAGCGCTGGCGGGCGGCGGCGACGGCCTCATCATCTGTGCCGTCGAACACGTCGAACAGGCGGGCGAAGGGGTGGGCTTCCTCATAGGTGTAGCCATTGACGATCACCAGCAGGCTAGCCTCGTTGACGGGGTGAAAACCCGTGGTGAGGCAGATGGGCTGCTCATCGGGATAGGGGTCGATGTCGCGCCCGTGGGGCACGAACTTGCCGGGATGGAACGTCCAGATGGCGCGGTCAAGAGATTCCACTTGATCCTCCCGCCCGTGAATGAGCGTCTTCACGCCGTTCTGGTAAGCGGCTTCCATAAGCTTGGGCAGCGCTTTCTCCAACGGTGTGGAGAGCAGATGATAAAAGCGGACGGCGGTGGACATGTCAGAGAGTAAAGCCGTATTTGCCGGGGTTTTTCAAGCAGTCATCCAGCGCCGGTGTGTTCGAGAAGCCGCACGCGCCATCCTTTTGCGGTTCGCACTGCTCGAATTTCTCGTAGCAGCCATAGCTCGGCGTCCACTCGCAGGTGGTGGCTGGCGGCTCCTCGCCTTCCTTCACCGCGAAGCACTGGTGATTGCTGCACCCGCCCTTGACGCACCGAACTGCCATCTCCGCCCCATCCAGCCACAAGGCGGCGAGGGCCAGAGAAAGCAGTAGCGCCTTACTTCTCATAATGCTCCTCCACCAGCCGGTTGAGCAGACGGATGCCGAAGGCGGTGGCACCTTTGGGGCAGGTGGGTTTGTCTTTTTTGCTCCACGCGGTGCCGGCGATGTCGAGATGCGCCCACGGCAGGCCGTTGACGAAGCGCTGCAGGAACTGCGCGGCGGTGATGCTGCCCGCCTCGCGATCGGCCCCGATATTCTGCATGTCGGCGATGTCGGAGTTGATCTGCTTGTCGTACTCCTCACCCAGCGGCAGGCGCCACAGGCGCTCGCCGGTTTCCTCGCCCAACGCAAAGAGGCGCTCGGCCAGCTTGTCATCGTTGGAGAACAGGCCCGCCCGCTCCGTGCCGAGCGAGATGATGATGGCGCCGGTCAGGGTGGCGAGGTCTACCATGCATTGCGGCTTGTATTTGTCCTGCACGTACCACAGCACATCGGCGAGCACGAGGCGGCCTTCGGCGTCGGTGTTGAGCACCTCGATGGTCTGGCCGGACATGGAGGTCACCACGTCACCGGGACGCTGGGCGTTGCCGTCGGGCATGTTTTCGACCAAACCCACCGCGCCGATGGCGTTGACCTTCGCCTTGCGCAGGGCGAGCGCCTTCATCAGGCCGATCACCGTGCCCGCGCCGCCCATGTCCCACTTCATCTCTTCCATGCCCTTGGCCGGCTTGATGGAGATGCCGCCCGTGTCAAAGCAGACGCCCTTGCCGATAAAGGCGACCGGCGCGTCCTTCTTGTCGCCGCCTTCCCAGCGCATCACGACCATTTGCGATTCGCGCACAGAACCCTGCCCCACGCCGAGCAGCGAGCCCATGCCAAGCTTCTTCATCTGCTCTTCGCCCATCACCTCGACCTTGAGGCCGTACTGCGTCAGCGTCTTGCAGATGGCGGCCATCGCTTCCGGGTACATGATATTGGCGGGCTCGGTGACGAGGTCGCGGGTGAGCGCGATGCCCTCGGCCACGGCTTCCAGGGGGGCGAAGGCTTTCTTCGCCGCTTTCACATCGACACCCGCGAGCGCCAGATATTCCAGCGCGGGCTTGTCTTCCGGCTTCAGCTTCGTGCGGTATTTGTCGAAACGGTAGGAGCGCAGGCGCGCGCCGAACAGCACGCGGGCAGCGGTTTCGGCCTCATCCATCTTCGCACCGGCGACCTCGCCGCTGATGATCAGCGCGCCGAGGCCGAGGCGATGGGCTTCCTTCGTCAGATTGCCACCAAGGTCTTCAAACGTGGTGTATTTCGCGTCCTTCTCCTTGCCGATGGCGCCGACCAGCACGAAGTCATAGGCGCTACCTGCGGGCGCAAGGAAGGAGATGACCTGCCCGGCCTTGCCAGTGAAGATCGCCTGCGCCAGGGCGCGGCCAAGCTGGCCGCCACTCGCCTTGTCCACCTGCGCGGCGGCGGCGGAGAGTTTCTTCTTCTCGCCGACGACGAAAGCAATCCCGGTTGGGGCTTTCAAGCCTTTTGGAGCGGCGTCCAGAGCGAGTTTCGGGAGGAATTCGAGTTTCATGAGTGGGTTCCTTACTAACAGAGGCGATTATCCTTGGTATAGTCCCATGCCATGATTTTTCCAGAGGAAACCACCGCCCGGCGTTCTCACCCGCCTACGACGCGCTGGTCTAGGCGAATCAAACGTAGTAAAACCGACCCATGCTCAGCCATTACCAGCGCTATATCCTCAAACTGCTCGCCTGGCCGCTCCTGCTGATCACCTTCAGCCTGACCTGCATCATCTGGCTGACGCAGGCGCTGCGCTTCATTGATTTCATCATCAATCGCGGCCTGTCCGTGCTGGATTTCGTGCATATCACGCTGCTGCTTGTGCCTTCGCTGCTCACCATCATCGTGCCCGTCGCGCTCTTCATCGCGGTTATCTTCTGTTATAACAAGCTGGTGGCGGACAGTGAGCTGGTGGTGATGGAATCTTCCGGCCTCTCGCCGTGGCAGCTGGCCCGTCCGGCCATCCTCATCGGCACCGCGGGGATGCTGATCAGTTTTGCACTGGCGCTCTATGTGATGCCTGCCGCCAACCGGCAATTCAAGGACATGCAGGATTTCCTGCGCAATAATTATACCTCCGTATTGCTGCAGGAGGAGGTGTTCAACCACCCGGCGCCGGGGCTGACGGTGTTTATCCGCGCCCGCGATGATGATGGCGTGCTGAAGGGCATTCTGGTGCAGGATAATCGCGTCCCCGGCCAGTCGGTGACCATGATGGCCGACGAGGGCCGCATGACGCAGACGGCGCGCGGTCCGCGTTTCCTGCTCAAGCGCGGCCTGCGGCAGGAAATGCGCGGCGGACGCATCTCCTGGCTCGATTTCGACAGCTACAATCTCGATCTCAGCTTTTACACCGAGCAGGCCGAGGACCGTGTGCGCGACCCGCGCGAGCGCTTCCTGACTGAGCTGTTCACCCCAGAGGAGGGCTTATCTGCGGAGCAGTACCCGCGCTTCATGGCCGAAGCCCACCAGCGCCTCACCTGGCCGCTTTACTCTTTGGGGCTTGCCATGCTGGCCGCGGCTGTCCTGCTGCGCAGCGAGTTCAACCGCCGCGGGCGCTGGAAACGCATTTCCACCCTGTGCGCCGTCTCATTGATGGCGGTGCTGGTGAGCTTCGCCCTGACCAATCTTACCGCGCGCATCCCCATGCTGGCCGTGCTCATGTACGGCAATGCCTTCGCGGTGCTGCTCACCGGCGGCTGGCTGCTGCTGCGCCCCCCCGCCATGGCACCGCGCGGCGTGTGGGAGGCGGCCTGATGTTCGTGTCATTCACCTTATCCCGCTATATCGGACGGCAGTTCCTCATTGCCTCGGCCATTGCGCTGGGCGGCGTTCTGGTGATTGCCGGGATGATCGACATCGTCGAGCTGTTCCGCCGCACGGCGGAGCGCCCGAACGTGCCCGCCTCCGTGGTGCTGGAGATGGTGCTGCTGCGCCTGCCCAACATGGCCGAGCGCATCCTGCCCTACGGCACGCTGATCGGTGCGATGATCGCCCTCACCCGCCTCACCCGCACGCAGGAGTTGATCGTGGCGCGGGCCGGGGGCGTCTCGGTGTGGCAGTTCCTCATGCCCGCCGTGCTATGCGGGCTGAGCCTCGGCATGCTGTGGGTGGTGCTGTTCAACCCCATCGCCGCCGCCACCATCGCGCGCTTCGACATGTTGGAGAACCGCTATATCCGCGGCAATACCAGCCTGTTCTCCGTTTCCGATTCCGGCCTCTGGGTGCGCCAGGTGGAGGCGGACAAGCAGGCGGTCATCTTCGACAAGCCAGTGCATGAATATATCCTGCGCGCCGCCCGCATCAGCCAGTCCGACATGACCCTGCACGAGGTGACCATCTTCGGCTACGGGCCGGACGGCCGCTTCATCGGTCGCATCGACGCGCAGGCTGCTAGCCTGCGTCAAGGCTACTGGCAGCTGGAGGAGGCCAAGGTCTACATGCCCGGCATGGTGCCGCAGGATTTGCCGAGCTACCAGCTGCAGACCGATCTGGAGATCACTCATATTCAGGACAGCTTCGCCGACCCGGAAACCCTTTCTTTCTGGGAGCTTTCCGGCTTCATTCATACGCTGGAGAAGGCGGGCTTCTCCGCGTTGCGCCACAAACTCACCTGGCACTCTATTCTCGCCACGCCGCTGATGCTTTCCGCCATGGTACTCATTGCCGCTGTTTTCTCCCTGCGCCTGCACCGTCGCGGGCGCATCGGCTTGATGATTGTGAGCGGTATCCTCAGCGGCTTTATTATTAACTTCTTTACCAGCCTGTTCCATGCGTTTGGCCAGTCCGGCAGCCTGCCCGTGCCGCTGGCCGCCTGGGCACCCCCCGCGCTGGCGCTGATGATCGGCACAGCACTGCTGCTGCACCTCGAAGATGGATGAGTTTGATGTCATCGTGCGACTGATGCGTCCGCTGGTGACCTCCGCTGAGGCGCTGGGGCTGGCGGATGATGCGGCGCTGTTGTCCGCGCGCCCCGGCCACCAGCTGGCGGTGACGAAGGACATGCTGCAGGCGGACGTGCATTTCCGTGCCAATGACCCGGCCGAGGCCATCGCGCAGAAAGCGCTGCGGGTGAATCTCTCCGACCTCGCCGCCATGGGGGCGGAGCCGTACGGGTATTTCCTCGCGCTGGGGCTGCCAGATGGGGTGAGCGAGGGCTGGCTGCAGTCCTTCTGCCAAGGTCTCGCCGCCGATCAGCAGGCCTACGGCATCGCCCTGATGGGCGGTGATACCACGCGCACCACCGGCCCGCTTTCCCTCAGCATCACCGCGCTGGGCTGGGTACCGGAAGGGCAGGCGCTGACCCGCCGCGGCGCACGGGTAGGAGATCATCTATACGTCTCCGGCACCCTCGGCGATGGCGCACTTGGCCTGCGCGATCTGGCCTCGCCCGCCCACGCCCGCTACCTGCGGCCCGAGCCGCGCCTGAAGCTGGGCGTGGCATTACGCGGCGTGGCCAGCGCGGCGATGGATATCTCCGATGGGCTGGTGCAGGATGCGGGCCATTTCGCCACCGCAAGCGATGTGCGGCTGGTGATCGAGGCGGAGAGGGTGCCGCTCTCCGACGCCGTCCGCCACGCCATTGTGCAGGAACGCTTCTCGCTGGCCGATGCCCTCACCGGGGGCGATGATTATGAACTGCTGTTCACCGCGCCCGCCAACACATGCCTCCCGGCAAACGAATTAATAACCTGTATCGGCCGGGTGGAAGCGGGTGAAGGCGTGCAGGTCGTAGATGCGACCGGCGCGGCGATGGTGCTAGCGCGCGCCGGGTACCGTCACCATTTCTAGGTGACGGTGAAGCGCTGGAACAGCGCATCCAGCGCCATGCCCTGACCGCTGCGCAGTTTGGTATATTCGAAGAAGAAGGCCCGCGCGTCGGGCATCAGGTCATAGGTTTCGGCCCAGCGGCGGAAGGCGGCGAGACGCGCCGGGATGAGCGCATGGTATTGCAGCATCACCTGCTCGGCGCCTTCGATCTGCCGGTCTTTGTGCAGCGCTTTTTCCACCTCGCCTTGGCGTGAGAAATAATCCGCCTCACGGCGCAGGGCGGGAAGGGCCTGATCGGTCATCTCCAGCGCGTCGAGCTCGGCGAGCAGGGCGTCGGTGAATTGCTGCATCACCTCGACAAAGAAACTGCCCGCCCCTGGCTGCCAGTAGGCAACACCGTTTTCATCCTGCCCGGAGACATCGAGTAAGCGGACATTCTCGCCCAGTTTCCTGCTGGCAGCCTGCCAGCGCGCGGGGTCGAGCACGCCGAAGCTCTCCTGCGCCACCTGATCGGAAAATCCAAGGGATACCAGCGCCTGCCAGAAGGGCTTTGCCCCTTCCAATGCACCCTCGGGGAGGGCGCTCTCCGGCGTGAGACTGGGTGTCACAAAGGACGACAGGGGCAGGAACGACAGCATGGCTAACCTCCGTGAGCTAAGGAGGAGCGCTGCAAAACACGTGCCAGCGTTAGATTTTCCCTGTCAGAGCGACTGGTTGATCTGCTCGACAAATTGTTCGAAATCCTTGGCTTCGCGGAAATCGCGATAGACCGAGGCATAGCGGATATAGGCCACGGGGTCGAGCCGCTGCAGGGCTTCCATGACGCGCTCGCCGATATGGGTGACCTCGATCTCCGTCTCACCGGAGGTCTCCAGCGCCTTGACGATACTGTTGATCTCCTGCTCCACGCGTTCCGGGTCCACCGGGCGTTTGCGCAGGGCGATGGTCATAGAGCGCTCGATCTTGTCGCGGTCGAACGGGCGCCGCTCGCCATTGCGTTTCACCACGGTCAGCTCGCGCAGCTGGATGCGCTCAAAGGTGGTGAAGCGCGATTCGCATTCGGGGCAGTGGCGCCGCCGCCGGATGGTGGCGCCGTCCTCGCTGGGCCGGGAATCTTTTACTTGCGTATCAGCATGGGCACAGAACGGACAGCGCATGGCACCTCGTCTAAGAAAGGAGCGGATAGATGGGGAAACGCTCGCACAGCGCCTGCACCTGGGCACGCACCTTGACTTCCGTGGCGGCGTTGTCGTCCGGGCTGGCGCTCAGGCCGTCCACCACATCGGCAATCAGCGCGCCGATCTGGCGGAATTCCGCCTCGCCGAAGCCACGCGTGGTGCCCGCCGGGGTGCCGAGGCGCACGCCGGAGGTCACCGCCGGAGGCAGCGGATCGAACGGGATGGCGTTCTTGTTGCAGGTGAGGCCGGCGCGCTCCAGGCTCTGCTCGGTGGCGGTGCCGGTGACGTTCTTCGGACGCAGATCGACCAGCACGAGGTGATTGTCCGTGCCGCCGGAAACAATGTTCAAGCCGCGCTGCATCAGCACGTCGGCGAGGGCGCGGGCATTGGCGACCACCTGCTTGCCGTAAAGCTGGAAGGAGGGATCAAGCGCCTCGCCGTAGGCCACGGCCTTGGCGGCGATGACATGCATCAGCGGGCCGCCCTGAATGCCGGGGAATACGGCGGAGTTGAGGGCCTGGCCCAGCGTGACGTCCTTGCCGGTGGCTGTCTTGCGGACCACCGTGTCGGGGACGGCGGAGAGGATCATGCCGCCGCGCGGGCCGCGCAGGGTCTTGTGTGTGGTGGTGGTGACCACATGCGCGTGGGGCAGGGGGCTTGGATAGACGCCCGAGGCTACGAGGCCCGCGATATGCGCCATGTCGACGAGGAACCAGGCACCGACCGAGTCAGCGATTTTGCGGATGCGCGCCCAGTCGATGACGCGCGGGTAGGCGGAGAAGCCCGCGATGATGAGCTTCGGCTTATGCTCCTTCGCCAGCGCCTCGATCTGATCATAATCGAGCAGCGCGTCGGATTCACGCACGCCGTATTGCACCGCCTTGAACCATTTACCGGATTGGTTGGGCGCGGCGCCGTGCGTCAGGTGACCACCGGCCGCCAGCGACTGGCCGAGGATGGTGTCGCCGGGCTGCAGCAGCGCGGTGAAGACGGCCTGGTTGGCTTGGGAGCCGGAATTGGGCTGCACATTGGCGAAGCTGCAGCCAAACAGCCGGCAGGCGCGGCTGATGGCCAGCTCCTCGGCGATGTCGACGAACTCGCAGCCGCCATAATAGCGTTTGCCTGGATAGCCTTCGGCATATTTGTTGGTCATCACCGAGCCCTGCGCTTCCATGACGGCGCGGCTGCAGATGTTCTCGGAGGCAATCAGCTCGATCTGGTGCTTCTGGCGGCCCAGCTCCTTCTTCATCGCGGCGGCGATCTCCGAATCGCGCTCGGCGAGGGAGGCTTCAAAAAACCCGTCCATGCGGATGGAGGAACCCATGGTTTCTTTTTTCTGTGCCAGCATGTTTCTTAAACCTATGTCTGTTGAATTAACGAATCGCCCCAAACCCTACAAGATTTCGGGTGTTGGATGGGCTGTCCACACCCGATATACGCCGTAACTGTGACGTTTTAGCCTAATTTCTCGACACGCCCCGCATGGCGGCCGCCCGCAAACGGGGTGGCGAGGAAGGCCCGCAGGCAGTCCCTGGCGATTTCCGACCCGATCAGCCGTGCGCCGAGCGCCAGCACGTTGGCGTCGTTATGCTCGCGCGCCAGCCGCGCCATGGTGGAATTCATGCACAGCGCGGCACGCACGCCCTTGTGACGGTTCGCCGCGATGGAAATGCCGATGCCGGAGCCGCAGATGATCACCGCCATCACCGCCTTGCCGGACGTCACGGCCTCGGCGGCTTTGGTGCCGTAATCTGGGTAATCCACGGAATCCTCGGAGGCCGGGCCGAGATCAAGGGGGGCATAGCCATCCATGCCGTTCAGCGCTTCGATCAGCTCGCGCTTGAGCGCCACCCCGGCATGATCGGACGCAAAGGCAATGACTTTCATGGCGTTCTTTTGGCACGGATGCGCGCCGCAGGCAAGCGTCAAAGATCGGGACAGTCTTTTGGATACATCAACTCGCCTAACATGGAAGCGGATGGCATGACGCGTTCTATCAATGTGACAATTTCGTCTTTCAGAGCCAAGGCCGCCTCGCACTTGTTTTCTGTCAAGCGACCGCGGATGACACGGTCATGCGTTAGTAACTTTACCACTTCCTCTCCCACCGCAATACGGCTTCTTTCCGACTCTTCGAGCGCCATGCCGGCATTTCTTCTCCAGCGACTTTCGTCTGGCCTATGCTGGGGCAGAGTACTCATCTGGTCATAGAGCTGGTGGACAAGCTCAAACCGTACCGCCTCTTTTAGGAGGCATTTCAATGTATCTGGTGGGCCGGGGGTGTAGCCTTGATAGGAAAGTTCTGGATGCGCAGTGAGGAGGTGATGCGTGATGCGTTCAGAGGCGCGATCAAAGAGCGGAACAAAAATCGGGCATTTCTTTTCACGGAGAACCGTTTTCACTTCTGAGAGCAGATGCTGCGGATAACGGTAACTCGTGATATCGTGCTTCACCGCGCTTTGAAGCTCATTCTCCGCCCAACTGAGCGGCGCTACGATAGTCTCTTTGTTCACTCCGTCCATGAAATTAGCATACAACCGTTTCATGACGGCTTGATGACATTCATCGCATTCCCTTAGCATTTCGTTAACCCCGGCCTGCCATGCTCGCGCGCATGGGAATCCTTGTGTTTGTGGTTGGCCTGTGTTTTGGCAGCTTTCTGACCTTGGTCAGCTATCGACTGCCGCGCGGGGAATCCATGGGCTGGACGCGTTCGCGCTGCCCCGCCTGCGGCACCACGCTGGCGGCGCGTGATCTGGTGCCGGTGTTCAGCTGGGCGGCCTCGCGCGGAGCGTGCCGTCATTGCCGCGCCGGCGTCTCCTGGCGCTATCCCGCCATCGAGCTGGTCACCGCGGCGGCCCTGACCTCGGTCTACGCACTGTACGGGCTGGACGGGAAGGCGCTTCTGTTGATGGGCCTTACCCTAGCACTGCTGGTGATGATCATCGTTGATTTCGAGCATTACATCATCCCGGACTCCATCCAGCTGCTCGTGGGCGCGCTGGGGGTGGGCTATCACTGGTGTTACGGCATGCACCCGGCCGATGTGCTCGTCGGTGCCCTGACTGGCGGTGCGATTGGCTGGGCCTTGCAGACGGGCTACCGGTATGCGCGCAAAAAGGATGGCTTGGGCACCGGGGATGTCAAATTCCTCGTCGTGGCTGGCATCTGGCTGGGGGCGAAGATGCTGATTCCGCTGCTCTTCTTCAGCGGGCTTCTTGGGGTGGTCACGGCCGGGCTGTGGCGACGGCTGGGGTACGGGGAGATTTTTCCGTTCGGACCGGCGCTGGCGGTCAGCCTCTGGGGGCTGGTGATGGTGCCGCCGATTGGCACGCTGTTCTTCCAATGGCCACAGCTATTTTTGCGCGGGTGAGGTGTGAGGGAGACACATAAGAAACACATCAAAAAACAATATAAGTAATCCATAAATTACATTTGAACGGCGGGTATGCTTGTGTTAACGGCTAATTCAAGTGAGTCTTGTGTGAAACGACAGTTACAAGTTGGTTTTTCTTGGGGTAGGGGGCGCACATCTATGGGTTTGTGGCTTCGCCTGCTTCCATTGATGCTTCTTGTGGGTGCGTGTGACGAGAGCGCACTGAATTCCGATACCATCGATCCGATCGATCGGCCGCTGAAACTCAGCCGCAATGAGTATCGTGACATGTATGATCAGAAGCCGGGCAAAGCGGGAATTGCTGCCTCAGATCATCACCAGTCCGTAGCTCCCCCGGTGCCAGATATCGCGCCTCTGCTCGCCGCGCCGCGCCCGCCCCGCATCGGCAACAGCCAGCTCGTATCCATCGCTGTTACCGATGATGTGCCATTGAAGGATGTGCTTGTGGAACTGGCGCGCTTGGCTGATGTAGACATCGAGATCGATTCAGGCATTGAGGGCGGAGTCAATTTCCGTGCCAAAGATAAGCCGTTTAACCAAGTGATTGAGCGCATTGCCTCACTGGCAAACCTCCGTTACAGCATCCGCAACGGCGTGCTGCGAGTGGAGCGCGACACGCCGTATGTTGTCAATTACCGTGTTGATTTCCTCAACATGATTCGCAATAGCAGCAATTCCATTGCCACGGGTGGAATGGGTAATGGTGGTGCCAATGGAGGTGCAGGCGGTGGAGCGGTAGGTGGCGGGGCTGGCGGAGGTGGTGTCGGCGGCGGTGGTGTCGGCGGCGGTAGCGGTACGGGCAACAGCAGTCTAGGCGGCGCTTCAGGTGTTTCCACTACATCGATTTCCGGTAGCGTGAGCGATGATTTCTGGTTGGCTCTGCAATCTGGCATCACAGCTATCCTCAGTACGCGACAGACTGTCCTGACCTCAGAAGCATTGAAACAGTCCACGCAGGATCAATCCCAGCAAGCCGGCATGCTTGGCGGTCTTGGCGGTCAGGGTGTGGCGGCCGGAGGTGCCAGTGGCACGGGTGGGCTCGGTGCGATGTCTGCGACCGTTGCGCCCGGTTACTATATGAACATCAACCGCCAGGCAGGTATCATCACTGTTTCAGCGAGCCAGTGGCAACATGAGATTATCAAAAAATATATCGATCAAGTCCGCCTTAATGCGGCTTCCCAAGTGCTGATCGAGGCCAAGATTATCGAGGTGCAACTTAATGATCAGTACAGCACAGGTATTGACTGGAAAAATCTGGACTTTGGAAAACTAAACATTAGTGCTGAATTCAATCCCCAATCCACGGACAGAGGGGACTTCGTTTCGCTGGCCCTGCAAAATACGGATATCAATGCCGTTGCTACCCTGCTTCAGGATTTTGGCGCCACGCGAACCCTCTCAAATCCGCGGCTTAATGCTATTAATAACCAACCCGCCGTGCTAACCGTCACTCGCAATGAAATTGTGTTCGACATCCAGGTGCAGCCGGCCGTCACCACCACAACCAGTTCGGTGCCGGGAGGCCTTCCCGCTGTGCAGCCTCCACAACTGTCAGTGGAGCGCAGTGTGGTGCCAATTGGTATTGTGCTCAACCTCCTGCCCAGCATAGATCTGGAAACCAATGAGATTACCATCAATGTGCGTCCCACGATCACCCGTCAGGTTGGTTTTCGGATAGATCCTGCTCCTTTGCTTGCTTTGCAGGCACTTTCAGGAAGCTCTAATAATCAGCCCAGTATTCCCGAGAACCGCGTCCCCATTATTGAAGTTCGCGAGCTGGATTCGATTATAAAGGCCAAAAGCGGCGGTGTGATGGTTATCGGCGGATTGATGGAGCAATCCTCCAGTAACACAGACCGAGGTGCACCATGGCTTTCGGAAATTCCTATCCTTGGAAACTTCGTCAAGCAAACGACAAAAAATGATTTAAACAAGGAGCTAATTGTTCTTATTCGTGCAACCATCATTACGCCCCAAGGCAGCTATCATCCGACTGACCGTCAGGTTTACGAGAAATTCTCTAACGATCCTCGGCCCTTGGCCTTCTAACTCTGGTGGACTAAACCCATGCTGACCATCATCCGCTTTGTGCTTCTCACCGCTTTGCGGGATAGATTGTTTGCCGTGCTGCTGCTGCTGCTCGTTATGGCCATCGGCATCGCGAGCGGTCTGGCGAAAACATCCATGATCGAGCAGCACGAGATGACGCTCTCCTTCAGTGCTGCCGTGGCGCGGCTGCTCTTGGCCGTTGGCATCATCGTGTTCGTTTGTTTCCACATACGGCAGGCTTTTGATAGTAAGGAAATTGACGTGATGCTCTCGCGGCCCATCTCGCGTGCGCGACTGGTGATTGGTTATTGGATGGGCTTTTCTGTCGTTACCGCAGCGCTGGTGCTGGTCAATCTGGCGGTACTGGCGCTGCTGCAGCCAGTGAGCATGCCGGGTTTCCTTGCCTGGGGCGGCAGCCTGCTGCTGGAGATGTGGATTGTTGTAGCCATCGCCCTCTTCACCTCCGTCACGCTGCGCAGTGCGGTTTCCTCGGTCATGGCTAGTCTCGTATTCTACGTGGCGGGGCGCATGATGGGCTTTTTCCTTGCCACAGTACAAGCCCGCTTCGTGTTTGAAACGCCGTGGCTTAATGCGTTGACAAAGTACATCGTGGAAGGGGCGGCCGTTATCGTACCCCGCCTTGACATGTATGGTAAGAGCGGCTGGCTCATTTACGGGTCCGCGAGCGCTGACTGGCAGCTTTTCCTAGCCCAAAGCGTGACCTTTGTCCCCTTGCTGCTGGCTGTGACTGTCGTTGACTTCAACCGTCGGCAATTCTGACATGCGCACGCGTATTTCTTCCGCTTATCTGTGCTTGGCGTTCTTTCTTGCCACGCAGACGGGTTTCTGGTGGCACACACTCGCACGCCTGCCGGACATGGCTATTGTGCCCGACGTGCCGGGGCAAAAGGCGCTGCAGGTCATGTCATTTGGCGATGAGGAGTTTCTTTTCCGCACGATGGCCATGCGCCTGAGCAATGCGGGCGATACGTTTGGTCGCTTCACCGCGCTTTACAAGTACGATCTCCGCAAGGTCTATCTTTGGTTCACGCTGCTTGATCATTTCAATGCGCACTCCAATGTGCTGCCCAGCATGGCGGCCTATTATTTCAGCCAGACGCAAAAAACCTCTGACGTGCGTTATATGGTGGATTACCTCTACGAGCACTCGGCCCCATGCATTCAGGAAAAATGGTGGTGGATGGCCCAAGGCGTCTATCTCGCCATGCATAAGTTGAAAGATATGGACCTCGCACTGAAGCTTGCCAACACTCTTACCGAGGCGCGGGATGTGCCGCTCTGGGTAAACCAGCTACCAGCCTTTGTTTATGAAAAACGCGGGGAGTTTGATGCGGCGCTCGGTATCATGGAGAATATCCTGTCACACACTCAGGATATTGATCCGGGTGAGTTGCGCTACATGAAATATTTCATCGACGAGCGCATCGCCAAGCTGGATGAGTTGAGCGCCGAAGAGCGCAAGCGGCTGGAAGACGCCAAGCTGCCGGACAAGACGCCTGCTCCCTCGCCGGCAGAAATGCACGAGGCAGTGCCCGGCGCGCAGTAACTCTAAGAGCCGCTTGGCCTGCTATGGGTAACATCGCAAGGGAAAGGCATGACGGACGCACCTACCGCTATCAGCCTAGAGGAAGCTGTACCGTTACTGGCGCTCGGCCCGTGTCTTTTTGCCGTCGCATTTCTCTGGCTTGCCTGTCGCCCCCGTGCGAAGGCGCTCATTCCCTCGCTGTATTTCCTGTCCCTTGCCGCCAGCTTTGCGATGCCGCTCCTGCCACTGATCGAGCAGGAAGATCCAACCACTCTGTTTGGGGTGCAGATGGTGTCTGCTGCGGCTCCGGCGCTGTGTTACTTGCTGGTGCTTTCACTGATAAGCCGGCGCAGCATACCCTTTGGACATTGGCTTATCCTTAGCGCGCCGCTGGTGGGGGAAGCCTCCCTCATTTACCGGCGGTCCCAGCAGGATCGATTTTGTCTGGCCAATGATTTATGTGTGGAAAGCGCCTCTGCATTAATGCTCTATCACGTGCTGCTGGCTGCTTTCATTTTCCTGCTGCTGATTCTGCAGGTATCGCGTCATGGATTGTCAGACCGGAATGAAGCGCAGCTAGAGCGTCGGCATGCCTATTGGTTGATCGTCACGCTGGTAATGCTGCATCTAGCGCTGCCTATACTGGATCTCGGGCGGCTGACCCAAAGGCTGACGGAAGCAGAAGCTTACCGGCTTGCACTACTGCTGCGCATCAGTTTCCTCTATCTCGTCCTGACCTCGCTCTTTCGCGTCTATGGTGCCCCCCTGCAGGTGGCAATGGAGTCTTTGCCCACCCTTGCACGTGCTGGGCGCCCGCCGCTTGACGATGCTGCACTGGCTGAGAAACTCACCGCCATCATGCGCCACGAAGCGCCCTACCGCACCCCCAGTTTCTCCCGCGAGGACCTGGCGCGGCTGATTAAGGTGTCCGAGCAGACGGTCTCGCGCGTGTTGAACCAGCATCTAGGACAGAATTTCAGTGAGTATGTCAACAGCTTCCGGCTGGAGGAAGCCAAGCGGCGGCTGGCCAGCGAGAACAGCGCGGTCAATGTGATCGCCTTCACAGCAGGCTTTAACTCCATCGCATCCTTCAACCGGGTGTTCAAACAGGCCACCGGTCTTTCTCCCACCCAGTACCGCCAGCAGCATGGGACGGCTGGTCTCAGGCAAGCCGCAGCCGAGTAGGGTGGTTTTCTATGCCGTTTGTGCTACAAGGCAGGCATGACCACTGCCAATGACACCGCTTCCGTGATTGCCCCGCTGGCCCTGCGTGCCTATGAAGCATCGCGTGTGCTGGCCACTACGCCCGCTGCCGTCAAGGAGCGGGCATTGTACGCCGCCGCCGCAGCCTTGCGCGCCGCAAAAATGGACCTGCTGCAAGCCAATGCACAGGACATGGACACCGCCTGCGCCAAGGCCTTAAGCGACGCCATGCTGGACCGGCTGCGGCTGGATGAGGCGCGGCTGGAATCCATCGCGCGCGGCATCGAGGACGTGGCGGCGCTGCCCGATCCCGTGGGGCGCACGCTGGCGGAATGGACGCGCCCGAACGGGCTGCGCATCGCCCGCATCGCCGTGCCGCTCGGCGTGATTGGCATCATCTATGAATCGCGCCCCAACGTGACGGCCGATGCCGGGGCGCTTTGCGTCAAATCCGGCAATGCCGCCCTGCTGCGCGGTGGCTCGGAAAGCTTCCATTCCTCGCGCGCCATTGTCGCGTGCCTGCAGGAAGGGCTGCGGCAGGCGGGGCTGCCGGAGGAGGCCGTGCAACTGGTGCCCACCACGGATCGTGCCGCCGTGGGCGAAATGCTGCGCGCTGTTGGGTTCATCGACGTCATCGTCCCGCGCGGCGGGGCGTCGCTGACACGCCGGGTGGCGGAGGAAAGCCGCATTCCCACTATTTTGCATCTGGACGGCAACTGCCACACCTACATTCACGCAGCGGCCGACATGGCAATGGCGGTGAAGGTAGTGGAGAATGCCAAGCTGCGCCGCACCGGCGTGTGCGGGGCGACCGAGTCACTGGTCATCGACCGCGCCGTGCTCGCCACCCATCTGCGGCCCGTGGCGGAGGCGCTCCTCGCTGGGGGCTGCGCCCTGCGCGGCGATGCCGATGCCTACGCTGCCGATGCCCGGATCACCCCGGCCACCGAGGAGGATTGGGGTACGGAATATCTGGATAAGATCATCTCTGTCAAAACCGTCGGCGGCGTGGAAGAAGCCATCGCGCATATCAACCGCTACGGCTCGCACCACACCGACGCCATCATCACGGCGGATGAAGCGGCAGCCGCACGTTTCCTCGCAGGCGTGGACAGCGCCATCGTGCTGTACAATGCGTCCACGCAGTTCGCCGATGGCGGCGAGTTCGGCATGGGCGCGGAAATCGGCATCTCCACCGGCCGCCTGCATGCCCGCGGCCCCGTCGGCGCCGAACAGCTGACCACTTACAAATACGTCGTGCGCGGGGACGGCACGATCCGTCCCGTCTGATGCGCCGCGTCGGCCTGCTCGGGGGATCGTTCAACCCGGCCCATGCGGGGCACCGGCAGGTGTCGCTGGAAGTGATGCAGCGCTACGGGCTGGATGAAGTCTGGTGGCTGGTATCGCCCGGCAATCCGCTGAAATCGCCTGCCGAATTAGCGGATTATGCGACCCGGCTGGCCTCCGCCCGCGCCATGGCGCGCCACCCCCGGATTAGGGTGAGCGATGCCGAGGCACGCTTTGGGATGCGCTATACCATCGATACCCTCAACGCCCTGCAGCGCCGCCATCCGGGGGTGCGGTTTGTTTGGATTATGGGCGCGGACAACCTCGCCCAGTTTCACCGCTGGAAGCAATGGCAGGTGCTGGCCGGGCGGGTGGATATGATTGTCGTCGACCGCAAGCCATGGACGCATGGGGCGCTGCGGGGCCGTGCCGCCACTTGGGCAGCGGGTCGCCGGTTAGCAGGGCATCAGGCCTTCAGCGCCGGGCCGTCAGGGGCGCGCAAATGGCGCTATCATTTTGGACGAATTTCGCCGCTCTCCGCGACACAATTGCGGAAAACACTTGGAAAAAACGCGTTTCTGGGGCATAATAACCTTAAATAAACCAGCAAGGAGCGCACCCATTCCTAGCAATAATCGCAGCGGCGGGGTTAATATAGAAAACCTCATTATTACCTCGCTTGAAGACGATAAGGCGGAAGACATTGCCATCGTCGACCTTGTCGGCAAGACCAGCTTCGCGGACAAGATGATCATCGCCACCGGCACCTCCCCCCGTCATGTGGGCAGCATTGCCGACCACCTCGTTGAAAAGCTCAAATCCATCGGCTTCCCCACCGTCGGCGTGGAAGGCAAGGAATTGTGCGACTGGGTGCTGATCGATGCGGGCGACGTCATCGTCCATGTCTTCCGGCCGGAAGTGCGCGACGTGTATAATCTCGAGAAAATGTGGATGGTCAGCGCGCCTGAGCTTGCTCTGGTCCGCTAGGCTTCGGCCTTTTTCTGCACCGAAGCGGCGCCCGCGAAGGCGCCGCTTTTGTTTTGGGCGAGGTGCGCGTAAGGTGGGGCCATGCGAATGCTTGTGGCCACCATCGGCAAATGGAAGCACGCGCCGGAGAAGGCGCTGTGGGAGCAATATGCCGCGCGCCTGCCGTGGGAGCTGACGCTGAAGGAACTGCCGGCCGCATCCGCCGCGACGCCGGCGGAGCAGAAGCGCCGTGAAACCGAGGCGCTGATGCAGGCGGCGCGCCAATGGGGGACGGAAAAGCTGGTGTTTCTCGACGAAACCGGCAAGACACTCGCCAGCGAGGCCTTTGCCGCCCAGCTTGGCCGCTGGCGCGACGGCGGCGACCGGGCGGTGGCGTTTTTGATTGGCGGCGATCACGGCCATGACCGCGCGCGGCTGGCGGAGGGGCAGCTCACCCTCTCGCTCGGCGCGATGACCTGGCCGCATCTCCTGGTGCGCGGCCTGCTGGCGGAGCAGCTCTACCGCGCCCATGCCATTCTGAGTGGACATCCGTACCACCGGGCGGGGTGAGTTGGTTCCGTCATGGCGAGGAGCGTAGCGACGCGGCCATCCATACGCCCTCTGGATTGCTTCGCGTTGCTCGCAATGACGAAGTAACTGTCACCCCGCACTGGTTGCGGGGTCTCCTCATGTGGCAGGGAGACCCCGCAACCAGTGCGGGGTGACATACCTAGCTGGATTCTCCCACCCCCGCCCCTCATCCTGAGCCTGTCGAAGGATAAGAGGCCTGCCACTGCGCCACACATCATGGTTCGACAGGCTCACCATGAGGGCAGAGCGAGGAGTGACATTCTTTGGAGAGTCGTCATCCTCGCGCTCGACGCGAGGATCTCTTCGCGTGTGGCATGAGATGCTCGCGTCGAGCGCGAGGATGACAAGGGAAAAAGAAGGCGCGCTTGCTTATACGGTGCAAAGAGCAGGCGGACATCACGCGCCCAACGTAGTTTTTACTTTGACGGCGGGCCGGGCGGTCGTATTCTAGCGCGGCAGGGAAGGAATTCGCATGGCCTCGGGCATTTATACCGCGCAACTTGATGAAATGACGATCACCATTCTCCAGATGGGCGAGCTGATCGCACAGGCGCTTGATTTCTCGGAGAATGCGCTGGAGCATCACGAAGAGGAACTGCGCCAGCAGGCCAAGCTGCTCGACAAGAAAATTAACGCGCTGAATGACGAGCTGGAGGGCCAGGTGGTGAAGATGTTCACCCACGCTGCGCCTTTCGCCTCCGATCTGCGCTTTGTGATTGCCATCCTGAAAACCTCCGGCTCGCTGGAGCGCGCGGGCGATCTCGCGAAAAGCACCACCAAGCACATGGCGCGGCTGCAGGTGCCCTGCAGCGCCACGGTGCTGGATGCGCTGCATGAGCTGGTGCGCGTCAACCGCGAGATGCTGAAGGACGCGCTGGAAGCCCTGCGCACGCGGGATACCGTGCTGGCAATTGCCGCGTGGAAGCGTGACGACGTAGCCGATGATGCCTGCGCGCGCGTGTTCGACGCGGTGCGCGAGGAAATGGTCAGCAACCCTGCCGCGGCAGGTCAACTGGCCGATGTCCTGTTCGCTGCCAAGAATTTTGAGCGCATCGCCGATTATTGCGCCGACATCGCCAAGATGGTGATTTACGTCGTCACCGGCACGCGCCCGCACAAGGACATGCTGAAGAATAGCGCATGACACCGCACCGCCCCAAACCCCTCGTGCTCGCAATCCTCGATGGCTGGGGCCATCGCGAGGAGATCGCGCACAACGCCATCCACGCGGCCCGCACGCCGACCTGGGATGCGCTTTGGCGCGACTGGCCGACGGCGCTGCTCGATGCCTCCGAGCTGGAGGTTGGCCTGCCGACGGGGCAGATGGGCAATTCGGAAGTGGGGCACATGAATATCGGCGCGGGGCGGGTCATCCTGCAGGACCTGCCGCGCATCGATACGGTGGTGCGGGACGGCTCGCTGGCCAGGCACCCGTTGCTCACCCAGCTGATCGAGATGCAGAAAGGCTCTGGCCGCCCGGTGCATCTGATGGGGCTACTGTCGGATGGCGGCGTGCATGCGCATCAGGCGCATCTGGAGGCGCTGGCCGCCCTGCTCAGCGACGCGGGCGTCGAGGTGCGGCTGCATGCGTTCCTCGATGGGCGCGACACCCCGCCGAAAAGCGCGGAGGCCTATCTGCGAAAGTGGGAAACGCGTTTTGCGAATGACCCGCGCGTACGCATCGCCACGATCAGCGGGCGTTATTACGCGATGGACCGCGACAAGCGCTGGGAGCGCGTGCAGCAGGCCTACAGCGCCATCGCCGACGGGGTGGGGCAGCATTTCGCCAGTGCGCAGGAAGCGCTCGCCGCCATGTATGCCAAGGGCGTCAGCGACGAATTCGTGCTGCCGAGCATCATCGGCGAGTATCACGGCACGGTGCATGGCGACGCGCTGCTGATGGGCAATTTCCGCGCCGACCGCGCGCGCGAAATCCTGCATGCGTTGATCGATACGACATTCTCCGCCTTCCCACGGCTGGAGGCCACCGAATACAGCATGGTGCTCGGCATGGTGGAATATTCCACCGAGCTCTCCGCCCTGATGCCCGCGCTGTTCCCGCAGGAACTGCCGCGCCAGACCTTCGGCGAGATCATCGCGCAGGCCGGGCTGAAGCAGCTGCGCATCGCCGAGACGGAGAAATACGCGCACGTCACTTTCTTCTTCAATGGCGGACGCGAGGAGCCGTTCCTCGGCGAGGACCGCATCCTCGTGCCGTCCCCGTCGGTAGCGACCTACGATTTGAAGCCGGAGATGTCCGCCCACGAAGTGACGGACCGGCTGGTCTCCGTCATCCATGACGGGCTTTACGATGTCATCATCGTCAATTACGCCAATACCGACATGGTGGGCCACACCGGCGACATGCAGGCTGCCATCGCGGCGGTGGAGGCGGTGGATACCTGTTTGGGCCGCATATGGCAGGCGGTGCGCGATCACGGCGGCGCGCTGATGATCACCGCCGATCATGGCAATGCCGAGATGATGCTCGACGAGGGCACTACGCAGGCCCATACCGCCCATACGCTGAACAAGGTGCCGCTGGTGCTGGCCGGGGACGGCTTCACCCGCACGCAGGTGGCTCTGCGCGACGGGCGGCTGGCCGACATCGCCCCGACCCTGCTTGCCCTGCTCGGCCTTCCGCAGCCGGACGTCATGAACGGCGCTTCCCTGTTGCAGCCCGCCGCCTATGCCGCCGCGACATCGGAGTAGCCTCGCCGCGCTGGCGCTGCTGGGGCTGGCACTGGGCGTTGCCGAGGCGCGGGCGCAGGAGCCGCCGCCGACGCGGCAATTGCAGCAGACCCGCGAGGAAATCGAAGCCTCCCGCCAGCGCCATGCGTCGCTGAAGAAGAATCTGGAGCAGCTGGAATCCGACTTGGGTGGCCTGCAGAAGGAAACCGGCAGCATCGCCGAGGCGCTGAAGAAAACCCAGCAGCAGCAGCATGAGATCGAGCAGCGCCTCGCCGCGCTGGAGAAGGAAGCGACGCAGAAACAGTCCGCCATCGACCGTCGCCGCAGGGAAATCGCTGCCTTGCTTGCCACTGTGCTGCGCGTCAGCCAGGTGCCGCCGCAGGCGGTGCTGGCCATGGAAAACGGGCTGGAGGCGCAGATTCACGCCTCGCGGGCGCTTGGCATCACCACCCAGTCGTTGAAGCAGGAGACGGATGCGCTGTCCGTTGAGCTGCGCGAGCTGGCGTCGCTGAAGGAAGGCATTGCCCGCGAGCAGCAGGCGCTGGCGGTGCGGCAGGAAACGCTGGAGGGGCAGCGCAAGGCGCTCGCCGGGCGCGTCGAGGAGCGCCGCCGCTCCATGGAATCATTGCATACAGAGGAGATGCAGGAACAGGAGCGCATCGCCCAGCTCACCCGCCAGTCGAAGGATCTGGAAGCGCTGGTCTCGTCTTTGGAAGAGGCACGCACCGCCCAGCGCGACGGGCAGTTCGGGGCCATCGGCCTGCCGCGCTTCAAGCCGGCGCGCGGCACCGCGGAGACGCGCACCGCGAGCAGGCCCGTGCCGCCCACCCGCGTGCCCAAGGGCGAGCGGCGCAAGCAGGAATATGACCTCGCCAAGGCGCGCGGCGCGCTGGCCCTCCCGGTCGCCGGGACCATCAGCGGCCGCTACGGTCAGCAGCAGGCCAGCAACGACACGCTGAAAGGCCTGCTGCTCGCCACGCCCACCGAGGCGGTGGTGACCACGCCTTACGGCGGGGAGGTGATGTTCACCGGCCCGTTCCGCGATTACGGCCAGATGGTCATCATCCGCCACAACAAGCGTTACCACACACTGCTGGCGGGACTCAGCCGCATTGATGTGGCGCCGGGACAGTTTCTGTTGGAAGGAGAGCCGATTGGTGCTATGGGTAAGGCACAGATGGACCGCCGCCTTTACGTGGAACTGCGCGAGGATGGCAAGGCGGTCGATCCCGCACCCTGGTTCGGCGGGGCGCGCCGTCTGGCCCGCAACTGAGCAACCGCTCACGGGCGCGGGCGCACTGCCGGGCATCGCACAAGGAACCCTATGACGACCCGCTTCTTCCAACCCACCTTTCGCGCCACGCTCCTCGCTTTCTGCCTCTCCACTTCCTTCCTCGCCGCCCCTGCCTGCGCGCAGGAGAAAAAGGCTGACCTTGGCCTGACCGAGCAGGAGGATACGTACGAGCTCCTCAACCTTTTCGGCGACGTGTTCGAGCGCGTGCGCAAGGATTACGTGGAAGAGGTCACCGACAAGCAGCTCATCGAGGCCGCCATCAACGGCATGCTCACCTCGCTTGACCCGCATTCGGGCTATCTCAGCGAGGACAGCTTCAAGGAAATGCAGGTGCAGACCCGCGGCGAATTCGGCGGGCTGGGCATCGAGGTGACCATGGAGAACGGCCTGGTGAAGGTCGTCTCGCCGATTGACGATACGCCCGCCTTCAAAGCCGGGGTGCAGGCCGGGGATTTCATCAGCGAGATCAACGGCGAGCCGGTAATGGGCCTCGCCCTCTCCGACGCGGTGGAGAAAATGCGCGGCCCGGTCGGCAGCGAGATCAAGCTGACCATCCTGCGCGAGAACAGCTCCGAGCCGCTGAACCTCACCCTCAAGCGCGACCTGATCCGCATCAAGTCAGTGCGCTCGCGCGAGGAAGGCGATATTGGCTACGCCCGCATCACCTCCTTCTCCGAGCAGACGGGCGAGACGCTGGTGGATGCCATCAAGAAAATGCGCAAGGACGACCCGAAGATGAAGGGCCTCGTGCTCGATTTGCGCAACAACCCGGGCGGCTTACTCGATCAGGCCGTGGCGGTGTCGGACGCGTTCCTTGATCATGGCGAGATCGTCTCCACCCGCGAGCGCGATCCCAACAATACCAAGCGCTATTCCGCCACCAAGGGCGACGTGCTGGACGGCCTGCCGATGGTGGTGCTGATCAACCAGGGCTCCGCCTCCGCCTCGGAAATCGTGGCGGGCGCGCTGCAGGATCATGACCGCGCCATCATTATGGGCGTCAAGTCCTTCGGCAAGGGTTCGGTGCAGACCGTCATCCCGCTGCGCGAGCATGGCGCGATGCGGCTGACTACCTCGCGTTACTACACGCCGTCCGGCCATTCCATCCAAGCCAAGGGCATCACGCCGGACATCGTGGTGGAGCAGGCCAAGATCGCCAAGTTTGAGGAGCCCGCGCTGCTGGGTATCCGCTCGGAAGCCGATCTGCGCGGCCGCCTGAGCAACCCAGAGGATGAGAAGGACAAGGCCAAGCCGGTGCCTGCCGTGCCTGCCAAGGGCAAGCCGGTCGATCCGAAAGACCAGACCGTGCGCGGCATGGATAAGGACGAGGACTTCCAGCTGGCGCGCGCGCTCGACTTGCTGCGCGGCATCGCCATCTACCACGCGCAGGAACAGGCGGAAAAGCAATAGCCGGGCGCGCCACGCGCGCCACAGGGAGGAGCAGGCATGGCCATGGCCGGTGTAGCAAGATATCCTTCTTCCCTAATCTTACTTTTTGTGCTGGCCACCGGGCTGCTCCTCAGCTGGCTGGTGATGCTGTTTCTGCTGCTGGGGCAGGGGGCGTCGCTCAAGCAGGCCGCCATCCGCGATGGCCGCTACGCCCGGCTCAATGTGCGCACCGGCACGGTGGAAGGTAACATCCTGACGCTGACCCCGCCGCCCGCACCGCCGCCCGTGGCGGAAACCCCCACCATCTCAGTGCCGGAGGTGCCCGTCGCTGAAACGCCCACCCCGGCGACGGAAGCCCCGCCGGTGGATCAGGCGGCGGCCGCGCCTCCCTCCCCACCCCCCGCATCGATGGGCCTGCGCGCGCCACTAAATCCGGCCCCCAACACAGCGCTCGTTGAGAATGTCGGCCCGCTGGCCTTGCCAAAACCCTCGGCAGAAGGCGTGACGCCCGCGGAGTATTACAAAAAGCCGTTCATGCGTCCCAAGGGCATGCCGCTGGTGGCGGTGCTGGTGCGCGATCTCGGCCTGCAGCCCGCCCAAACCGAGGCGGCCATGGGCTTGGATGAGTATGTGACGCTTGGCTTTTCTCCCTACACCCCGCGCCTGAACGCGCAGGCGCAGAACGCGCGGGCGGCGGGGCATGAATTCTGGCTGCAGGTGCCGATGGAGCCTGAGGGCTACCCGGCCAATGATGCGGGCCCCTTTGCCCTGCTGCGCACCGATTCCGCCGAGGCCAATCTCTCCCGCCTGCATCAGGTGATGGGCACGGCCACCGGCTATGCGGGCCTCATCGCGCCGCCGGCCGAGCTGTTTTCCTCCGGCAGCCTGATGGGCGACCTCGCGGAAGATATTCGCGCGCGGGGCCTGCTGCTGCTCCAGCACCAGCCGGTGACGCTGCTGCCGCGCTTTGACGGCATGACGGTGCCGGTCAGCCGCACCGTGGCGCCCGAGACGACGCCGGAACAGCTGCGCCCCATGCTGAGCGAGCTGGAAGCGATGGCGCGCACGCGCGGCTACGCCGTGCTCTCGCTGCCGCCGACGCCGGGGCTGCTCGCCGAGCTGCCCGCCTGGCTGGCGACGCTGCCGGGCAAGAACATCGTCCTTGCGCCCTTATCCGCCCTCGCGGTAGCGAAGGAAGAATGATCTCATCCCGTCACGCCTTCAGCGAGGAACATATCGCCGCGCTCCCCTACCGGCTGGGGGTG
The DNA here is from genome assembly GCA_002291925.1 of Alphaproteobacteria bacterium UBA998. Lineage (GTDB taxonomy): Bacteria > Pseudomonadota > Alphaproteobacteria > Rickettsiales > UBA998 > UBA998. Next base: position 14,900 of record DBAY01000025.1, on the reverse strand, counting down.
GGCGTGATGCTGCTGAACGCGCAGAAGCAGGTGTTTGTCGGCCGGCGGATCGACATGCGCTCCGAAGCGTGGCAGATGCCGCAGGGCGGGGTGGACGAGGGCGAAGACCCGCGCGCGGCCGCCCTGCGCGAGCTGGAAGAGGAAATCGGCACGGCCAATGCGGAGATCATCGGCGAGTCAAAAGATTGGCTGGATTACGACCTGCCGCAGCATCTGGTTCCGGAACTCTGGGGTGGCCGGTACCGCGGCCAGCGCCAGAAATGGTACGTCATGCGCTTCACTGGTACGGATGCCAATATCAACCTGCAGACCGCCCACCCGGAATTCTTCGAATGGAAATGGGCCGATTCGCAAACGTTGCCCGACCTGATCGTGCCTTTCAAGCGAGAATTATATCAGCGTGTGGTCGAGGAGTTTGCTGCGTATCTTTAGAAGACCGTCATTGCGAGGAGCGCAAGCGATGTGGCAATCCAGACCGCCGCTGGATTGCTTCGCCTACGGCTCGCAATGACGATGAAAAAATAGTCTCTAGTCTGGGTTAACCCTCACGCCGGAACATCGTGCCGGCGCCGTGCGCTGTGAAGATTTCCACCAGAATCACGTGCGGGATGCGGCCATCGAGAATGTGCACGGCTTGTGTATCGCGCTCCAAGGCGTACATGCAGGTTTCCACCTTGGGAATCATGCCGCCGGTGATGGTGCCGTCCTCGATCAGGGCGCGGGCTTCGGCCAGCGTGAGCTCGCTGATCAGCTCCTTGTTCTTGTTCAGCACGCCCGGTACGTCTGTGAGCAGCATCAGCTTGCGCGCGGCCAGCGCCCCGGCGATGGCCCCGGCGGCGGTGTCGGCGTTGATGTTGTAGGTTTCGCCGTCCGGCCCGACGCCGATGGGGGCGATGACGGGAATCATGCCTGACTGGGCGAGGTCGCGCAGCATGTCTGCGTTCACTTTCACCGGCTCGCCGACGAAGCCGAGGTCCAGTACTTTTTCGATGTTGGAATCCGGGTCGCGGGTCGTGCGGCGCAGCTGGCGCGCCTCGATCAACCTTCCGTCCTTGCCGGAGATGCCGATGCCGGTGCCGCCCGCCTCGTTGATGGCGGTGACGATCTGTTTGTTGATGGAGCCGGAGAGCACCATCTCGACGATGTCCACCGTCTCGCGGTCGGTAACGCGCAAGCCCTGGATGAAGCTGGACTGAATCTTCAGCCGCTCCAGCATGCGGCCGATCTGCGGGCCGCCGCCATGCACCACCACCGGGTTGATGCCGACCTGCTTCAGCAGCACGATGTCGCGCGCGAAGCGGTGGAACAGCTCCTCCTCGCCCATGGCGTGGCCGCCATATTTCACCACGAAGGTTTCACCGGCGAATTGCTGCAGGTAGGGCAGGGCCTCGGAAATGGTCTTGGCGATGCGCAGCAGGCCGAAGGGCGTTTTCAGCGAACCGGTTTTCATGGGCGCTCCTTCCTCACGCCAGCGCGGCGAGGGCGGCCCGCAGCTCGGAGATGCCGAGCCCGGTTTCGCTGCTGGTGGCAATGACGTCACCTATAGCCGCCGGGTGCTTTCGCGCAAGGGTTTCGTATTCCGCCTTCTTCGCGGCGAGCTGGGTGGGGCCGAGCTTGTCGCACTTGGTGAGCACCAGCGTGTAGGATACCGCGGCCTCGTCAAAGACATCCATGTATTCCACGTCGATTTTCTTCACCTCATGCCGGCTGTCGATGAGCAGGCAGACGCGGCGGAGCTGCACGCGGCCGCGCAGGTAGCGCAGGGTGAGCTTGCTCCAGTCCTTCACCTTGTCCTTCGACGCCTTGGCGTACCCATAGCCGGGCAAATCGACCAGCATCAGCGTGTCGGCGAGGTTGAAGAAATTGAGCTGCTGCGTGCGCCCCGGATGCGACGAGGTGCGCGCCAGCGCCTTGCGGTTGGTGAGCGCGTTCAGCAGGCTCGACTTGCCGACATTGGAGCGGCCCGCGAATGCCACTTCTGGCAGGCCGAGCGCGGGGATGGCGTCCTCCGTGGCCGCACCCGCCACGAAATCGCACAGGCCGAGGAACAGTTTTTCGGAGTCGGGGGTCATTGTCATAGTCTCGCCCCTCCGTCATTCCGGGACGCACAGCGTGCCCGGAATCTCCCCGCGTGACGAAGGAGATCCTGCGCAGCCTGAGGCTCGCAGGATAACAGGAGGCAGGCGCCGGTGCCCTGACCCTTGCGCATCATGCCGCCTTCGGCTTGCGGCGGTGGCTGGTGTCGCCGGTGCGCTTCTCGTAGCGGCGGGTGATGATGAACTGCTGCAGGATGGAGAGCATGTTGCTCCATACCCAGTAGAGCACCAGCCCGGCCGGGAAGGAGGCGAACAGGAACAGGAAGAGGTAGGGCAGCAGGCCCATCACCTGCGCCTGCACCGGGTCGTTCGGCTTGGGGTTCAGCTTCTGCTGGATGATCATGGTGGTGGTCATCAGGATGGGCAGGATGCCAATATGCAGGAAGCTCGGGGTGTTCCACGGAATCAGCCCGAACAGCGTGAACAGGTTGGAGGGATCCGGTGCCGAGAGGTCCTGCAGCCAGCCATAGAAGGGCGCATGACGCATCTCGATGGTGACGAACAGCACCTTGTAGAGGGCAAAGAAAACCGGAATCTGCAGCAGCATCGGCAGGCACCCGGAGGCCGGATTGATCTTCTCACGCTTGTACAGCTCCATGACCTCCTGGTTCATGCGCAGCCGATCCTCGCCGTACTTGGCGCGAATGTCGTTCATCTTCGGCATCAGTTTGCGCATCTGCGCCATCGAATAATAGGACTTGTTGGCCAGCGGGAACATCAGCAGCCGGATGACGCAGGTCAGCGCCAGGATGGCGAGGCCGAAATTGCCAAGCAGCGTGTGGAAGAAATGCAGCAGGTGGAAAATCGGCTTGGTGAGGAAATAGAGCACGCCGAAATCCACCGCGCGGTCGAACAGCGGGATATTGTACTGCTTGCCATACCCGTCCAGCAGGTCGACATGCTTCGCCCCGGCAAAGAGGCGGGTGATCTGCTCGCCCGTGGCACCGGGGGCCACCTGAAGCGCCGGGCGCAGGTAATCCACCTGGTAGCGTTGCGTGCCATGGCTCTGGTAGGTCTGGAACTTGGCGGTGAAGGGGGCCGGGCCGTCGGGGATGAGGGCGGTCAGCCAGTATTTGTCGCTGATGCCGAGCCAGCCTTGCGCGTTGGCGAATTTCTGCTCGCCCTCCTCGCGCAAATCCTTGTAGCTCACCTCCTTCAGCGTGTTGTCGACCACGCCGATGGCCCCTTCATGCAGAATGGCGAAATGCTGGTTCTCATGCGCCAGCTCGCGGTTGATCAGCCCGAACGGCGCCAGCGAGAGCGGCCGGCCGGTGGTGTTGATGACCCGCTGGGTCACGGTGAACAGGAAATGCTCATCGAGGGCGAATTCCATCTCGAAGCGCACGCCCTCCGGGTTGGTCCAGGAAAGCGTCACCGGCTGTCCGGGGGCCAGCGTCTGGCTGCTGGCCGTCCACGGGGTGGAGGCGCTGGGGACGACGGTATCGGTGGAGCGCCAGCCCAGATCGGCGAAATAGCCCGACTGCGTGGCGCTGGGCGCGAGCAGGGTGACGGGCGGGCTGTCCTTGGCGACCGTCTGGCGGTAATTGCGCAGGGTCAGGTCATCCAGCCGCGCGCCGGTCAGTTGCAGTGAGCCGGTGACTTCCGGCGAGCGGATGGTCAGGCGCGGCGACTGGGCCAGCGCCTCCTCCAACGTCACCGGCTGGGCGCTGGAGAGCTCCGCCGGGGCGGCCTGCTGCGGGGCGCTGGCGGTGGTTTCGGTCAGCTGCGTGCCCGCCTGCTGCTGACGCAGGGCGGCTTCCTGCTGGCGGCGCGGCATCTCGTAGAAATACTGCCAGCCGAGGAGGATCAGCGTAGAGAGCGCCAGCGCGATCAGCAGGTTGCGGGTTTCTTCGGGGCGTTGCGGGCCGCCGTGGGAGGGCATCAGGCTCATGAAGGTACCTTGGAAGAGAAAGTGGGAACGGGGTCCAGCCCATGGCCGCCCCAGGGATGGCAGCGCGCCACGCGCCGGGCCGCCAGCCAGCCTCCGCGCCACCCGCCATGGCGGGCCACGGCTTCCTGCGCATAGGCCGAGCAGGTCGGCAGGTAACGGCAGGTGGGGTAGGGCTTGAGGGCGGAGAATACCCAGCGATAGAGGCGCAAGGCCCCCAGCAGCAGACGGATCATCATGCGGACGCCTCCGTCTCGCGGTGCAGCCTGCTCAGCGCAAAGCGCATATCCTGCTGCAGGGCGGGGAAGGGGCGCTCCAGCGCGGCGGGGCGGGCGATCAGCACATAATCCTGACCGGCGCGGGCATGGGCGGGAAAGGTCAGGCGTGCGGCTTCCTTCAGGCGTCGGCGGATGCTGTTGCGCACCACGGCGCCGCCCAGCTTGCGCGTGGCGGTAAAACCAAGGCGGCAGGACGCGTCTGAGGCGGCAGGGGAAGGGGTGGTCAGCATGATCAGGCTCTGAGTCACAAATTTCCGGCCCTGGGAGTTCAGGTTCAGGAAATCACGGCGCTGCCGCAGTCGCTCCAGCGTAACCATGGGTATGGCGCAGGCCCGCGGGGCCGCGCTTACGCGCTTAGGCGCTTGCGGCCCTTGGCGCGGCGGGCGGCGATGACCTTGCGGCCGCCGGGGGTCGCCATGCGGGAGCGGAAGCCGTGGCGGCGCTTGCGGATCAGTTTGCTCGGTTGATAGGTGCGCTTCACCGTCAATCTCCATAGGTTAACCCGGCTCCGGCCGGCGTGAAGGGCGTATCTACCCATTTCGGGCCGCAAAGTCAATGGCCTTCCACGTTTGTGACGCGGGTGGCCCTGGAATGACTTTTTACCGGGTTTTTAACGGTTTCTTGGTATTCCCGCTGTTAAGACAGGAGAGGAACCTAACCCCACGCCGCTGAGCATGTTCAGCTACCTGCGCTATTTCTCGCTCGTCAGCCTCGTGCTGGTGTTTGTGTCTGCCTACCTGGCAGGGGGGTATCTGCGTGACCGTGCCACTGAAGATGTACTAGGTTCCGCCACCCGCACCACACAAACCGTAGCCGAGGCTTACGGGCGGCTCATCTGGCCCGCACAGCAGGCAACCATCTGGCGCTTTCAGCAGTACACGTCACGTAAAATACTGAAAAATCCGGAAGAATGGAAGAAATATGAGGAATTTTTCCCTTTCCGTGATCAATCTCTCAATTATCTGGAAACGGCACCAGTCACCTTGGCGGCTATCTATACCAAAGACACCGAGGGCTCCATTATTCTTTCCACGCGTGCGACCGGCGGCGAACTGACAGGTGATGCGCACTCGCGGGCACTGTATGATCGCGCCTTGGGCGGCGAGGTGGTCACCCGTCTCCGCCCCGACACCCCGATTTACGATGCACAAGGGCAAGCGCGGCGCGGGACCGTGCTGCAACTTTTCTATCCACTGCTTTACCGTGTCGAAGCCGCCGGTCAAGCGACGGCTCCTATTATTGCCGTGCTCCAGCTACAATATGACATCACGCAGCCGTTGCAGGACGCAGAGAAACTGCAATATTACATCACCGGCAGCGTGATCGGCCTGTTCTTGCTGCTGATTACCGTGCTGTTCCTCTCCATCCAGCGCGCCGAGGGCATCATCGCCAAGCAGCATGAGCTGAATCTGGAGCTGACCGCCGCCGTTGCCGCGGCCGAAGCGGAAAACCGTGACAAGGCGCAGTTCCTTGCCAATATCTCGCACGAATTGCGCACGCCGCTGAACGCCATCATCGGTTTCTCGGAGATTCTGAAGAACGACCTTTCCATGCAGCTCGCCAACCAGCAGCGCGAGTATCTGGAGGATATCCACGGCTCCGGCAAACATCTGCTGAGCCTCATCAACGACATTCTTGACTACTCCAAGGCCGAGGCGGGCAAGCTGGAAGTGGATGTGAGCGAGATTGACGCCATCAAGATGGTGAAAAACTCCCTGCGCCTTGTCATCCCGCGCGCCGAACAGGCGCAGGTGACGCTGATGGAAGACCTGCCGACCAAGCATTTCATTCTGCAGACTGATGCGAAGAAACTGAAACAGGTGCTGCTCAACATCCTCTCCAACGCCGTGAAATTCACCCCTGCCGGGGGCGAGGTGCGCATCTCCTGCTGGCACAATCCGGAGACGGACAAAGTCACCTTCGAGATCAAGGATACCGGCGTGGGTATCGCGCAGAAGGACATCGCCCGCGTCATGACGCCGTTCGGGCAGGCGGACTCCACCCTGGCGCGCCGCTTCGAGGGCACCGGCCTCGGCCTGCCGCTTTCCAAGAAATTCGTGGAAATCATGGGCGGCACCTTCACCCTCACCAGCGAGGTGAACAAGGGCACCACCGTCACCATGGTGTTCCCGCGCATGTTCGACAAGGAAGCGGCCAGCAAGGTCGCCATGGCCGCCAGCGCGCCGGTGAGTGTTTGATTCTTCCGCTTATCTGACGTAAGTTCCCCGCATGTCCACCGCCCCCGCCACCGCGCCCAAGCGCCTCACCGTCCCCGGCCTCGTCGCCATGAAGGGTCAGCAGCCCATCGTGGTGCTCACTGCCTATACCGCACCGATGGCCGAGATTCTCGATACGCAGGTGGATGTGCTGCTGGTCGGCGATTCGCTCGGCATGGTGCTTTACGGCGAGGATTCCACCTTGGGGGTGACCGTCGGCGATATGATCCGCCATGGCCGCGCCGTGGTGCGTGCCTCCAAGCGCGCCTGCGTCATCGTCGACATGCCGTTTGGCAGCTATCAGGGCTCTCCCGCGCAGGCGTTCGAGGCGTGTGCCGCCGTGATGAAGGAAACCGGCTGCGCCGCCGTGAAGCTGGAAGGCGGCACGGAAATGGCGGAGACGGTCTGGTTTTTGAGCCAGCGCGGCATCCCGGTGATGAGCCATATTGGCCTGATGCCGCAGCATGTGCACCGCATGGGCGGCTATAAATGGCAGGGCCGTGACGAGGCGCAGGCCACGCAATTGCTGGAATCCGCGAAGATCATGGAGCAGGCCGGGGCCTTCGCGCTGCTGCTGGAGGGCATTGAGGCTGGCTTGGCCGAGGACATCACGCGCACCGTCAGCATCCCCACCATCGGCATCGGCGCCGGAGTGGGCTGCGACGGGCAGGTGCTGGTGACCGAGGATATGGCCGGGCTGTTCACCCATGGCCCGAAATTCGTGCGGAAATACGGTGACCTGCGTCAGCATCTGGAACAGGCGGTCTCTGCCTACGCGGCCGATGTGCGCGGCCGGGCCTTCCCTTCGGAAAGCGAAACTTACCGGCGGTAGCCGAAGCTATCTTTCTGAAGGGTCTCCGCCGGCTGTCCCGCGCGGCGCACCCTAAACGCATGGCCGTGCAAGGCCTGCACGGCGGCCTCCACCAGTGCTGGTTCAATCGGCTGGCCACGCTCCTGCGCGCCGTGTACGTAGAGCGGCAATAAGCGACTCAACGCTTCTTTCTTATCGGCGGCCTCTGCTTGCGGATCCTCAAGAGCAGACATGTGATGGGCGATCAGGCCGAGAAGCGCGCGGTAGCTGGGATGCAGCGGACGGCGTTTGCCGGCTTCTGCTTCCTGCTCAAGGCCATCCAGAGAGTTCTCATAATCCTGCAAATGGCTGTCCGCCCGCCGGAAATGCGTCTTGCGCAAATCGTCGCGAGGCTCTTTTGCTGCAAGAAAAAGATGGACGAGGGCCTGCTGCGCTTCGTCGGGGATGAATTTCCCTGCAAACGCGTGCTCGGGGGTGCCGGTAAAGTCGATGACGCCGTCGGTTGCCGCATCCATCAGGTTGCTTCTGGTAAATAATTTAAGAATCGCTGAAAACTCTCAACAAATCCTTAAAGAAGCACTAGATCGTCGCGGTGGATCATCTCGTCGCGGCCCTTGAAGCCGAGGATGTCCTCGATCTGGCCGGATTTGCGCCCGGCGATGCGGCGTGCATCCTCGGAGTTGTAGGCAGACAGGCCTTTCGCCAGCACGTGCCCGGCTTCATCCAGCACCAGCACGGCATCACCGCGCTGAAATTCGCCGGAGACGGACGTCACCCCGGCGGGCAGCAGGCTGTTGCCGGAGCGCAGGGCCGTGGCCGCGCCGCCATCCACCCGCAGCTCGCCCTGCGGCGCCAGGCTGCCCGCGATCCAGTCCTTGCGGGCGCGGCGGGGGGTGGTGGTGGCCATGAACCAAGTGCTGCGCGCGCCGTCCTCGGCCAGCCGGGCGAGGGGATGCGCCGGCGTGCCCAGCGTCAGCAGCGTGTGACACCCGGCGGAAAGCGCCAGGTCAGCGGCCATGATCTTGGTCACCATGCCGCCGGTGCCGACCTCGCTGCTTGGGGGCGCGGCAAAATGGCGCACCGTGTCGGTGATCTGCTCCACCAGCGGGATATGCTGCGCCTTCGGGTCGGTGGCCGGGTTGGCGGTGTAGAGCCCGTCCACATCGGAGAGCAGCACCAGCAGGTCGGCGCCGCTCATCTGGGCAACGCGGGCGGCGAGGCGGTCATTGTCGCCGACGCGCAGCTCGGCGGTGGCGACGGTGTCATTTTCGTTGATGATGGGCACCACACGGTGGGCCAGCAGCGTCTCCAGCGTGGCGCGGGCGTTGAGGTAGCGGCGGCGATGCTCGCTGTCATCGAGCGTCAGCAGCAGTTGCGCTACCCGCAGTCCCTGGGCCGCGAAGGCCTCGCTCCATGCCTGCATCAGCAGCGGCTGCCCGCAGGCGGCGAGGGCCTGCTTTTCCTCCAGCTTCGGCTTGCCGCGCAGGCCGAGCGTCCGCCGCCCCAGTGCCACGGCGCCAGAGGACACCAGAATCACCTGACGGCCTTCCTGCTGCAGCCGCGCCACGTCGGCGGCGAGCGAGGCCATCCAGCCCGCGCGCGTCTCCCCTGTCGCCCCGTCGATGACCAGCGAGGATCCGGTTTTCAGCACCAGGCGGCGTGCGTCACTCAGCGGCGGGGGCAGGAAGGTCATTGGCGTCGGGAAGGCTGAAAGGGTCGTCGTCAGGCGCGGGCGCTTCGGCGGCGCGGGCTTCGTCGATGATGGCGAGCAGGTCGCGCAGCAGGGGCTCCAGATGCATGCCGGTGGCGCCGGAGATGGCATGGACGGGGCGGCCCGCGGCCTCGGCGAGGGCGGCGCGGCGCTCGGTGACCTCTTCCTCGCTCAGCGCATCGATCTTGTTGAGCGCGATGATTTCCGTCTTGTCGGCCAGCAACGTGCTGTAGGATTCCAGCTCATGGCGGATGGTGCGGTAGGCGCCGGCCACATCCTCCTGCGTGCCGTCAATGAGGTGCAGCAGCACCCGGCAGCGCTCGATATGTTTCAGGAAGCGTGTGCCAAGGCCCGCGCCCTCATGCGCGCCCTCGATGAGGCCGGGGATGTCGGCCAGCACGAATTCGCGGTCATTCACGTGCACCACACCCAGTTGCGGCTTCAGCGTGGTGAAGGGGTAGTCGGCGATCTTCGGCTTGGCGCGGGAGGTGGCGGCGAGGAACGTCGATTTACCCGCGTTTGGCAGCCCGAGTAACCCGGCGTCGCAGAGCAGCTTCAGGCGCAGCCATACCCAGCGCTCCTCGCCTTCCGTGCCCGGCTGGGCATAGCGCGGGGCTTGGTTGGTGGAGCTCTTGAAATTCATGTTGCCGAGGCCGCCCATACCGCCCTTGGCCAGCACCACCTCGTCGCCCTCGCGGGTGAAATCGGCGATCAGCGTCTCGCCGTCCTCCTCGAAGATCTGCGTGCCGACGGGCACTTGGATGATAATGTCCTCGGCGGCTTCCCCGGCGCGCTGGCGGCCGCTGCCATGCATGCCGATGCGCGCCTTGAAATGCTGCTGGTAGCGGAAATCGATCAGCGTGTTGAGGCTGCCCACTGCGCGCGCGATGATGCTGCCGCCGCGCCCGCCATTGCCGCCGTCCGGTCCGCCCATGGGGATGAACTTCTCCCGCCGGAAGCTCACCGCGCCCGCCCCGCCATTGCCGGCTTTCAGGTAAATCTTGGCCTCGTCGATGAATTGCATGGCGTCACGAAAAATTCATACTTCGGGCATGTCCCGCTCCGCCTGAGTGTTATAGGCTTTCTTGACAGCGCGCAACGCGGATGAGGGCCGATTCATGTCAAAATTCGAGGAATCCCGCGAAGGTTTGCACCGCGAGGGTGCCCGCATCGCGCTGGAAGTCATGTTGCGGCTGGCACAGATTCCCTCCTTGCCGGCGGTTTCTGCCCCCACGGTGGCCATCGAACGGGTGACGGACTATTCCCGCAAGGAGACCAGTTACCGCGTACGGTTGCAGGGGGTGGCGGCGCCGGTGCGCAATGTGGTGACAGAGGCACTCTGCAACTCCGGCATTGAAGCCCGTCATTTTCTTTCGGTAGGTTCCAGCCCTCGCCCCGGGGGTGAGTGCGAGTTTTACCTCAATGAGCACGGGTTGGCCCGTCTGCAGGGCCTTCTGGAGGCACCGGGCCCGGATGCTAAGGAGCCGTGCGGGGCGGATATGCAATATCTGGTGCAGCAGTTGCGGCGCGCCGTGTTTCAACGCAATGACGCTCTCAACCATGCCTCCCGCCATAACGGACTCGCGGTGGAAGGATATATCATGCTCAAGGATGTGGGGCAGGAGGGCAGGGAGCCCATGCGGCAGATGCTATCCGCCCTGGGCCTGAAAAGTTCCGACGTGGAATTTGTGGGAGGTGACGGACGGCATAACGATCTGGTGTTTCAGGTCGTAGATGAACAACTTGCTGTACCCCTGGCGCGCACTTTGCAGCAATTCGGTTTTCGCGTGCAGCCGGGCAATGGCGAGCCGCTCAACCAAGTGCGCCTGAAAGGCGATGTACTGCGGCAGGTCATGCGCCTGTTCGCGACGTCCGAGGGGCATCTGGCGTTTATGGGGCCCGTCATGCAGGATATGCGGGCGACCCTCGCAGCGTTCCGTGAGGCGCCAGAGACCGAGGTGCCTGCCACCCGGGTAAATGGTGAAACCGTGGTGGAATGGGAACGCCTGCGTGCCAACGCGCGGGGCAAGGGGGCGGGCGATTTCCCCGACCCCGGTCACCCGGTGCGCTAGAGAACCCCACCAACAGAAAAGGCGCCGCAAGGGCGCCTTTTTCTTGTATGCTTTAAGATGCCTTACTGCGCCGGCACCACCGACACGTAAGTGCGGCCCTTGGCGCGCTCGCGGAACACCACGTTGCCTTCGGCGGTGGCGAAGAGCGTGTGGTCCTTGCCCATGCCGACATTGTCACCGGCGAAGAATTTCGTGCCGCGCTGGCGGACGAGGATGTTGCCGGCCAGCACCTGCTCGCCGCCAAACTTTTTCACGCCCAGGCGACGGCCCGCGGAATCGCGGCCGTTGCGGGAACTACCACCGGCTTTCTTATGTGCCATGACTTAACTCCTATTTCTCTTCTTTCTTGGCCTTCGGCTTGGCGGCTTTTGCCGCGCTTTCCGCCTTGGGGGCGGCTTTCTTGGCCGCGGCCTTGGCTTTGGTTTCGGACGCTTCCGTCTTCTTCGGCGCGGCGGCTTTCTTCTCGGCGGCGGGCTTTTCCGCAGCTTCGGTCGCCGGGGCAGCTGCTTTTTTCGCCGGCTTGGCGGTGGCGGCAGTCTTCACGTTGCCATCGAGGGCGATGTCACTGATGCGCAGGATAGTCTGCCACTGGCGGTGACCGTTCTTGCGGCGGTAATTGTGACGGCGCTTTTTCTTGAACACGATGACCTTGTCGGCCTTCGTGGTGGCAATCACCTCTGCGGCTACGCGCGCCTTGCCGAGCTCGTCGGCGGACATTTCCGTCTTGCCATCGCCGGACGCGAATAGCACCTTGTCGAGGACGATCACGTCGCCTGCTGTGCCGTCAAGTTTTTCGACGCGGATCACGTCGCCCGTGGTGACACGGTATTGCTTGCCACCGGTCTGAACTACCGCAAACATGGGATTTCCCTTATTTTTCTATTTTCAAAGAGGCGCCACTATAGATTTCCCGCCCCGTTTGTCAACGGCGAAATTACTGGCGTCTTCGTCCAAGGCAATGGGGTGTAAAGCGCGTTGGAGCAGGGCCAGGTCGCGCATGAGGCCCATCGTGCTCTCTCCTCGCAGGTCATACGGCACAAACTGTGTACGGATTGTATACTTCCTCAATATTTCGCGCGCTTGGGGGCACATGGTAATGTAGCCCATCGATCATTCGGGAAAATCCCTTGCGGAAATCTCCTCGAGATGCAGGAGTTGTATATTTTTGTGGCGGCGGTCATGGGAGATGCGCTGATAGGTGCGGCTCACTTCCGTCCGTGCTCCCTCCAGGCATTGAATGAAATACTGTTTGTTAAAACACAGCAATCCGGTGATGTAATTGTTCGTGTTGTTGCAGTGCGAGCTGTGGAGAATGGCTTCGATATCTGCTTCGGTAAGAGGTTTGGCCATTTCACTGGCATATACAAGACGTATAAGATGCATAGTTAATCTCTCTTATAAGTTGTAAAATCAGTATTCCTAGCGGCCCTTATAATTCTACTAACAGTTGTGAAAAAATCGTGTGGCGATGTTTTTGCCTTTGTCGTTCTGCTCCTTCTGGCCCACGATTTAAAGTTTGTTCCTGAAGCGGTTTATGTTATAGGCGGAGTCCTTGCTGCGGACAGGTGGCCGAGTGGTTGAAGGCGTCGGTCTCGAAAACCGATATACGGGCAACCGTATCGAGGGTTCGAATCCCTCCCTGTCCGCCATTTCCCTCATTTATTAGCTTCAAAGAAAAGCCAGAATGCCCTATAAAACATAGGGTTTCTCTGGTTGTGTCGTTCAGTAAGCGTCAATGCGATTTAGCGCCAGCCAGACAAAATGTGAGTAGAAATGTGAGTAGATTTTGCTCAAAGGGGGAAAAATGGCGCTGACGGAACTCACCATTAAAAACCTGAAACCTAAGGATAAGCTTTACCGGATGACGGATGGGGGAGGTTTAACCCTCGAAATCTCGCCCTCAGGAAGCAAATTATGGCATTGCGCTACCGTCATCAGGGGAAAGGGCAAATGATCTCGCTCGGTAAATATCCTGCTGTCAGTTTGGCTGAGGCGCGCAAAAAGCGTGATGAATTGAAAGCGCGGGCCAGTGAAGGCAAGCACCTCACCCGCGAAAAGAAGGCGCAAAAGCTCCGTCAGGCTTATGAGGACAGCAATACGTTTGAGCGCATTGCCCGCGATTGCCTTGCTCACCGTCAGGTAAAGATGAATGAGAAATACCGCATCCAGTGCCTAGCCCGGATGGAACAGCATGTTTTCCCGATGATCGGCGCTCTGCCCATCACCGAGATCACCATCCCGGATATTGTTCGCGTAGTGGAGAAAATCGGCAAAGGCGGGACGGTAGAAACCGCCAAGCGAATGAAACAGATAATCAGCCAGACCTTCCGTTACGCTGCCCAGCGTGGGCTATGCCAGCACAACCCCGCCGCCGACCTACGCGATATTCTGCCTTCCAAACAGGCAAAGCACCATGCATGTATCCATCCCAGCGAATTGCCCGATCTCTTTCATGCCATGAATAGCCGGGCTGCTGACCTCGGAAAATATGCTATGCAGCTACTCGCCCTCACATTTGTGCGGACAGGCGAACTCATTAGCGCGCGCTGGGCAGAAATCGAATGGGCAAAGGAGGAATGGCATATCCCCGCTGAACGCATGAAGATGAAGCGCCCGCATGTCGTGCCTCTCTCGCGCCAAGCCCTTGCCATCCTGCGCACCATTCAGGAACGTACAGGCGGCAAAGAGTTCATCTTTTTCAGCGCCGCCAGTAAGAGCAAACATATCAGCAATGGCACGGTACTCATGGCTCTCAGGCGCATGGGCTATCAAAACCGCATGACAGGCCACGGCTTTCGCACCCTCGCCAGCACGATACTGAACGAGAAAGGCTATCCGCCGGACGTAATCGAGCGCCAGCTTGCCCATGAGGATAAGGACAGGGTGCGAGCCGCCTATAATCGCGCCGAATACATGCTTGAGCGCAAAAAGATGATGCAGGATTATGCGGATTGGCTGGATCAACGCAGTAAAAGTGCCAATGTAATGCGGTTGAATGTTTCAAAGTCATAGCTTCCCGACCGACACGGCTATGCTATAACTATTCGTTTTCCGGCATAAGCGAGCGCAAGGTTATAGCTTCCCGACCGACACGGCTATGTTATAACCTCCATCCGGCCACCCTTCCACATTTTACAGTTATAGCTTCCCGACCGACACGGCTATGCTATAACGGCAACAAGCGATCCACCCGCACCCCCTAGGTTATAGCTTCCCGACCGACACGGCTATGCTATAACCGCTTCATGAACGACCCCAACTGCCACGGCGTTATAGCTTCCCGACCGACACGGCTATGCTATAACCCATCTTTTTGAATGGAAGTTAATGCAAGAGTTATAGCTTCCCGACCGACACGGCTATGCTATAACATTGCCGGAGAAAGGTGAACCTACGCTGGAGTTATAGCTTCCCGACCGACACGGCTATGCTATAACGCGTCAGCTTTCACTTTACGGCGGATTGCAGTTATAGCTTCCCGACCGACACGGCTATGCTATAACAAAAATCAAAAAAGCCAGCAAACCAGACACGTTATAGCTTCCCGACCGACACGGCTATGCTATAACCGACGACTTCAATAACTCGGCAACCAACGCGTTATAGCTTCCCGACCGACACGGCTATGCTATAACGTCATATCGAAAAACGGGGTTGGGTTTACAGTTATAGCTTCCCGACCGACACGGCTATGCTATAACAGGCGACTAGTAAAGTACTTGAATAAAAGAGAAAAGACCGAATGGCTCAAAACAAAACGAGCTGTTCGGTCTTTGTTTTTTCATTGTTCTTCGGTGTTCCAACAAGAATTTTCGGCATTGTCCCATT
>DBAY01000020.1 GCA_002291925.1 Alphaproteobacteria bacterium UBA998 | reverse complement strand
TCCCAAACAGGGGGGGGAACTTAGACAAGCCGGGGGGAAGTTGCAAGCAGTATCGGCGGGGTGGGGGCGGGGCCTAGACGGTCTCCGTCTCGGCCTCGTGCAGGCGCAGGATTTCGTTGGCGGCGAGGATTTCGTCCTCATTGTCAGTGCGCACGATGAGCACGATGGCACCCTTGCGGATGAGGTCTTCGTAATGCCGCGCGTCGCGGTCGGTAAAACCCGCAGAAATCAGCGCGCCGCTGAGGCCGCCCACGGCCGCACCGAGACCTGCGCCGGAGAGCGCCGCCACGATCGGCCCGGCGGCCAGCAGGCCCACGCCGGGGATGGTCAGCGAGCCGATGGCGGTGAGCCCGGCCAGAATGGCGCCGAGCGTGCCGCCCACCGCCGCCCCGGCGACGCCGCCCTTGGCGGCCTGTTCGCCTTTGCTCGGCCCCTCGTCATGGAAATGCTGCTTGCGCGTTTCCTCGGACATCATCATCGAGACGTCGCGGGGGGTGAAGCCGCGATGGATGAGGTCGCCCACGGCCTTGCTGGCTTCGAGGCGGTTATAAAAAATTCCGGCAATGTTCTTCATGGGTCTCTCCTGAAACAAGGGGCAATGGATGGGAAGGGGCCATTACAGCCTGTCAGGGCTAATGTTTCCATATGCCGCAGTGCAGCATGGCGTGAGATGTGCGTTGCCGGCAGGTGTCAGGATTCCAGCCCGGCGGGCAGGCCTTGCGGGAATTGCGCGCGGATGGCGTCCTCGATAATGGCGATGCGGTTGCCGGGGTTGGGGTGGGTGCTGAAGAATTCCGGCTGACGGTTCGGCCCGCTGGATTGTTCCAGCACGCGCATCACGGTGAGCATGGCGCGCGGATCGTAGCCGGCTTCCGCCATGAAGCGCACGCCAAGGCGGTCGGATTCCAGTTCGTCGCCGCGCCCGTATTTCATGTTCACCAGCGAGCCGATGACCTGCGCCATCTGGCCCGTGCGGTAATCGCCGGAGGCCACCACGGCTGCGCCCGTCAGCCCTTGTGTGAGCTGCTGCTTTGCGATGCGCTCCGCCCCGTGACGGCCCACCACGTGGCCGATCTCGTGCCCCAGCACGCCCGCGATCTGCGCGTCGCTGCCGAGCTCGTCATAGAGCGCGCGGGTGATGAACACCTGCCCGCCGGGCAGTGCAAAGGCGTTGATGGTCTGCGTATCGCCGAGCAGGTGGAATTCGAACTTCCAGTTGGTATTGGCGGCGGCGGAGCGCTGCACGAGGCGCTGGCCGATGGCATCCACCCGCGCCTGTGCCTGCGGGTCAGGGTCGAGGCCGCCGAACTGCGCGGCCATCTCCGGCGCGGCCTGCAGTCCGAGCGCGATTTCCTGCCCCTGGGTGAGAGCCACGGACTGGGTTTCGCCGGTGATGGGGTTGACCTCGCGTGAGCCGTAGTAGGACATCAGCGCAAAGCCCGCCAGCAGCAGGGCCATGATGAAGCGGCCCTTGCCGGTGCCGCGCCCGCCATAGCCGGGGCGCATCTGGTAGAACATCATACACACCTCCAAAACCACAGTTCAGCAAACGTGCCGTTATTTCTCCATCAGCCAGCGCGGCAGCGTTGGAAGCGGCGCGCGCCTGTGGTAGGATAGGCCATGCCAGTGAAAGCCTTTCCCACCGTTACCTGTTACCTGGATGCCGAACGCCGCTGCCGCCTGAAACTGGAGGTGGTGCCCGAGCCATCGCCGCGCCTGCACGCAAGCCTGCTGGTGCCTGAGACCACGGGCGCGCATTTCCTGCCGCGCCTGCAGAAACATATCACGCTGCGTGTCGACGGCCAGCCAGTGCGATTGAAGGCAAGCGGCCCGCACCGCGCCGAGGGGTCAGCGTCTCTCGCGGGTGGGCGGGGGGCACAGGTGCAGGTGATGCAGGGCGAGCAGGTGCTGGCCGAAACGCACGCCACGGCCCATGCCATCGCGCCGCTGCGCACCCTCCTTGCGCCGCTGGGCGTGGGCGAGCTGCGCCGCATGGGCGAGTTCGAGGCCGCGCCGTATCCACGGCTTCCAAATATGTCGCCGGAAGGGCTGGTGTTCAGCGATTTCCACACCCACAGCTCTGGCGAGCTGCCGGGCAAGGATCTGATCGCCCTCGCGGCGGGGCATGGGCTGGCCTACCCGGTGCGCCTGCTGCATGAGTTGGGCTTTAAGGACGAGGATTTGCCAAATCCGCTGCCGAAGCCGGTACCGCGCATCGTCTTCCCGCCCCTGCAGGCGGAGGAGGCGCATCTGCCCGCCGAGGAGGCCGCCGTGCCCGTGGCCGCGCTCTCCAACGCCGCGCGCAAGAAGCTGGCCGCCGCGATGGACGCGCCCATCGACCGGCAATGCACTTTCGCCGACATGGAGCGCACCTGCTACCGCTTCCGCTACCCGCTCGCCAAGCAGCCCGCGCTGCTGGTGCCGACGCTGATGAAAATCGGCGAGAATTACAAGAAGCACGGCGTGCGCTACGCCGAGATCACCATGGCGGGCATCGAGAAGCCCGAGAACCTTGCCGCCATCCATGACGCCGTGCCGCGCGTGAAGCAGAAATACGGCGTGGATTTGCGCTTCCTCGTCGGCATCCCGCGCACCCTGCCGCGCGAGCAGCTGCATCCGCTCATCGAGAAGACGAAGATTCTGGCGGAGAGCCCGTGGATCGTCGGCGCGGACATCATCGGCTACGAGACGAACAAGACCTCGCACCTGATGGAGGAGCTGGAGTCGCTGGCGCGCTGGGCGAAGCGCGGCCCCCACAAGGATTTCACCCTGCGCGTCCATGCCGGGGAGAATGCCAAGAACCCGGACAACGTGCTGGAGGTGCTGCAGCTTGCCAAACGCCATGACGTGCGCGTACGCGTCGGCCATGCGCTGCACGGGCTGCATGCCGACAGCCTGACGCTGGCCGCGCAGCTCGCTTTGAAAGGCCGCGTGGTGCTGGAGTTCAACCCGGATTCTAACATCGCGCTCAACAACATGGACCGGCCGGAGCAGATTCCCTTCGAGGCCTGCCGCCGCTTTGGCATCGACTTTGTGGTGGCGACAGATGGCAGCGGTATCTACGGCACCTCACCAGCGCAGCTGGGGCTGCTGGCGGCGTCCGGGCATCTGGACCGCGAGGGCATCGCGTGGCTGCGCGGCTCGCAGGAGCGGCTGATTACCCGCCAGATGGCCTACAGCGCCGCCAAGGATGCGGCCCTGGAGGCCCGATACCCCGATTTTGCCAGGGATGCGGAGGGGTTTGTCGCGCATCTGGCGCAGCAATGTGCGCATGTGCCCTCGCCGCCGCCGCGCAAGCCACGTCTGCTGGTCATCCAGCCCGCGAAACTGCCGCTGGAGATTCTGCAATCCAAAGAAGTAAGCGAGGCCTTTGGCGCGCGTACGCCACTGGTGCTGGTGGGGGCCTCGGGCCGCAGCTGGGAGCGCATGTCGCGCGAAAGCCAGCGCGAGACGGCCATCGCGGTGGACCTGATGGCGCACTTGCTCGACCCGCAGAAAGTGGTGTTCGTGCATGGGCGCGGCAAGCAGCGCGGCATCGTCGCCGAGCTGGCGCGGGCGCTGAAAGGTTCGCCCGGCATGTCCTTCCCGGTGCTTGGCCTCATCACGCAGGAACATTGGGACGAGCTGATTGGCGAGCGCATGAAAAGCATCGCGCCGCACCTCACCCATGCGGAACTCATCACGCGCGGCTTCCTGTATGTGCCGGAGGCGCTCGTCAATCTGGCCAGCGAAAAGAAAGGGCTGGTGGTGGCTGCCGGGGGCGCCGCCTTCACACGCGACGTGGTGCTGAATGCCAGCCATGCGGGCCTGCCGGTCTTCCTGCTGGAATGCGCGGAAGGGGCTTCGCGCGACAAGGCGGCGGTGATGCCCAAACAGGCCGTGGCCGATGCCAGGGCGCTGGCGCAGGCGCTGTACCGCGAGCGCCCGGAACTCTTCCGCCAGCCGCTGAAGGAGGCCTCGCTCAAGCGGGCTTACAACGAGAGCGTGGTGCGGGTGGACAGCCACGCGCGGGGCGCGCATGCGCCGTCTGGCGCGAACCGCAGCCCTTCGCTATAACGGCCGCATGAAGCTCTACATCTACGACCACTGCCCCTACTGCGTGAAAGCGCGCATGATCTTCGGCCTGAAATCCGTGGCTGTGGAACTTGTCAGCCTGCTCAATGACGACGAGGCAACGCCCATCCGCATGATCGGGCAGAAGATGGTGCCGATTCTCGAGAAGCCCGACGGCAGCCGCATGCCCGAGAGCATGGACATCGTGCATTACATCGACGGGCTGGACGGCGACCCGATGGTCCGCCCCGGCGGCGAGCCGCGCCTGAGCCTGTGGCTGGAGGCGTCGCGCCGTTACGTCAGCGCCCTCGCCATGCCGCGCTGGGTGGACGCGCCGCTGGAAGAGTTCGCCACTGACGGCGCGCGGCAGTATTTCACGCGCAAGAAAGAGACGGTGAAGGGCCCCTTCACCGAGCTGCGCGCCCGCACGCCGGAACTGCTTGCCGAGGCCAATGCCCACCTGAAAGAACTGGCGCCGCTGGTGCAGAGCCCGCACGCGGTGCATGGCGTGACGACGGAAGACGATTTCCATCTCTTCGCCGCGTTGCGCTCGCTCTCCATCGTCAGCGGCGTGGTTTACCCGCCGAAGGTCGAGGCGTACCGGCAGGAAATGAGCGGCCTGAGCGGCGTGCCGCTGCACGACGCCATCGCCCGGTAAACGGCTCCGCGGGCCGCTTCCGGCGTGGCGCGGCCGGCGGACCTGTCATCAAATTGACCCATATTTCTAACGAAATTGTCACATCCGCTGCCGGGGATTTGTGCTAATTTTGAAGCATGAGCATGACAGATTTCCTGAAATCCCTCTTCGCTCCCGCCCCTGCGAAAATCGGCGTCGGCCAGTTCTTTAGCGGTGTGGATCGCGGGGATGCCCGCTTCGGGGTGATGGGCGATACGCCGGAGCAGGAGCTGAGCCAGCTGCGCCACAGCGTCGCCGACCAGACCGCCGAGATCCGCGCCATCGCAACACACATCTCCGACACGGAAACCCGCGCCCGTCTGGAGCAGGAAGCCACCGAGCTGGAAGCACTGGCAGTCCGCACCGCCCAGATGATTGAACTGAAGAAAGCTGAAGGCTCCTCTGGCAGCGGCAACGCCTCGGATACGGCCCGCGAAGGCGAGGGGCCGGGCGAGGAGCGCCACCTACCGATTCTCACCACCGAAAACCGCTGCACGGCGGATGTGATGCTGGCCCGCGCCGCCCGCGCGCGCGACGAGGCCATGCCTGCCGAAGAGGTTGCCACGCCTACCGTACCGCGTCTGGCCGCCGCCGTGGCAGAGCCTGCCGCCGAACTGGCTCGCCCGGCTTCCTCTGGGCCGAAGTTTGAGGCACTCTCTTCGCTGCTCTCCGACATTTCCGTGGACTGGGCGAAGCAGGATCACGCCCCGCAAGGGCAGGATGTCTGCCGCACGCAGCAGATGCGCCTGGCCGCGCCCGGCTTTGCGCTGCCGGACATGGCCGCCATCGCCCGCCGCAAACCGCAGGGTTTCGCCCTCGCGGCCTGACGGGTGACGCATGAATAAAAAAGGGGAGCGGCATCCACCGCTCCCCTTTTTTTTGTGCGTGACCCTGCCTTAGGCAGCGCGGGCTTTCTTGCCCTTCTGAATGGCCTGATCGAGATCCGCCTTGATATCGTCCGGATGCTCGAGACCAACCGAAATGCGCACCACGTCGGGGCCGGTGCCCGCGGCGATCTGGTGCTCCTCGGAGAGCTGGCTGTGCGTGGTGGAGGAGGGGTGAATCACCAGCGTGCGCGTGTCGCCGATGTTCGCCACGTGACGGGCCATCTGCACGTTCTGCACCAGCGCGCGGCCCGCTTCGAAGCCGCCTTTCAGGCCGAAGGTGAAGATGGAGCCCGCACCGCGCGGAAGATACTTTTTCACCAGCGGGGCGTACTGGCTGCCCGGCAGACCGGCATAGCCGACCCAGCTGACATCCGGGTGCTGGCTCAGCCACTCGGCGATGATCTGCGCGTTCTGCACATGGCGCTCCATGCGCAGCGCCAGCGTCTCGATGCCGCAGAGCGTGAGGAAGGCGTTCATCGGCGACTGGCACGCGCCAATATCGCGCAGGCCAATGGCGATACCGCGTACGGTGAAGGCCATCTTGCCGAATTCTCGTGCGAAATTGATGTTGTTATAGGCAGGCTCCGGGCCGTTCAGCAGCGGGAACTTGTCGTTCTGCGTCCAGTCGAAATGGCCGGAATCGACCACGATGCCGCCCACCGCCGTGCCGTTGCCAGCAAGGAATTTGGTGGTGGATTCGCAGACGATGTCCGCGCCGAATTCAAACGGGCGCATTAGGTACGGCGAAGCCATGGTGTTGTCGATGATGAGCGGCAGGCCGTTCTCATGCGCGACCTTCGCCAGTGCCTCGATGTCGGTGATCGCGCCGCCGGGGTTGGCGAGCGACTCGGCATAGACGGCTTTCGTCTTTGGCGTGATCGCCTTGCGCACGGCGTCGAGGTCGGCCACGTCGACGAAACTGGTCTGCCAGCCGAACTGGCGGAAGGTGTTCTTCAGCTGGCTGATGGTGCCACCGTAGAGGCGGTGCGACGCGACGAGGTGGTCGCCCGGCATCATCAGGTTGGCGAGCGCCAGCATCTGCCCGGCGAGGCCGGAGGCCGCCGCCACGGCACCGATGCCGCCATGCAGTGCGGCGACGCGCTCCTGCAGCGCGCTCACCGTCGGGTTGGTAAGGCGGGAGTAGGAATTGCCCATCTTCTTCAAGGCAAAGAGGTCGGCGGCATGCGCGCTGTCCTCGAACACGTAGGAGGCCGTCTGATAGACCGGCATCTGGCACGAGCCGCCGTGCGCCGCGGCATCCATGCCAGCGTGCAGGGCGAGGGTTTCAAAATGCTGTTTCGACATGGGTGTTCCTCACGGAAAAAAATGGCTTGGAGGCTGATATAGCCTCGCTTTCCCGCGAAGTCATGCGGAAAAGGTGGTGCGGTGCGGGATGGGGAGGGTATTCGGTAGTTGGTATTCAGTATTCGGTGATTGGAAAAGAAGGAGCGCCCTCCCTCGCCACGCCCTCCGCCCTCATGGTGAGCCTGTCGAACCATGACGAGTGGCGCGGGAACGGGCCTATCATCCTTCGACACGCTCAGGATGAGGGGAGAGGTAGGTGGGGGAATCCAGCCAGGTAATCACCCCGCACTTGTTGCGGAGTCTTTCTGCCACAGGAAGAGCCCCCGCAATGAATGCGGGGTGACAGTTACCTCGTCATGGCGAGCCCCGGCCTTCGCCGGGGTAAACTCCGTGAAGCCATTCAGCAGGCGTATGGATGGCCGCGTCGCTGGCGCTCCTCGCCATGACGGTGCCATCATCGTCATGCTGAACTCGTTTCAGCATCTATTCATACATAGGCCCTGAAACAAGTTCAGGGCGACATGGAGATATACGCGTCATTCCGAACAACCAGCGGGAGGAGGAATCTTTATACAGGGAACATTGAGACTATCCCGGTAGAGAGATTCCTCACCTCCGGTTCGGAATGACGCCCCTCACTGAATACCGAATACTGAATACCAACCACCCAGCCTAACTTGCCAGGGCCAGTCGCTCATCATTCGCCGGGACGGGCTTCGCGTCTTCCTTCTTCGCCGCATCCCGCTTGGCGTTAAGCTGTGCCTGAGACAGCGGCTCGATGTTGCCGAGGAAGGCGAGGGCCTCTTTCTCGAGGTCCTGACGGGTGCGGCCGGTATCGCCGATGAGCAACTCCATGCGCAGACCGCGGATATAGCAGATGAGGCCGTTGGCGAAGCTGGGGGCATCAAGCAGCGGGTCAGCCATGCCGGCCAGCGCCGCGATTTCATCGCGCGTGCGGCCCGTTTCGGTCTCGAAGATGTAGCGGTAGGTGGGGTGCGTCGCGGCATGCGCCACGAAGGCGGCCCACACAGCGAGCTTCTTTCGCGTGCAGGTGCGGGCGCTGAAGATGGCGCGCACGCCTTCCTCCAGCCGCTCGTACGGCGTCTTGCCGCTCGACTTGTCGATGGCCTCGCGCCACGCCGCCGTCTGCTCCTGCATCAGGTGCGTCAGCGTCTCGCGCATCATGTGTTCCTTCGAGGTGAAGTAGAAATTGATGATGCCGCGCGACATGCCCGCCGTCTCCGAGATGTGGCTGATGGTCGTCTCGGTGAGGCCGTAGCGCGCGATGCATTCCATGTTCGCATCGATGAGCTGCACGCGCCGCTTGTCCTTCATTTTCTTGCGGGGGGAATCCGGGGAAATGGAACGGCGGGACGGCGGCGCGCTGGTCATGGGCTTCTCTCCTTGAAGTGAATGCTCACTCAGGGATAGCGCAAAGAAAGATTCATGCGCAAGGGGGTTGGCGAAAAAAATTATATGGCCGTATAATCGGCGAAGTTGAACTCGTCAGGCATTTCCATTATCCGTCATTCCAGCGCAGTCTGGAATCCAGACTAACTGTCGCCCTGAACTTGTTTCAGGGCCCATGAAAAAGATGCTGAAACACGTTCAGCATGACAGGACTGGATTCCAGCCTGCGCTGGAATGACAAATCAACAAGAGTGTCATACGAGCGCAGGAGGCGCGAGTCAGCCATGAGCCAGCGAAGCGTCGCCTATTGCGGAGCGCAGCAGCGCGTAGCAGGGGCAAACATAAAAACACTATGACCAAATATTCCAACGCCACCGAAGCATTCGAAGTCCCCGGCGGGGAGCGCAAGGTGCTGCTGCATTCCTGCTGCGCGCCGTGCTCGGGGCCGCTGATTGAGAAGATGCATGAGAGCGGGCTGGAGCTGACCATCTTCTTCTACAACCCCAACATCCACCCGAAGAAGGAATACGAAATCCGCAAGAACGAGAACATCCGTTACGCGGAGAAGCTCGGCATCCCCTTCGTCGATGCGGATTACGACGTGCAGGACTGGTTCGCCCGCGCCAAGGGCATGGAGAAGGAGCCCGAGCGCGGCATCCGCTGCACCATGTGCTTCGACATGCGCTTTGTTCGCACGGCGCTGTATGCCCATGAGCATGGTTTCAAGGTGTTCACCAGCTCGCTCGGCATTTCACGCTGGAAAAACATGGAGCAGATCAATGATTGCGGCCTGCGCGCCGCCTCGCATTACGACGGGGTGGAGTACTGGACCTATAACTGGCGCAAGGATGGCGGCTCCTCGCGCATGTATGAACTGGCCAAGGAAGAGGAATTCTACGCCCAGCAATATTGCGGCTGCATCTATTCCCTGCGCGACACCAACGCCTGGCGCGAATCGAAGGGCCGCGAGAAAATCGCCATCGGCGAGACGTGGTACGAGAAGAAGCTGGACGACGCGGCGGGGTGAGGTTTCTCCCGTCATTCTGCGAGGCGAAGCCTGCGCAGGATCTCCTTCGTCACGCGAGCAGATTCCAGGCACGCTTCGCGTCCCGGAATGACGAGGTTACAATCCGCTCGTTATCCCCACCCTGACACTCGCGCCAGTTGCGGCTATCGAAAACTGAACCCGCTCCCGCCATCCTCCGTCCTCCGGCACATGCCCGTGCCGTTCAACCCAATCAGGAGTATTATCATGGCAGAGAACCGCAACCAGTCCCAGCAACAAGACGGCCGCAAGGACGGCGAATTCGGTCACGGTGGCCTGAGCCGCGACGAGCAGCGCGAAGCCCAAAGCCGCGGTGGCCAGAACTCGCACGGTGGCCGCAGCAGCGAAGACCGCTAGTCACGCCGGTTCATCGCGATGAAGAAAAGCCCGCTTAAAGCGGGCTTTTCTTTTTTGCCTCAGACCGAGCGGGCTGATGCCCGGCTCGCCTGCCGTAGACGCCACCACCCGAGCAGACGACGGCGATGACGGCGCAGATAGGGAATGTCAAACGACAGCACCGCCAGCCCAATTGGCAGCAGCCAGAAGCCGAGGATGGGCAGGAAGCCAAGGAAGCCCAGCAGCACCAGCAGAATACCAAAGCTCAGGCGAAGCAGCCGGGAGCGGGGGATGGGGAGGCGGCGTCCGCCGATTTTGAAATAGCGCATGCCGCGCATGCTAGCGGGGCGAATATCAGCCGCCCATACCCTCAGTGATGTGGCGGGTGCAGGTCGGTATCGTCAAACCGTTCCTCGCGGTTGCAAAACTGGCAAGTGACGGAAATCACGCCATCCATCTTCATTTCTTCCAGCGTTTCCTCGCCCATGCCCTGCAGTACGGTGGCGATCTTCTCGCGCGAGCAGCGGCAATCGGCGGAGATGGGCTTGGTGTCGTGCACCCACACGCCCGCCTCGTTAAATAAGCGGTAGAGCAAGGCGGAAGGGGCGAGATGCGGGTCGAGCAGCTCGTCCTCGGTGGCGGTTTCCACCAGAAGCGCATTGTAATCCCAGCCATGCAAGGCTTCGTCCGGCTTCACTGGGGCAGCGCGCAGCACGCGGCCGCCATTGAGGTCGGGCTCCACCGGCTTGCCGCCTTCCTCGGGCATGCGCTCCAGCATGATGCCGCCCGCGGCCCAGTGCGACTGCCCGTCCCGCGAGGTGCGGCGGTTGACGGTGAGGTTGAACAGCACATCGATTTGTTGTGACTGCGTGAAGTAATGCTGCACCGCCTCGGCCATCGAATGCCCTTCCAGCGGCACAATGCCCTGGTAGGGATCGCCAAAGCCGAGATCGAGCGTGATGGCAAGGTAGCCGGTGCCCATCAGGTCGGGCAGGTCGGGATCGGGGTTGGCCTTCGCAAGCGCTTCGAGCGCCTCGCGGCCGCCCTCGGCGAGGTCCACATAGCCGCGCAGGGCGCCGCCATGCACCGCATCCACCACCACGAACCGGATGGGGCCTTCGCCCTTGGCCTGCAAAGTCAGGATGCCGCCTTCCGGCAGGTTGGCGGAAAGCATGGCGGCCAGCGTCAGCAGCTCGCCGAGAAGTCGGTCAGCCAGCGCCGGGTTGTCATGGCGCGACAGGATGGTGTCAATCACCGGCGAGAGGCGCACCATGCGCCCGCGCACCGAGGATTTGTGCAGCATGAACGGCTGCACCACATCCTCATGCCGCACCAGGCCAATATCAGGGGAGGGGGACATCGTGGTCATGCCTTATTATATAGGGAAAATCGTCCAAAAACCAATAATACTATGCATCGTGACAGGGGTTGACGCCGTTAAACAACCGTCACAAAATCTTCACTTCACTGCCAGCGCCAATCGACGGATAACTGATCGTTTAGGTCCGGTAAGTAAGGTGAATGCCATGCATGCTTCCAGCAAAACATCGATTCCTGTTCCGTTTTCACAGGAAATGTCTGAAACCCGCCTTCGCCTGGGTGGGGAAGACTTGCAGAATGTGCTGAGAAAGACCATCGAGGCAAGCCAGCGGCAGCCCACGGATCCATTAATGCAGGCCTTCGCCCTGCGCGCCGGCGAAATGATGAAACGGGCAGCCTTGCACTCCCTGCGGGCAGCCATATCCGATCCGGAATTTCGGAAGACGATTGAACAGGTGCGCTATGAGCTAGTGCGGCCTGAGGGAGACAAGAACGGGTTGCTCACGCTGCTTACCCCCGAGGAGCGGAAGCAATATGGCAATGTCCCGGAGTTCTTCTTTGCAACGAAGGAAGAGCAACAGCAGATTGTGTCAGAGCATGCCGAGGGACAGCGTTACGCCCGCTTGCGCGATCTGCAGGAGCAGGCGCGCGATCTTTCACGCGAGCACGCAATGGACGTGGAGGCCTCGATGAGTGATTTCGCGGAGGCTGTGCGCCGGGGCGAACTTCATACAGCCTGCGAAGCCCTCGCCGATGCGCAGATTGGTCTTGCTGCCTGCCTGCGCGTGCTGGAATCCCAAGCCGTCAAGGTGCCGGGCATGTATGACCCCGATCAGGTGCGCCAGGAGTTGCTGAGCGATGTGAGCAAGATGTTTGGTGACCTGATGCGCCGCGAGATGCACCTGATTGACGAGCCGAAGGAAAAAGTCCGTTTCGCCCTCACATTCAGGGGGATGGTGACTATGTTCTTCGAAAAAGACAAATCCCGCGCGCAGGGGCACTGAACCCCCGTCAGTTTCCCACACACCAGTGCAAGATGGCTATCTGCACGTGCGCGGTTTTCGGCCTTGTCCCTCGCGACCTGATGAAAACTATGTTTGTAGGATAAAGATTTTCATCGAAGATTCGAGCAGTTGCCTGTTCCGGCATGTGGGGAAATCTCAAGTGGTAAAGTGTGTGAAGCAATGTGTTTGCTGGAATCTCTAATCTCCATCATCAAGTCGCTGCCTTGCTCTTCGAGGCGATAACACAGGCCTTCACGAGAGAGAACATTTCCGATTCGACGAACTACCTGAGATAATTCATCATGTGTGATGGCGCCGTCCTCAGCGGCTTGCGCAAGATCCCTGCGCAGTGAAGGTTCGGCGAGGGGTGACTCATGCGATGAGAATGTGCGAACGAGTCTCCCGGTTGGCTGAAATGGCTCTGTCTCCGAAGCGTTTCTTATCCGTTTCCAAAGAAGCAATCGATCACTTTGCTCGGTAATATGCTCTTGTTCGTGCTGGCGAACATCTGAGGCAAATGCGATGTTAATCGGGAGCTCGTCTGTTATGCGGTAGCCCGTCTGCTGATTTTCAGGCGTGTTTGTCGTGAGAATGCTGCCCGTGCGGATATCTACAGCTACCGTGGAGGCGCTATTCAATTGATGCGACACCTGATCCACACGTCCTGATTGCCGCAGAGCCTCAATGAGGTCAATGGCAAGGTAAGAATTCACCAGCATACCGCTAATTGCGGGGTTTAAGGATTGGCCGCTGCTAAAAATTCCAGCTTCAACCCGGTAGCCTGGAGGGAATTCTGCAAGCAATTCTGCAACCGCTGTGTTTGGGTGGGTAACAGCATCAATATGGGAGATGACAGTGATGCGAGGCTGTCCTTCGGCCTGCCCCGTGAGAACGAGAGCCTGACAGTCCAAAAGATAGTCGGTTGCAATAAAATCCGGTATTTCGGGGTCATTGCTTCGGACAACTGCATATTCGCCCATACGCACGCCAATCCCATAAGGCGTGGCGAAGGGAAATCGCTCCGCCACATAGGCTGCAGCTGCGTTTTCTTTGTATGTTTGCGCCGGACGAACGAAATCTGCCTGTGCTGAAAGATAGGTTTCAAAGTATCTATCCCCTTCAGCCCGCGCCTTACGTATACGCTCTGTGTAATCTTCAATAGCAGGTAGATAAATATCTTTTAAGACCTCAGAAGTAAGTCCATTATTTTGGCCATGATTACTTTTCTCTACACGCTGCAGTAATTCGTTGAGTAGTATTTCTCGTTGTTGAGGGTTGGTTTGATGAAGCGTAATCCGCATCACCTCCTGAATTACCTCATAATGCTCGTCAAGCGCCTGAAGCCAATCAGCAGAATGCGGGACTAGGGATTGAGGCAGTTGTGCTTCTACAGTTTCTGAAGAAACACTCTCCAATGCGTAATATAAGCGTAAAAAATTCTGACGCGCCTGCTCGGAATAAGGAGATGTCATAAATTAATTTCCATCTTACAATGAGCTAAGCTCCTGCTAATTCATAAAACTAGCACAGAGAGGATGAAGTATTTGTTAACAAGCCATCTGGCTTATTAAAGTTTATGGTGTGCTGGAAAACAAATAATTACTAAGGGGTTATGCTTTGAGAGGCATAAGCGCTAATTCCCCACGCACCAGTGCAGGATGGCTTTCTGCACGTGCATGCGGTTTTCGGCTTCGTCCCACACCACGGAGTGCGGGCCGTCGATGATGTCGGCGGTGACTTCCTCGCCGCGATGGGCGGGCAGGCAATGCAGGAAAATCGCCTCGCGCTTGGCTTCGGCCATCAGCTTCGCATCCACCTGGAAGGGCGTCAGCAGGCGGCGGCGCGTCTCGGAATTCTCGTTGCCCATGGAGACCCACGTATCGGTCGTCACCGCGTCCGCCCCCGCGACGGCTTCGCGCGGGTTGTCGGTGAGGTACACGCTCGCGTTGTGGGCGCGGGCGTAGGCGAGGTAATCCGGCGAGGGCGCCAGCTCCGGCGGACAGGCGAGGCGCAGGGTGAAGCCGAATTTCACCGCCGCAGTGATCCATGAATTCGCGACATTGTTGCCATCCCCGATCCACGCGATGACCGCACCGCGGATGGGGCCGCGATGCTCCTCGAAGGTCAGCACATCGGCCATCAGCTGGCAGGGATGCACGCGCTCGGTGAGGCCGTTGATGACGGGCACGGTGGCGAACTCGGCCAGCTCGGCGACTTTCTGGTGATCGCCGCGCATCATGATGGCGTCCACATAGCGCGACAGCACGCGGGCCGTGTCGGCCACGCTCTCGCCGCGCCCGAGCTGCAGGTCGGAGGCGGTGAGGTTGATGGCCTGCCCGCCCATCTCGTGCATGCCCGCTTCGAAGGAGACGCGGGTGCGCGTGGAGTTGCGCTCGAAAATCATCGCCAGCTTGCGGCCCGTCAGCATCGGATGCGGCCGCCGCTCGCGCCGCGCCGCCTTCATCTCGCGCGCCATGTCGATCATCGCGCGCAGCGTCATGGCGTCGATGTCCTTCAGATCAATAAAATGGCGCAGGGGGGGCATATGAATTTTTTGTAGCAAACTTTATGCATAGAAAAACTGATAACAAACGGCGTTCACATCAAAATTTTAAAAGCGTCAAGAAAAAAATCAAAAGATTTAACTATAATTAATAATTCTTTAACTTTATCTTTTCATTTGGTTTTGCTTATTTAGCCCTTGCCAATTTAATAATTTCAACCTTGTGATTAGGAGTTTTAGAGATGTCTGAGATGAATAGAACCAACGTAAGTGTAACTCAGCCTAATGTAATCCAGCGCTGCATGAATGCTGCCCGCCAGTTTTATCACGAAGCTTACAGAGGGCTTGTGAACCGTAACGATGTTGATGGAGCAAATGCCGGTTCAACAAGTGGAGGTGTTGCTATTTCTCCTTATCCTGAAAGGCTGGGTGGTGGTATGGCAGCAGCACACATTCATAATAAAGTTTTTGATGCCTGCATGGAGCAAGATGGAGCCGGATACGATTTTCTCCCAACTCCGCAAACGCCTAACGGTGTCGTTCCTGAGCGTCCTCGCTTCTTAAGTGGTAGAATGTAACTTATTTGCATTTTTATTCGAGGCCATGCGTAATATACGCATGGCCTTTGCTATTTTTGTTTCATCGATAATCAGCGGGGGCACGATGCGCAACACTTCCGTCACGGCGGGGGTGACGAGCAGGCCCGATTCGCGCAGGCGCGTGGCGAGGGCGTACTTGTCGACGCCCGGCTGCAGGTGCAGCCCGAGCATCAGGCCGGTGCCGCGCACCTCGGCGTAGAGGTGCGGGAAATCATGGGCGAGGGATTGCAGCTCCGCCTGCAGATGCGCCCCGATGCGGCGCACCTCTGCCAGAAATCCGGGCGCGGTGAGGATGCCCAACACCGCGCCGCCGACCGCCATCGCCAGCGGGTTGGAGCCGTAGGTGGAGCCGTGGCTGCCCGGCGTCATGCCGGAGGCGGCGCGCTCCGTCATCAGCACGGCGGCCAGCGGGAAGCCATTGCCGATGCCCTTGCCGACGGTGACGAGGTCGGGCCGCACGCCCATCGTCTCGAACGCAAACAGCGTGCCCGTGCGCCCATAGCCGCACTGGATTTCATCAAGCGCCAGCAGTAGGCCATGCGCATCGGCGAGGCGGCGGGCGGCCTGCAGATATTCCGGCGAGTGCGCACGCACGCCGCCTTCGCCCTGGATGGTTTCCACGAAGATGGCCGCGGTTTCTGGCGTGATGGCCGCTTCCAGCGCCGCGATGTCGTTGAACGGCACCACGTCGAAGCCCGGCACGAGCGGCTCGAATCCCTCGCGGCTCCTGGCGTGGCCGCAGGCGGAGAGCGCACCCATCGTGCGCCCGTGGAAACCGCCTTCCGCCACGATGAAGCGCGTGCGCTTCGTCTCACCGCGCATGTACTGGTAACGGCGGAGGATCTTCAGCGCCGCCTCCACCGCCTCTGTGCCAGAGGAGCCGAAGAACACCTTGTCGAAGCCGCTTGCCTGCGTCAGCGCGGCGGCGAAATCATCGAGCGGCGGGGTGTGGTAGGCGTTGGAGCAATGCCACAGCGTCGCCGCCTGCGCCTGCAGCGCCTTGACCAGCGCCGGATGCGCATGCCCGAGCGCATTGGTGGCAATGCCCGCCGCGAAATCCAGATAGCGCTTGCCCGCGTCATCATACAGATACACGCCCTCCCCCCGCGCCATGACGACATCGGAGCGGCGGTAGACGTTGAGAAGCGGCGAAGTTTCCATGCGCGCGGTATAGCGCCCCAAGGGGATTCGGGCAATGGATTAGGCTTATTTTTCGCGTCATTCCGGGACGCGAAGCGTGCCCGGAATCTCACCGCGTCACGAGGGAGATTCTGCGCAGGCTTCGCCTCGCAGGATGACAAGTCACAAAGCAGGCTTGGCTGCTTTAACTTGCTGTCATCTCCCCAATAAATCGCGCATAGACGTCCGTCAGCTGCTCCAGCACGGCGACTTCGACGCGCTCGTTCACCTGGTGCGGCGTGAAGCCGGTGGTGCCGAATTCGATGACGGGGCAGTATTCGCGGATGAAGCGGGCGTCTGACGTACCGCCGGTGGTGGAGAGGGCCGGGGTGTGGCCGGTGATCGCCTCGCAGGCGCGCACCAAGGCCTCGCTTAAAGGCCCGGGCGGGGAGAGGAAGGATTCGCCGGAGACGCGCATGGAGAGCTCATACGCGCCGCCCAACGCCTCGCAGCGTTTGCGGACCCATTCCTGCATCTGTGCGCCGGTGAAGCCGTCATTGAAGCGGATGTTGAAATGCGCCGTGGCCGTTGCCGGGATCAGGTTATGCGTCGGGTTGGCGGCGTCGATGGAGGTCATTTCCAGATTGCTTGGCGGGAACCACGCATTGCCAGCATCAATGGGCTTTTCCTTCAGCGCGTGCAGCATCGCCACTAAGCGGGTGATGGGGTTATCGGCCAGGTGCGGATAAGCCACGTGGCCCTGGCGGCCCCGTACGGTCAGTTTGGCCAGCAATGACCCACGGCGGCCGATCTTTGCCATTTCGCCAAGATAAGTCGGGTTCGTGGGCTCGCCGACGAGGCAGTAATCGATCCGCTCGCCCAGCTCTTCCGTCAGCCAGTGCAGCGCTTTCTTCGTGCCGTTGACGGCGTCGCCCTCCTCATCGGCGGTTAGAAGAAAGCTAAGGGTCGGCGCCTCGTCCGGGTGATGCTCCAGAAACCGCGCCACACCCGCCACCATGCAGGCGATGGCCCCTTTCATATCCTCCGCGCCGCGGCCGTAGAGATAGCCCTCCTTAATGACCGGCTCGAAGGGTGGGTGCGACCATTTCGACGCATCGCCCGGCGGCACCACGTCGCTATGCCCGGCAAAGCAGAGATTGGGCCCGCGCCCGGCGCGGCGGGCATAGAGGTTCTCGGTGGCAGGATGCCCGGCCTCCTCGAACACCTTGCGCCAGACGGTGAAGCCAAGCTGCTCCAGCCATTCCTGCAGAAACAGGAAACAGCCCGCCGAAAGCGGCGTCACGCTCGGTTCGCGGATCAGGGCCTGGGCCAAGGGGAGGGGATCGGTCAGCATGAGCGCTTTATACATGCTTGGTATTCCCATGAAAGTGGGAATCTCAGAAACTTTATGCGTGAGCGTTTGATTTCGAAAGAGGAATGAACAGGTTTACACTTCGAACCCGTATTTTTCCTTCAGCAGTTGCTTCACCTGCGCGTTGGGTTCCTCGCCGTAGCAGGAAGCGATGACCTTGCCGTAATCCTCGAGGTCGATAGATTCCTGCGACTTTAGCGCTTCCATGAAGGCCTGCTCGCGCGGGGCCTCCACCAGCACGAAATAATAGGCCCAGCGACCCGTGGAGTCCTTGGCCTTGAGCTTGTGGACCAAGTGGCCTTTCTGGGCAATCAGCTTATCGACAAAGGAGCGTTTGGAATCGTCCATGGCAGCAATGGCAAGTTAATGGGTAAAGCCTAAATGGCAGAAGCGGTGCCGTCAAGAAAACGGGGTGATTGATGAGGATTCGCGGGGGAATTCAATCATCTGCGGCAAAAACGTGGCAATCAGTGCGTGTGATGCGTATGGAAGGCATGCTCAGGGTCACGAATCTGGCTCAGCCAAGCGTCGTTATCCTGCATGACTGAAGAGTTTTCGTGGAGTCCCAACACCATGCCGAGACCTGCGTGACGCTTGGTTTCCTCGACCTGCTCGGCTTTGCGGTTATGGTAGCCAACGAGCTGATCACGGCGCTTGAGAGCATTCTTCTGCACAAATTCTAATTTGCCATTCAGATGTGCCGCGCTCTTGTGCGGTTGGCCGCGCAGGAACTGGATTTCCTGCATGACCTCGCGCACCAAGGCGCGCACGATAGCAGGGTCGGTGGATTTCTGCATGCCGCCAGAAAGGATGGTGGCAATGGCGTGGGCGGCGGCCTCCTTCAGCTGCTTCTCTATCGCTTCCGAGCAGAGCTTGCCGTCTTTTTCCGCTTTGGAGGCTGCCTGATTCCACGCCTCATCCATGTTTCCGTCATTTTCCTGCTGCTGTGCCATCTCCGGCGAGCCAGGTTCGGGGACCGGCTCGTTGCGAAGGGCATGGCGAACATGGCGTGAAAGCGGCAAATCCAATGGGATTGCGCAAATGACGTTGTGGGTAGCGGTTACAGGCCCGGCGGCCTTTGGCAAAGCTTCAAAACACGTAGAGTTAAGTGGCATTGTATTGTCCTAAATTGAGTCAATTATAGGCACCGTCTGCTTTCCAGAGTATGAAACTTTTGTGAATTCCTATGATACAAACACAAAAAAGCCGCTCTCATGGTGAGAGCGGCTTTTAAGTGTACGAAACGGTTTAATTGGCAGTGTTCAGGTTGCTGCCAATGTTGGTGAAAGTGGTATTCAGGTTGGTGCCGATGGTGCGCACCGCAGCAATGATCACCACAGCGATCAGGGCGGCGATGAGGCCGTATTCGATAGCGGTCGCGCCAGACTCGTCGTTCAGGAAGGATGCAAACTTTTTCATGACTTTACTCCGTCAATAAAGGGGATGTGCTCACACACCCAGGTTACGCTGGTATCTCCAGCTACAATTAGAATAGCAAAAAACTCCTCTGCTGCAAATCAATTATTTGCCATATAGAGATGAAATAAATGATTGATTTTATTGACATAAAAGGTGTATTTTTTATCTAATTTCACAGAATGTTTGTCACAATGCTGTCACATTTAGGCTACAAGAAGCGCAGGCGAGGGATGCTTGCTGACCCACGCCGCCACTGCAGGAATTGGCTGAGCGCATCCACCTGATCGTCATGCGGCGCGTGGGGGAAGGCGAATAATTCGCGCTCGAACGCTTCCAGCCACGCGGCGTGGTGCGGCAGGTGCAGCCGCCCGGCTTCGATCAGCGGGGAGCAGGCGGCCAGCCGCGTACGCTTGTCGCCCTTGGGCAGCAGCCCGATGACGGGCAGGGACGTGGTGCTGCGCAGATCCTGCAGCAGCGACTGGCCGGAGGCCTTGTCCTCGATTAAGATCGCCTCCGGCTGCCACTTTTCCGCCTGCGCCAGCACCGCGCGGCGCAGGGCGGGGAATTCGGCGCGCAGGGTGAAGGCCTCCAGCAGGTAGAACATGCCGTCCCGCTCGCCGAAGGTGAGGCACGCGCTGGCATCATGCCCCGCGCCGGACTTGATGGCGGTGTCCCAGCTCTGCACGATGCGCGTGCCTTCCGCGTCCGGCGGCTCGCGGTAGCGGCGGAGCCAGCCGGGCTCGATCATGCCCCCCTGCTCGGCCATGGGTGTCTGCTGGTATTGCGCGGCATAGCCGAAGCTGCCGAGCTCCCGCGCGGCGCGGGCCAGCTCGTCCGGTCCCTCGCGGGAGGGGTGCAGCAAATCACCCGCGCCGCGTTCGTAAAAATGGCCGTTGATGAAGAAACGTTGCGGCCGCTCCGCCTGCGCGGGCAGGCAGAGATGCTCCCAGCCGCCGCGCTCCAGCAGGTGGCCGCTGAGGTCTTCGGCGTGCAGGCGCTGCATCACCACCACGATGCGGCCGCGTTTCTTGTCGTTCAGCCGGGTGGAGAAGGTCTGGTCGAACCAGCGCAGCGCCTGCTCGCGGTGGGTGGCCGAGGCAGCCTGCAGCGGGCTCAGCGGATCGTCCACGATGAGGAAATCGCCGCCCTCACCGGTGGCCGCGCCACCGGTGGAGGTGGCGAAGCGGAAGCCGTTCCTTGTGGTGAGGAATTTGTGCTTCTCATTCTGCCCCGGCGCGATGCGGAAGGCGGGAAAAGCCCGCGCGAACCACGGGCTGCCGACCACCAGCCGCGTATCCTGCGCATGCTTGAGCGCGAGATACTGCGAATAGCTGGCGGCCAGGATGCGTGCCGCCGGGTCATGGCCGAGCAGGAAGGCTGGCCAGGCTACCGTGACACAGAGCGATTTCATCATGCGCGGGGGCATGTTGATGAGCAGCCGCGTAATCTCGCTGCGGCGCGTGGCTTCCAGGTAATCGGCGATCAGGCGGATATGCCAGTTCGGCAGATACGGCGTGCCGGGATTCACCGTGTGAAACGTGCGCGCGATGAAGGCGCTGAGGTCATGGCGCAGCAGCGCGTCAAAGGCGCGGCGGGTGGGAAACGGGGGGACGTCGGTATCACTCATGCCTGAGTGTAGTTCTCCCTTTGTCCGGCCGGGAGGGGACACATGTACAATCGTATGGATAATCGGCAGGCAATCGGCTGTTTCAGCGCGATGATTTTTTACCCTTCCTAGCGCCCTGCCGATTCGCCAGAGTGGCGTCTAGAGTGAATTCAGGCGCAGTTAGCCGCAAGAAATGCACCAATAAGTAGTGAAAACATCTGTTTACATCATAAGAAAGGTTGCGCCATGATGCGCCCACCCCGGTCTGGAGAGACACCAACATCATCGCCGCCCGAAAATGGGCCGCACATACAAAGGGAGCCCGACATGAACAGTTCTGCCCAACAGGTTATTTCCTTTGCGCCCTCGGCGCCGCTGCTGGCGTTCCAGCCGGCTGCCGTGCCGCTCGGGGGCGGGCGATCCCCGGCCGCCATCGAGCCGGATCATGAACCCTATGATCCGGTGCGCGGCGAACGCGGGGTCTGGCGGGCGGTGATATTGCAGGCGCTGATGGATGCGGCCTGCATGAGCCACAAGAAGGAGAACATCCAGGCGCGTGAGGAAGCGCTGATCTGGCTGCGCGGGACGTCGCAGGATTTTTACACCGTTTGCCACCATGCCGGATTTGAGCCGGAATATGTCCGCCGCATGGTGCGCGCCTGCCTGGAGCGCAATTGCAGCTGGCGCGCGGCACCGGGCACCGGGGCGCCCCGCAAGCGCCGCCCGCTAAAGAGCGGGCAGGGGCGGGGGCCGAACCAGCGGCGCTAGGCGCGCCGGGGGTTCCGGCCGCCGGTGCCAGCGCAAAAAGGTGACAAACCGCGTAAAAACCAGCGGCTGCGATGGCCCCATGGCAGCCTATCGCTTGTCTCGCAGGGGAAATCATTTATGAGTTGATGTACAAAAATAACCATTCGGTGAGTGTATTTCCATGCGTCTGAGCCCTGTTCCCATCGTCATCGCGCTGATCCTCGGCATCGTCGGCTACGCGGTTTACAACTTCGTCTTCAACAACCCTTTCAGCAATTAAGACGGCGGCTCTTCCGGGCCTCGCCGCCGCCCCGCTAAGCTCGGGGCATGTCGGCGAGTTTTTCTTCATTCCTGCGGCTGGTGCGGCACCAGCAACGCGTGCTGGAAACGCACCAGCGCCGCATCGCCCGCGCGCTGGATGCCGGCGATGAGACCGCGCCCAGCCCGTCCGGCCGCCTGTGGGGCGAGCGTGAATGCGCCACCACCGCGCTGATGAAGCTGGCGCAGGTGCAGATCAAATGGGCCGAGCTGGAATGGGAAGCCCTACGCCATCAGGGTGCGGCGGATACGGCGGGCGATGCCCCCCTGACGCCTGAGGAAATCGAAATTTATCAGGAATCGCTGAGGCGACGCACGGCGCCGGCTCACTCCCAAGTGGCCCTGTCATAAATAATTCATCAATGCTAATGCCAAAATAGCGTATAAACGCACGAAAAAAGGAGCGTTTTATGCACGGTATTGCCACATCCAATTCTCCCGCTGTCACGAAAGATCTGCTGTCTGCGAAGGGGAGAGCAGATGTACCCTTCCGGGCAGGGGCAGAGGCGGATACTGCTAAGACAGCAACGTCCTTAAACGGAGATTCTGCTATGCTTGCCACCGCCCTTTTGCAACCCGCGGCACACGCCGCCTCCGCATCGAGCGAAGCCGATGCCTTGCTCAGCACACCCACTTCACGCCACGCCGCGCAGATACTTTCCCGCCTCACCTGGCAGCCGCTGGTCGATGACCGCCTCGTGCAAAGCATTCGCCACGGCAAACCGTTTGCTCACACCATGAACACATCCGGCATCAACGATGCACATATGGCCGACCTCAGCCGTCTGGGTGCGCTGCGCACTGGTCTGCTGGGACAGCTCGCGTTTCTGAAAGACAAAGGCGTGCTCTCAGGCAAACATGAAGTCGCGGGCAACCGCCTTCTCATGCCGCGTGAGGATTTAGAAACGCTTGGCGTTGCCTTACAGGTCAAGAGCCCCAGCCACCAGACTGGCCGCTAGTCCGTCCCGGCTTTTCAACCTTTTTCTTCACAGGTACATCCATGACCCCGACCCCCCGTGGGCGCGGCGCCGTGTCGCGCGCGTTCTCCTTTTTCTCATCCCGCAAACAGCAGCCCTATATCCCTTCGGTGAAGGCCTACGTCCAACCACCCGGCCAGCCGGTGTGGAGCGGGCGCAGCTACCTGAAATTCGCCGAGGAAGCCTATCGGCGCAACGTCGTCGCCTACCGCGCCATCGGCATGATCGCGCGCGGCGCGGGCAGCGTGCCCGTCGTGGCCTTCGAGCGGCTCGCCGACGGCACGAAGCGCCCCGTGAACCTGCCGCTGCTGCGCCAGCTGCTCACCCAGCCGAACCCGGCGCTCTCCGGCCAGCAATTCTTCGAGAATCTCTACAGCTACCGGCTCATCGGCGGCAATGCGTATGTGCAGTCCGTCGGCCCGTTTGGCGAGGTGCCGCGCGAGCTGCATCTGCTGCGCCCGGACCGCGTGCAGATTATCGCGGGGGCCGGGGGCATGCCCGCCGCCTACCGCTACAAGGTGGAAGGCGAGGAGCGCGATTATCCCGTTGACCGCCTCACCGGCGCGTCGCGCATCCTGCACCTGAAGGATTTCCACCCCAGCCAGGACTGGTACGGCCTCTCGCCCGTGGAGGCGGCGGCCTACAGCATCGATCAGCATAATCAGGCGGCGGCATGGAATCAGGCCCTGCTGCAGAACGGCGCGCGTCCGAGCGGCGCGCTGGTGGTGAAGCTGGAAGGCGGGGCGGCACTCTCGGAAGATCAGTTCACGCGGCTGAAGCAGCAGATCGACGAGCAGTTCAGCGGGCCGGACAATGCGGGCCGCCCGATGCTGCTGGAAGGCGGGCTGGACTGGCGCGAGATGAGCCTCTCACCGAAGGACATGGATTTCATCCAGGCCAAGCACTCCGCCGCGCGCGACATCGCGCTCGCCTTCGGTGTGCCACCGCAATTGCTGGGCATTCCGGGCGACAACACCTACTCCAACCTCGCCGAGGCTCGGCTCGCCTTGTGGGAGCAGACCATCCTGCCGCTGGTGCAATCGACGCTGAACGCGATGGAGGTATGGCTCGGCCGCCAGTTCGGCTTAGCTCTGGAGCTGTAGCCGGATACGGATCACATCAGCGCCCTCAGCCCCCGCCGCGAAAGCCTGTGGGAGCGCCTCCGCCACGCCGACTTCCTCACCGAGGACGAGAAGCGCGCGGCGGTGGGGTATGGGGTGCGGACAACGGCGTAACGAATATTTCAAACCCGTCATTCCCCGAATGTGTGACAGCACATTCAAGGGGAATCCAGCCAGCCGTTCCGCCGGACTGGATTGCCCCCGAAACAAGTGCGGGGCAGGCTTTAGAATTGCATGCGCGATTCAGGCAATGACGGACGAAGGGAGAACCATATGAACCATTACGAACGCAAGATTTCCAGGACGGTACGCGAGCGCAAGCTGCTTGATTGCCGGCTGGAGGTGAAGGAACTGGATGCCACCGGCATCTTCGCCGGGTATGGCAGCGTGTTCAACCTCGTGGACAGCCAGCGCGACATGGTGCTGCCGGGGGCCTTCCTCGATTCCATCCGCACGCAGAGCCGGGGCGTGAAGTTGCTCTGGCAGCATGATGCGAAGGAGCCCATCGGCGTCATCGAGGAACTGCGCGAGGACGAGCAGGGGCTCTACGTGCGCGGCCGCCTGCTGATGGACATCGCCCGCGCCCGCGAGGCCTATGCGCTGCTGAAGGAGGGCGTCGTCTCCGGCCTTAGCATTGGCTACTCGCCGGTGCGCTATCGCATCGACGCGGATAGCGGCGTGCGCCTGCTGGCGAAGGTGGATCTGTGGGAGATCTCGCTCGTCACCTTCCCCGCCAACGACGCCGCCCGCGTGACGGTGGTGAAAGGGGAGGATGCCACGGCCACCGCCCGCCTCGCCCGCGCCCTCGACCGCGCCCTAACAGTGCTGTGGGGGTAGGAGGCCTTGTGGCGAGGCACTGGATTGCTTCGCTGGTGCTCGCAATGACGTTTACGCTGTCATCCCGCATTCATTGCGGGGTCTTCATGCCATACGAGGAGACCCCGCAATAAATGCGGGGTGACATTCTTTCTACTCTCCGTCATTCCGGGACGCGCAAGCGTGCCCGGAATCTCTGTGCGTCACGAGGGAGATCCTGCGCAGCCTTTCAGGCTCGCAGGATGACGGCTACTATTACCTGTGAGTTGAGGACAGCATGTCCAAGTCAGCCATGAGCTGGCGAAGCCACGCTTACTTACGGAGTGCAGGAGGCGCGTACCAGGGGCATCCAACAAACACTCAGGGGCAAACCTAATAAGTAACCTTACGCATTCCCCGCGAAGGTTCCGCCGGGGCCGGCGTGGATGATCTCGTGGCCGACGCCTTCGCCGGTGAGGATGCGGGTCTGCGGGCAGTTGGCGTCCAGCACGCATTGCAGGGCGTCGAAGCCTGTGTCGAAGGCATTGGAGAGAAGCTGGTAGGTCGCCGTGCCTACGTTGTTGCGAAGGCTGTCGAGCGCGTGGGTGAGCTGGTCATAGAGTGCAAACTGCTTGGTGAGTCGGACGGCGGCTTCCATCTTTTTCGCTGGTGCGAGTCGGGCGAATTCCGGGTGCTTGGCGGCGCGCTCCAGCGCTTGCGTCACCATGCGCACCGTCGCCAGTTGCGCGGGCTGCGAGGGCCGCACGGCATGCACCTGCAGGAAGGCTTCCTTGGCGAGAAGCTGGCTGTCAGCAAACGAGGCACTCGGCGAGGCGGAGGCATGCGAGAAGGCAAATCCGAAAGAAATCGCGTCCGCGGGTGCCGTCATACGCCTGCCTCTTTTTATTAATTATATTTTAAGGATCTAACAATAAGCTCCAGTCTTCGGGAATCCATGTGCTCCGGGGTGTGAAAACATCAGGGATTCATTTCGCGCGCGAACTTATTAGGCCTTTATGTGGATAACCTAGACCAAATCTTCAGAGCTTGGCAAGCTTATTTATATAAGAATTTTCTTCTATGTTTTCAATCGCCAGCCGCGCGAGATGGCGCGTTGCGCCCACCACAATAGCACGAGATTGGTGAGGGACAGCGTGAGCACGCCCACCGTGATATTGCCATCGGCGTGGCCGGTGATGGCGTAGCGGAATCCATCTATCATATAGAAAAACGGATTGAGGTGGCTCACCTGCTGCCAGAATTCGGGCAGGCGCTGGATGGTGTAGAAGGTGCCGGAGAGGAAGGAAAGGGGCGTCACGATGTAATTGGTCAGCGCAGCCATCTGGTCAAAGGACTGCGCGATGATGCCGCCCAGCACGCCCAGCGTCGCCAGCATCATGCTGGACGCGATGACGTAAAACACCAACAGCGGCAGCGAATGCAGCGACGGCTCCACGAACGCATACACCGCCAGCGCCACTGCGATGCCAACCACCAGCCCGCGCACCACGCCACCCGTCACCATGGCGGCCACGATCTCGACACCCTTGAACGGCGGCATCAGCAGATCGATGATGACCCCCTGCACCTTGGCGAGCATGAGGGAGGAGGAGGTGTTGGCAAAGGCGTTCTGCACGATGGCCATCATGATGAGGCCCGGCGCGACGAAGCGGTCAAAGGAGATGCCCTCCACCATGTCATGCGCGCGGCCCATGGCGAGGTTCAGTACGGCGAGGAACAGCATCGTTGTGACCACCGGCGCGAGGATGGTCTGGTTCCACACCTTGGCGAAGCGCCAGATTTCCTTCTTCGTCAGCGTGGCGATGCCCAGCCAGTGAATCGGCCCGATAAACGGATGGAACTGGCGGTTGGCGAGGGTTTCAAGGGCGCGAGCTTCGGTCATGCGCTATAGATAGCGGGTGTGGTTGATTAATCAAGGGAGGAGCTTTGAGGGGGAAGGTTTCAGCCGTCATCCTGCGAGCCGTAGGCTGCGCAGGATCTTCATCGTTATGCTAGGAGACCCCCGCATACCACGTGCGGGGTGACATACCTGGCTAGATTCCCACCCCCGCTCCTCATCCTGAGCCTGTCGAAGGATGACAGGCCCTTCCCCGCGCCACACGTCATGGTTCGACAGGCTCACCATGAGGGCGGAGTGGGGGCGGTGCATTTTTCTTTTCCAATCACCACCCACCAAACCCCTTCCCGGCACCCGTATCCTCCGCAACCATCCCTGCATCATCACTG
The DNA here is from genome assembly GCA_002291925.1 of Alphaproteobacteria bacterium UBA998. GTDB lineage: Bacteria > Pseudomonadota > Alphaproteobacteria > Rickettsiales > UBA998 > UBA998. The sequence continues at coordinate 1,771 of DBAY01000020.1, read as the reverse complement.
ACAGGGAGAACCATACGATGAGTCTTTCGGAAATCACCGACCGCGTGCACCAGCTCGGCAGCGCGTGGGAGCAGTTCAAGCAGGTCAACGACGCCCGCCTGCGTGAAATCGAGAAGAAGGGGCAGGCCGACCCGCTCTACAACGAGCACTTAAGCCGCATCAACCAGGCGCTCGACAGCTACAAGTCGCGCGTCGACCAGCTCGAGACGGCCTATAGCCGCCCCGCCGCCGCGTTCGGCGAGGAGAAGTCCGCGCACGGCCGTGACTCGGATTACAGCAAGGCCTTTCGCATGTACCTCCGCAAGGGCATGGACGCCGGGCTGGAGCATCTGCAGACCAAGACGCTCTCCGGCGGCATCGACGCGGATGGCGGCTTCCTCGTCACCAACGCGATGAGCGAGCGCATCGTGCGCATTGTCAATGAGTCCTCGCCGCTGCGCCAACTGGCTTCCGTCGAGACCATCTCCAGCGACACGCTCGACATCATCGAGGACCCGCAGGAAATGGGCGCCAGCTGGGTCTCCGAGATGGGCGCCCGCGCAGATACCGCCACACCGGACGTCGGCAAGCATTCCATCGCGGTGCATGAGATGTTCGCGCAGCCCAAGGCAACGCAGCGGCTGGTGGACGATTCGTCCATCGACATCGAGCAGTGGGTGGCGGAAAAAGTCGGCGACCGTTTCGCCCGGCTGGAATCCACCGCCTTCATCACGGGCACCGGCTCGGGCCAGCCGCAGGGCATCCTGAGCTACCCGGCAGGCACCGCCTGGGGGCAGATCCAGCAGATCAACTCCGGCACCTCCGCCGTGGTGACCGGCGACAGCCTCATCCGTCTGTTCTATGCGCTGAAGGACGAATATGCCCGCCGCGCCACCTTCCTGATGAACCGCAGCGTGGTGCAGTCCGTGCGCCTGCTGAAGGGCACCACCAACGACCAATATCTCTGGCAGCCGGGCCTGGCCGCGGGTGCGCCGGAGACGCTGCTTGGCGTGCCGGTGGTGCATGCGGCCGACATGCCGGTGGCGGCGGCCAGCTCGCTCTCCGTCGCGGTGGGCGATTTCCGCTCCGGTTACCTCATCGTCGACCGCACGGGCGTACGCATCCTGCGTGACCCGTTCACCGACAAGCCGTTCATCAAATTCTACACCACCAAGCGCGTGGGTGGCGAAGTGGTGAACTACGAAGCCATCAAGCTGCTGCGCCTTGCGGTGTAGGGCTTTCGCCCTAACCCTCGAATGGAGGGGGAAGAGCAGCCCCTCCCCCTGTAGGGGAGAGAATCGGAGGGGGGCGTGAGGATACGTCAAACGTACCCATATGCCCCCACCCCGAAACGCGTACAACCGTTTCGCCTCCCCCTACTGGGGAGGGGGTATGTGGCTGCGCTTCTCTCAAGCAGGCCTTGCAGCCACACCGTTTGTTTCGCCGTTCTTGACGCGGCATCGCTGGGGCGGGCGCGGAAAAAAGATTCCGCGCCCGCTAGCCTGTGATGCGTGTGGTGCCGACCGCACGCGTCCAACCCAACGGGAGTTTCTCCATGCCGCGCAATGAACGTGAACTGAACATGAATACCAACACCGGCAACCAGACCGGCTCCATGCAACAGAATACGCAACACCCCTCGGAATCGCAGCAGAATATCGGCCGCGATCAGTCCCGCGGCGGCATGCGCTCGGAAGGCGACCAGTAGCTACCTGTCCCTTGGTAGCAGGTTTGCGGGAAAAGGGTGGCGAAGGGCCACCCTTTCTTTTTGGGGCTGTCCTAGATAACGCAG
>DBAY01000021.1 GCA_002291925.1 Alphaproteobacteria bacterium UBA998 | reverse complement strand
TCTTAATGGAACAATGCCGAATGCTTCACGCGTTTGAGAGCTGGGCAAGTGTGAGGCTCAATGCCTCTGCCAAGGCGGCGAAGGCTTGCTCTTCCTCCTCCAGCGCGGGTTCCGCCGCGAGTTGCTCCAGCCGCGCGGCGCATTCGCCCACGCGGCGCAGGCCAAGCTGGCGGCTGGAGGATTTCAGCGTATGGGCCAGCCGGCCCCATTCGGCGCGCTCGCCCGCAGCATGCAACTGGCGCATCTGCCCCAGCAGGCGCGGGCTATCGTCGCGGTAATAGGCCACCATTTCGGCAAAGGCGTCTTCCAGCAGCGCCCGAGCGTCAGCGAAAACGTCCAAATCAATGAGTGGCAGGGTGTCGGCAACATGCATGCCCTTCACCCTAGCACCCATTGCTTAACAAGAATCAAACGGAGGGGTAAATCAGATGCCGAGGGTCGGCGCGGCCTGCACGCGCTCCGAGAGGGCGCCTTCCTGCACGCGCGTGGTCGGCGCAGCAGCGGGATCCGCTTGCTGGCGGCGCACCGCCTCTTCTTCTGCCCGGCGCGCATCGACCCGCTTGAGGAAAAAGAAATCAATGTGGTAGGGCTTGATCGCCTCTTCCAGCGTCATGCCTTTTTCCAGCGAGGCCTGCAGCTGTTTCACCGCTTGCATGCCATACTGGTTGGCCACCTGCACATACGCCATCGACTGTTCCGGCTTGGCGGGGTCGATCAGGTCATGGCCGAGGAGGTAGAGGAATTTCGGCAGGGTGAAATTGCCCGGGTCCGCCTTCACGCGCAGCTCGGCGGGCAGCTCGTCCACGCGGCTATGCTTGTATTTGTAGGTGCGGTTCATCAGCTCGGCAGCCAGCGCAAACACGCTTTCCGCACGCTTCCAGTCGACGACGTCGCTTTGCTGGTGGATGGTGATATCGTGGAAGGCGTGGCGCGGCGCAATCGTGTGCGCGTAATTCTGGTAGATGTCGATCAGGTCGGACTCGTTGATGCTTTCGCTGATACCCCGGATCGGGTTGATCTTCTTTTCGATCAGCGAGCAGATTTCCTCAAAGATCGTATTGCGGCGGGTATAGACGGAGCCCAGCGACTGGGCAAGCTTGAGACCGCCGATCGTTTCGCCAAACTTGAAATTCTTCAGCATGCTAAGCGACGGGTGCGCGAAGCCAAGCCAGCGTCCAAAGAACCCGAGATCGGTACCAAGACGTGAGCGGGTTTTATCCCGGAAATTTTGCATGGTGTTCTGCACCAGCCGATTCTGACTATGACGGAAGTCCGAGAAGCGGATGTCCTCGGGGCGCTTGTCGTCTTCGTACGCCACGGCCTCCGCGTAGACTTTGCGGATATTCTTATAGACGTTGTACTCGTAGGTCGCCGTCACCCCGAACATGTAGGCGCCCAGCGTGGTATCAAACGCCATGTCAAGCATCAGGTTCTTGTAGCGGTCCTTCAACCGCTTCTGGAGGTCGGTGAATTCCTTTTTTTGGCCGCGACCCAGATCGTCTTTTACTTTGGTAATCCAATCGTGGGCTTCTCCCTTGCCCTCACCTATGGAGCGGAGCCGATTAACAAGCTGTTCTTCGGTAGCGATGACATGCTTGCCATCCACCGGGCCAGCGTGACGATAGTGAGCGCGGAAGTAATTGAAGACGGGCTCAATCACCCGGGCACGTGCGCTGCGGAACCAGTCGAAGCTCTCAATGCCCTTCAGCGTATCGATGGGGCCGCGCGCCAGGTAGCGCACCCCCCAGGCGGCGGGCAGGATGGCGAAGTAAGGAAGCAGCGTCTTGGCGTCCTTGGCGGTGGCGTGCAGCGGGGTTTGCAGCGCGTGGCGCTCATTCTCGCTCAGGCCCGCATAGGGCGCGGAAGGCGCGACGGCGGACGACAGCGCGTCCCCTCCCGCAGGCGGGGGAGCATCCGTCGTGACTATCGGCTCATTGGGTTGTTTTTGTAGTTCCACCGTTGCTTGCCAGCTATGAGTCCGCCGTAATTATAGCAATTCCCTCTCAAACAAAGTTGAAGATTTTGTGACATCTCCCTGCCGCATGAGAGGCATGATTTCCGTGCATTTTCAAAGGCAACGCGCCGCAGGGCCCCTGCCCACCCGAGGAGGCGAGAAAGCCTGCCCTCGCAAGGGATGCTTTTATATCAATTGCTTATGGGAAGCATCGCAACGCTGGCGTCACGAAGGGTTAATTGATGACCACTTCCACCCGGCGGTTGGCGCGGCGGCGGGTGCCATCAGGAGCAGCCTCCTTCGGGTCCGTCTCCCCAAACGCATAGGTGGAAATCAGCTCGGGCGGCACACCTTGAGTATGCAATTCTCGCTCCACCCGCTTGGCGCGCTTTAGGGACAACTCCAAGTTGGCAGCCTGCGTGCCACTGCTATCCGTATGACCATTCAGCACGATTTCATAATCATCGACGTTGTGCAGGTCGGTCAGGATGATGTCCAGCACCTCCATGGCTTCGCGGTTCAGCTCGGTGCTGCCCCAGTCGAAAAACACCAGATAGGTGAGCGTCACGTCCGCGGCTTCCAGCGGATCCCCCACCTTGGCCCCCTCGGCGGTATGGGTGACGGGGCCCAGCTTCAGCAGCAGGGTTTCCAGCTCCTCGCGGCAATGGGCACGGGCCTTGGAGGCGCCCATCTCGGTCGCCTCCTCGATCCAGCAATCGAAATAAACCTGCGCGCGGGCCACATCCTCCGGCGCGGCGTTCGCCTTCGCGCGGTGCGCCATCAGCCAGGCGCGCGCCTGTGCCAGCGCCTCCCGCTCCCGCGCATCCGGAATCTCGAGGTTCCAGTATTCCATCTTCTCCGGCTGCACATCGTCCCCATACGCGGCGGCCAGTCCCTTGGCGGCGAAATGCTGCGAGCTCCACCAGTCAAAACGCGCGGCTTCCTGATCGGCAAAATCGAGGTAATGACGCGACAGGGCCTGCTGGAACGCACTGCCCGTCGGCTGCACCTGCCGCAGCTTTTCCAGCGTTTCGCCGGAGCAGGCGGCCAAGCCGAGCGTCACCAGAAACCACCATCTGCACATGCAGGTACCGCAAGGATTAATTTCTATCAGGATGCGTATTTTCCGGCATGGGGCAATGGGTTTCTGCTTAATCCTTGCAATTGCGGGCGCAATCCGCTAAAGGCGCGTCAACATCACCACAGCCCGCCAATTTCAAGGAGATTTTCCATGGCCACCGAGCGCACCCTGTCCATCCTCAAGCCGGACGCCACCGAGCGCAGCCTCACCGGCAAGATCAACGCGATCTTTGAGGAAAAAGGCCTGCGCATCATCGCCCAGAAGCGCATGCACCTCTCCCGCCGCCAGGCTGGCGAGTTCTACGCGGTGCACAAGGAGCGCCCCTTCTTCGGCGAGCTGGTGGAATACATGGTTTCCGGCCCGGTCGTGGTGCAGGTGCTGGAAGGCGAGAACGCCGTGGCGCGCCACCGCGAAATCATGGGCGCCACCAACCCGGCCAACGCCGCCGAGGGCACCATCCGCAAGATGTTCGCCGAGTCCATCGAGCGCAACTCGGTGCACGGCTCGGACAGCCTGGAGAACGCCGCCAACGAAATCCGCTTCTTCTTCAGCGACCTCGAAATCGTCGGCTGAGCCCCGCCGGTAACAGAAGCGTAAATTTTTCGCGCTCCGGTTGTCGTCAGGCGTCTTCGTTCACGCTTTCTTCATAGGCTTTGGCTAATCTGCGAAGTGGATTCATGTAGAATCTCACTTCGCCGGAGCCGACATGCGTATTTCTCAAAAACTTCCACTATTCATCAGTGGTTGCGTCCTGATTTCCCAAGTCGTGACAGGGATGTGGACCTATTCACAGACCTATGACAGCGCGCTGCAGGACATGCAGACAAGCGTGGTCGGCATCCGCGAGGAAAAGGCGCAAAGCCTGAAGGATTATCTGGAATCGATCCGTGAAGACCTGGTCCTCACGGCCGAAAGCGAGAATACCATCCAGGCCCTACGCCGCCTGAACGACGGATGGCACGCCCTGGACGGCCAGAACCACACCCAGTATCTGCAGCGCTGGTACCCCAAAAACAGCAACAAGGAACTGACCCAAGCCGCTGACGGCAGCGCCTACAGCCTGATCCATGGCGACATCCACCCCTGGTTCCGCGACCTGCAAACCCAGCGCGGTTATTACGACGTGTTCCTCATCGATCTGCAGGGCAATGTCGTCTACACCGTGTTCAAGGAACCTGATTTTTCCACCAACCTGGTGTCGGGCCCGTGGAAGGACAGCGATCTGGGCGTCGTTTTCCGCAAGGCGCGGCAGGCCGCCAAGGGCGAAGCCTTCCTGAGCGATTTCAATAGCTATGCTCCCAGTAATGGCGTGGCAGCCAGTTTCATCGCAACGCCCGTGTTTGATGCGCAGGGCAACCGCCTGGGCGTGCTGGCGTTCCAGATGCCGGTGGACCGCCTGAATTCCCTGATGAACAGCAAGGCGCTGAAAGGCATCGGGCATGCGTATCTGGTGGGGGCCGACAAGAAGCTGCGCACCAACAGCCCGCTGACTGAGCCAAATGACATTCTGACGACCGTGGCGGATACAGTCACCGTCAACAAGGCATTCAAGGGGGAAAGCGGTGCGCAGTTCACCATGGGCTTCCGCAAGGTGGAGGTTTATTCCTCCTACCAGCCCTTCGAGTTCATGGGTGTACGCTACGCGCTGATGACCGATGTGACGAAAGCCCATGCTCTGGCCACGGCACATGAAATCCGCAATAGCACGTTCATTGCCATCGGGGTGGGAACGCTGCTTTTCTCCATCCTCGGCATTCTTTATGCGCGCGCCCTGTCGCGCCGCATCGGCGGGCTGAATCAGGCCATGGGCCGCCTGGCGGAGGGCGATATTGGCGTCGAGGTGTCCTACACCACGCAGATCGACGAGATCGGCGACATGGGCCGCGCATTGGAGATCTTCAAGCAAAACGCCATCCGCACACGCGAGATGGAAGCCGAGCAGGCCGCCTCGAAGTTGCGGGCGGAAGAAGAAAAGAAACAGGCCATGCAGGCGCTGGCGGCACGGTTCGAGAGCCGCGTGCAGGGCATCATCAACTCTGTCGCTTCCGCGGCCACCGAGCTGTACCAGACAGCGGAAACCATGTCCCATACCATCGCCACCGCGAGCCAGAAGGCGGATGCGGTCGCCACCGCCTCCACCGAAACCTCGCATAATGTGCAGAGCGTCGCCTCCGCGACGGATGAGATGACCGCCTCGGTGCGCGAAATCACCGAGCAGGTCTCCAAATCCTCCCGCGTGGTGCAGGAAGCGGTGGAGAAGGTGCGCCTTGCCGATGCGACCTCGCAGTCGCTGGAGCAGTCGGCGCAGCAGATCGGCAGCGTGGTGGAGATGATTCAGGACATCGCCGGGCAGATCAACCTGCTGGCGCTCAACGCCACCATCGAATCCGCGCGTGCTGGGGAGGCGGGCAAAGGCTTCGCCGTAGTGGCCACGGAGGTGAAGAACCTCGCCGGGCAGACCGGGCAGGCCACGGACCAGATCGCGCGCCAGATCGCCAGCATCCAAGGCGTCTCGCGCGAGGTCATCACCACGCTGGTGGCCATCAAGGCGGCGATTGACCACATCAATGAGTATTCGGCGGCCATCTCAGCGGCCATCGAGGAACAGAGCGCCGTCACGGGCGAGATCGCCAGCAACATGGGCTCCGCCGCGCTGAAGACGCAGACCATCTCCACGAACATCGAGGAGGTGACCGGCTCGGCCTCGGAAGCCAGCTTCTCGGCGAGCCAGGTGCTCGATGCCGCCCGTGCGCTCTCCACCGAGGCGGAAACGCTGCGGCGCGAGGTCGATCAGTTCCTCAGCGAGGTGCGGACGGACTGATCAGTATCCCGCTGGCCACGCCTTCCGCTTCCGGGGCCAGCACCACGCGCCCCGCCTCCAGCCGGGCCTGACCGGAGGCCAGCAGGGCCAAGGCCGCCGGATAGATTCGGTGCTCGGTGGCGTGGACGCGCTGCTGCAATGATTCCGGCGTATCATCGCCCCGCACGGGGACGGCTGCCTGCATCAGAATCGGCCCCGCATCCAGCTCCGGCGTCACGAAATGCACCGTGCAGCCGCTGAGGCGCACGCCTGCTTCTAGCGCGCGGCGATGCGTGTGCAAGCCCGGAAAGGCGGGCAGCAGCGAGGGATGGATATTGAGCATCCGGCCCGCCCAGGCCTCGGTGAAGCTGGGGGTGAGCAGCCGCATGAACCCAGCAAGACAGACATAATCAACGTTAGCCGCCTCCAGCCGTGCCTGCATCGCCGCGTCGAACGCTTCGCGGGTAGCAAACGCGCCATGCTCCACGACCTCTGTCGGAATGCCCGCCTGCGCGGCGCGCACGAGCCCGTAGGCGTCGGGTTTGTTGGAGAGCACGTAGGCAATCTCGGCGGGGTAATCAGAGGCGGACGCCGCGTCGATCAGCGCCTGCAGATTGGAGCCGCTGCCGGAAATCAGGACGGCCACACGGGCGCGCGTCACAGGCTGCCCTGATAGCGCACATGCGGCGCGCCGGCCTGCGCCGCCAGCCGGCCGATGCGCCAGACCTGCTCCCCGGCCCGCTCTAGCGTCTGGCGGATCGTCTCTTCCGCCTCCGGCGCGCAGACCAGCACCATGCCGATGCCGCAATTGAAGGTGCGCAGCATCTCCGCCTCGGCCACGTCGCCGAGGGATTGCAGCCAGCGGAAGAGCGGCGGCAGATCCCACGCATCGAGGTCGATCTCGGCGCTGAAGCCCTCCGTCAGCGCGCGCGGCAGGTTCTCGGTGAGGCCGCCCCCGGTGATATGCGCCAAGGCCTTGAGGCGGTGCTCCTCATGCGCCGTATTCACTTCACGCAGCACCTGAAGCATGGGCTTCACATAGAGCCTGGTCGGCTCCAGCAGCATTTGGCCGATAGAGGGGTAATTCTTGCTCAGCTCGCCCGGAAGCACAGACTCCAAGCCGATGTCCGCATGCTCCAGCAGCGCACGCACCAAGCTGAAGCCATTGGAATGCACCCCGCTCGAGGCCAGACCCAGCAGTACGTCCCCCGCCTCCAACGTCTCGGGACGGGGCAGCATGGCATGGCGCTCCACCGCGCCGACGGCGAACCCGGCAAGGTCATATTCGCCCGGCGCGTACATACCGGGCATCTCCGCCGTCTCGCCGCCAATCAGTGCGCAGCCGGAAAGCTCGCAGCCTTTGGCGATGCCCTGAATCACTGACGCGGCCTGCTCCACCGAAAGCGTTCCGCAAGCGAAATAGTCTAGGAAGAATAAGGGTTCTGCCCCCTGCACCAGCAGGTCATTAACGCACATCGCCACCAGATCGATGCCGATCGTGCCGTGTGAGTTCAGTTGCTGGGCAATCTTGAGCTTGGTGCCCACCCCGTCCGTGCCGGAGACGAGAATGGGATCGCGGTAGCCGCTTTTCTTCAGATCGAACAGGGCGCCGAAACCGCCGAGGCCGCCCATCACTTCAGGGCGCATCGTCCGCTTGGCGGCAGGCTTGATGGCGTCCACCAGCGCATTGCCGGCCGCGATGTCCACCCCTGCCTCGGCGTAGGTCAGCCCCCCGGCCCGCGTTTGCGGATTGTCTTTTGCGCCCATATCCCGTATCCAAGCGTTATCTGCCGCCCTTGTAGCGGATGCGGCAGAGGAGGTAAAGGCAGGAGACCGCCATGCGGCGCACCAATGTTTGGATACTTGTCCTTCTGCTCGTGGCGTGGCTGCCGGGCGCGGCGATGGCCGGTGCCGACCTCGCCAAGGTGCAGGTCAAGGGCGAAGCCCCTGACGCCGTGGCGGCCCAGCGAATGGCACTGGCGCAAGGCGAGGCCGAAGCGTTTCTGGAGGTGTTGCGCCGCCGGGACGCCAAACGCGCCGATGAAATTTTTGCCAAAGTCACCCCGGCGCAACGCGCCCAGCTGGTGAAATCCGTTTCGGTGGAGCAGGAGAATGCCCGCGCCGGGCGCTATGAAGCGCTGGTGACCTATGTCTTCCAGGAATCCGCCATCGACGCGCTGATGCGCGAGCAGAAAGGAATGGGCGACGAGGTGGAGGGGCGCGGCCTGCTGGTACTTCCCCTCTATTACGACGGACAGAAACTTCTGCTGTGGGAGCCGGAGAATTTCTGGCGCAGTACGCTGGCCCGGCTGGCGCTGGAGCGCGGCAAGGGACGGCTGATTGTGCCTTTTGGCGACAAACGGGACAATCTGGTGGCCAGCGTGCAGGCCGTGGTGGGCGGGGCAAAGGAACCCCTGCTCGAGCTGGCCCGGCGTTATGGTACGCCGCAGGCGGCGATTGTCACCGGGCAGATCGTCGATCTGGACGGCAAACGGGTGGCCGAGGTGCGCCTGCGCCGCCCCGGCCAGAACGCCGAAGAGGAGATTGTGCGCCACTACCCCGCGCAGGATACGGCGGAAAGCCCGGAGTTACTCCTGAAACGCGCGGGCGCGGAGACGGTGCAGCAGTTACTGGCCACGGAGCAGCAATTCAGCGTCTTTGCGGCCAAGGGCGCGGAGAAACTGAAAGGCCGCGTAGTGCGCGCCGAATTCCCCCGCTGGAACGAGTGGCAAACCATCCGCACAAAACTGGAAGGCCTGCCCGGCGTGGAGTTTGTCGATATCGGGGCAATTTCTGCCGGTTATGCGCAAGTCACCCTCTATTACCGCGGCGAGGAAGACCCGATTACCCAAGCCCTGAAGACCCGCGGGCTGCGGGTGGCCACCGGTGGCGAATACTGGACCCTTTCTTTAGAATGATATCCCTATGATGACACTCCGTTCCTCGCGCCTGCTGTTCATTCTCGCCGTGCTGCTGGGGCTCGGCTGGTTCATTGCGGCGGTGCAATCCATCCTGCTGCCCTTCGTGTTCGGCATCCTGATCGCCTATTTCTTCGACCCGACGGCGGATCAGCTGCAACGCTGGGGCATGGGCCGCACGGCGGCGACCTCCACGATCCTGCTTGTCTTCTTCTCCATCCTCGCGCTGGCACTGATTGCGCTACTGCCCCGGCTGGTAGAGCAGATGGCCGGGCTGATCTCCGAAATGCCGGCGAAAATCAACGCCGTGCAACGCTTTCTGGCGCCCTACATCAACCGCGTGATGCTGGAAGTGCAAGGCACCAGCCTCGAGGACGCGGCGGCCAATGCCAGCGATGTCAGTGGGCAAATCCTCGGCGCCTCCATGGACATCCTGCGCAAAGTCGTGCGCTCCGGCATGGCGGTGGCGAACCTGGCGGCGCTGCTGGTCATCGCGCCGGTGGTGAGCTTCTACCTGCTGCGCGACTGGGATGACATCATCGCCCAGCTCGACGCGTTGCTGCCGCGCTATTACGCCGACACCATCCGCGAGCAGGTGCGCGAGATGGACCGCGTCATCTCCGGCTTCGTGCGCGGCCAGCTGAAAGTCTGCGGCACGCTGGCCCTGTTCTATGCCATCACCCTCTCGCTCGCCGGGCTGAAATACGCGCTGCTCATCAGCCTCACCGCCGGGTTCCTCATCATCATTCCGTACGCGGGCACGTTCATCAGCGGCCTGCTGGCGGTGGCGGTGGCGCTGCTGCAGTTTGACGGCGACCCGACCCGTGTGGGCATCATCTTCGGCATTTTTGTCATCGGGCAGATGCTGGAAGGCTACATCCTCACGCCCAAGCTCATCGGGGGCAGCGTGGGGCTGCATCCGATGTGGATCATCTTCGGCATGCTGGCGGGCGGAGCGCTGATGGGCTTCGTCGGGGTACTGATCGCCGTGCCGCTCACCGCCGTCATCGGGGTGCTGGTGCGCTTCGCGGTGCGCAGCTATCTGAAGAGCCCCTTTTACAGCGCCTCCACGCTCGCACGGCCGGACCAGGCCCCATGAGCACCCGCACGCCGGGGCCGTGGCAACCGGCCCTGCCCCTGCCGGGCACGACCAGTTTTCGTGCTGAGGATTTCGTCCTCACCCCCGCCAACCGCACGGCACACGCCATGGTGACCTCCTGGCCGGACTGGCCGGAGCGCCGCCTCGCGCTGGTGGGCGCCGCAGGCAGCGGCAAGACACATCTGGCCCATCTGTGGGCGGAACAAAGCGGTGCGCAGAGTTTAAAATTGCCTGCAGTCGGCGATGCGATGCCTGCCGGCGTCATGGAGGCCTCTGAGGGATCATGCTTTCTCGCCGATGGCATGGATGACACCAATGAGAAGCTGCTGTTTCATCTACTGAATGCTGCCAAGGAGCGTAGTTTGTTCCTGCTGCTTACCGCCAGCGAAGGCTACCGGCCCACCTTGCCCGACCTCGCCTCGCGCTGGAACGCGCTACCCAAGGCGGCCCTAAATGCGCCGGATGACGCCTTGCTGGAAGCCGCGCTGCTCAAACAGTGTGCCGACCGCCAGCTGAAGGTGGGGCCGGAAGTCATTCGTTACTTATTGCCCCGCTTGCCGCGCACCCTGCATGAAGCGGGTGCAATCATCGCGCGCATGGACATAATTTCGCTAGCGCTAGGGCGGCGTATTACCCTCGATGTGGCACGCAAAGCCCTTGAAAATCACCCGCTTGCATGACATGGTGAAGGTGGAGAGTGAAAGGGGAACCTCGCCATGAAAACCGCCCTAGGGCGTACGGCGTATGGCCAGCGCGCACGCCTGTCCAGTATCAACGTACTATTGGTGGATGCGGACGACCGCATGGTACAGCTTCTACGCAAGGCACTGACCAGTCTGGGTTTCGGAGCGATCTATCTGGCCCGTAACGGGCAGGAAGCCATCCAGCAGCTCGCCAGCAAGCCGGTGGATCTGGTCATCACCGATTGGGACATGGAGCCAATGACAGGCATCGAGTTCATCCATTACATCCGCTGGAACCGCCTCTCCCCCAACCGCCAGCTGCCCATCATCATGCTGACCGGCAAGGCCAAGCGTCCGCAGGTGGAAGAAGCCCGCGACACTGGGGCTACCGAATTTCTTGTCAAGCCCTTCACCGTACGTACGCTGTGCGATCGCATCATGCTAGTGGTTGATCAGCCGCGCAATTTCATTCTTACCTCTTCTTATGCAGGACCCGATCGCCGCCGACGCCAGCAACCGTTGCAGGGCAAGTCCAATCGCCGACGCGACGAAGACAAGCTTCTAGCCAAAAATGAGAATGTCTCGGTCTATCAGAAGGAAAACGAGGAAATTACAATCATTGACGCCGATTTCAGTATCAAAGAAAAAATTGGGAGCCACGTCACGCTGGACGATATTTTCAACGTAGAAAACATTGCGCGTGCACAGCGCATTATACACCAGTCCCGCGGTGATTATCTCGACTGGGTGGTGAACGATCTCACGCGCCTCGATCTCGCCTTCAAGCGGCTGGAAACCTTCCCACGCCACGACCGCGACGAGGTGGCTGCCGTGCGCGACGTAGCGCTGCATATCAAATCGCAGGCGGGCGTCTTTGACTACACGCTGGCCTCGCAGGTGGCCGATTCGCTCTATGACCTCTGCCTGCCCCGCTCGCATTTCTCCCCCAGCGCCATCCTGGCCGGGCGCAAGCATGTGGATGCGCTGTTTGTGATTTTCCAGCGTAACATCCAGGGCTCCGGCGGTACGGTGGGCGAGGATCTGCGCAAGAGCCTCAGCGCCCTGTGCGAGGTGGTGAAGGACTAGCCGCGCCCTACTTCCGCTTCCCGGCAGTAAAACGCCAGCCGCGCCGATTGCGGGGCGAGGCCTGCCCACGCGCCCTCCGCTGTCAGCCCGATGAGCCCGCCGGTGGAGAGGCCAATCTCCAGCATATCATAATCGCGCCCCGGCTGCGGCGCGGCGAGCAGCAGGGCCAGTTCCTGCAGCCCGGGATTATGGCCGACCATCAGCACATCCGTCACGGACTCCGGCAGCGCCTGCAGCTGCGCCAGCAATTCGCCGGGGGAGGCTAAATACAGTTTTGGCAGATACTCCGGCGCGGGCCAGTCCGCCTGCGCCTCGCTCACGCGCGCCAGCGTTTCGCGGGTACGAATTGCCGAGGAGCAGAGAATCCGCTGTGGCCGCACCGGCCGGTCCTGCAGCCAAGCCGCCAGCACGCGGCACTCCGCGTGGCCGCGCGGCGAGAGCGGCCGGTCATGGTCGGCCATGCCGGGATCACCGGGCACCGCATGGGCATGACGCAGGAGGTAGATATGTCGCACGGACCGCCTTATGTTGGAATGCGCAGTAGGGATTCCTTAATTGAACCATGGCATTATGGCATGATGGCCCATTCCGCACAAAGAGAACCTTAGAAGATGCGCAAGGAAACCCGCCTCCGCACCACCCCGCATTGCCGCGGTGCCACCACGGAACGCTATTTGAACCGTGAATTATCGTGGCTCGCCTTCAATTTCCGTGTCTTGGAGGAGGCCTACAACACCGCCAACCCCTTGCTGGAGCGACTGAAATTCCTCTCCATCTCGGCGGTGAACCTTGATGAATTCACCATGGTGCGCGTGGCCGGCCTGCGCGACCAGATCCGCCACGGGGTAGAAACACCGAGCCAGGACGGGCTGACACCGAAAGAGCAGCTCAAAGCCGTCAATGAGGCGAGCCTGCATCTGATGAAAAACCAGCAATCCTGCTGGCTGAGCCTCAAGCGCGAGCTGAAGCGCGCCGGGGTGGAGGTGGTGAGCGCCAAGAAGCTGACCAAAACGCAGCTTACCTGGCTGCGCGCCTACTTCATGGATAATCTTTTCGCCGCCCTGACCCCCATCGCGGTGGACCCGGCCCACCCCTTTCCCTTCCTGCCCAACCTCGGTCTTACCCTGCTGTTTGAGCTGAAGCGCAAGAGCGGCGGCAAGAAGCAGATTTCCGTGCTGCCCTTGCCGCCGAAGCTGCCACGCTTCATCCGCCTGCCCGGCGAGGCGATGCGCTTCGTGCTGCTGGAGGACGTCATCCGCTGCTTCCTTGATGCGCTCTATCCCGGCTACGAGATGCTGGACTCCGCCTTCTTCCGCATCATCCGCGATAGCGACCTTGAAGTGGAGGAAGAGGCGGAAGACCTGATGCGCTATTACGAGAACGCCATCAAGCAGCGCCGCCGCGGCCGCGTTATCCGCATCAAGGCGCTGGCCCCCGTCTCGCAGCATCTTGTCACCTTCTTCAGCGCACATCTGGGCACGACGGAGGAGGACGTCATCGAGGTACCGGGCATGATCGGCCTCGCGGCGCTGAACGAACTCTACGACGTGGTGGCCCGCCCCGACCTGAAATACCCGCCCTACAATGCCCGCTTCCCGGAGCGCATCAGCGATTATAACGGCGACTGCTTCGCCGCCATCCACGCCAAGGACATCATCATCCACCACCCCTTCGAAGCGTTCGATGTGGTGGTTCAGTTCCTGCGGCAGGCGGCGAGCGACCCGGACGTAGTCTCCATCAAGCAGACACTCTACCGCACGAGCAAGGACTCGCCCATCGTCAAGGCGCTCATCGAGGCGGCAGAGAACGGCAAGTCGGTGACCGCTCTGGTGGAGTTAAAAGCCCGCTTCGATGAGGAGGCCAACATCAAATGGGCGCGCGATCTGGAGCGCGCCGGGGCGCAGGTGGTGTACGGCTTCGTCAACCTGAAGACACACGCCAAGCTATCACTGGTGGCGCGGCGCGAGGGCGAGAAATTGCAGGAATACGCGCATGTCGGCACCGGCAATTATCACCCCAATACCGCGAAGGTCTATACCGACCTCTCCTACTTCACCTGCGACGAGATTCTCTGCCACGACATCAATTACCTGTTCAACTTCGTCACCGGCTATGCCGAGCCGGAGAAGTTCGAGAAAATCATCGCCGCACCCAACCATATGCGCCGCGACGTGATGACGCTGATTGCCGACGAGATCGCCCACGCCAAGGCAGGCCGGCCCGCCGCCATCTGGGCCAAGATGAACTCGCTGGTGGATGCGCGCATCATCGACGCGCTCTACGAGGCCTCGCAGGCGGGGGTGCAGATCGACCTCATCGTGCGCGGCATCTGCTGCCTGCGGCCCGGCGTGAAAGGCCTGTCGGAGAATATCCGCGTAAAAAGCATCATCGGGCGCTTCCTCGAGCATTCGCGCATCTTCTGCTTCGGCCATGGCGCGGGTCTGCCCTCGAAAGAAGCCAAGGTCTTTATTGCCTCCGCCGATTGGATGCCGCGCAATTTCGATCACCGCGTGGAGGTGATGGTGCCGCTGCTCAACCCCACGGTGCATGCGCAGGTGCTGGACCAGATCATGGTGGCCAATCTGCGCGACGATTTGAAAAGCTGGCGGCTGCTGTCCAGCGGCGAGTATGAGCGTGCCCCCGTGAAAGATGGCGGATTCTCCGCGCATGACTATTTCATGACCAACCCTAGCCTGTCGGGACGAGGGAAAGCCTTGCGCAAGGAGAGCGCCCGGCCGAGAATGCACCTCGTGCGACCGCAGGAATAATGCATGCCCTTTTCTCTCGTCCACGCGCCGGTCGGCGTGATCGATATCGGCTCCAACTCGGTGCGGCTTGTCGTCTATGACGCGCTGAAGCGTCACATGCGCCCGATCTTCAACGAAAAGATGCTCTGCGGCCTCGGCAGCGAGATTGGCCAGACGGGCCGCCTGCCGGAAAAGGGCAAGCAGGTGGCACTGGCTTGCTTCGCGCGCTATGTGCGCATCGCCCGCGCCCTGCCCGTCACCGCGCTGCATGCCATCGCCACCGCCGCCCTGCGCGATGCGGAGGACGGGCCCGCTTTCCTGAAACAGCTGGAAGAGGAAACCGGCGTCACGGTGCAGCTTATCTCCGGCGATGAGGAGGCGCGACTGGCGGCGCTCGGCGTGCAGGCCACCCTCTTTGCGCCGGACGGGCTGGCGGGCGATCTCGGCGGCGGCAGCCTGGAGCTGACCGCGATGAAACACGGCGCCATCGGCGAGCGCGTTAGCTTGCCGCTCGGCGTGCTGCGGCTCTGGCAGCAGGCGGGCAATGACGTCTCCAAACTGCGCCGCCACATCGGCGAGGCACTTGAAGAGCTGCCCTGGCTGGCACGCGACCGTTACCCGGAATTCTACGCCATCGGCGGCAGCTTCCGCACGCTGGCGCGCATCCATATGCGGCGCGCGAACTACCCGCTGAAATTGCTGCACCAGTACCATATCCCCCGGCGCGAGCTGAAGAAATTCGCCGATGACATGCTGCGGCTGAACCTGCATGCGTTGGCCTCGTTGAAGGGCATGCCGGCGGAGCGGGCGCATATGTTCATCCCCTCGCTGGTGGCGCTGCAGACCGTCATCGAGCATGCGGACATCGACGAGGTGGTGGTGTGCGCGGGCGGTATCCGCGAGGGACTGCTGTTTGATCAGCTTCCCTCTGCCGTGCAGGCGCAGGATCCCGTACAGGCCTTCGTCGAGGATATCCTGCCTGAATACCGCACCAGCAGCGAATATCCGGAAGCACTCTGCCAGTGGCTGGGCCCGCTGCGCGAGCGGGCACCGGAGGTGCCGCTGCGGCTGGCGCGCGCCTTCTGCTACCTCTCCGATGCCGCCATCGGCATGCATCCGGAGACGCGTGCGCAATGGGCGTTCGACCTCGTGCTCTATTCCTCGCTGAACGGCATCACCCACCGCCAGCGCGTGTGGCTGGCGCTCGCCATGTATCACCGCTACCGCGCCAAGCTGAAGCTCGACCATCCCTCGCTCGGGCTGCTGTCGGAGGCGGAGCTGGCCAGTGCGCGGCTGCTGGGCTGCGGCGCGGCGCTGGCTTACCTGCTCTCCGGCGGCGCGGTGGGGCTGCTCTCGGAATTCGAAATGGCGCTGTCCGAGGACCGCATCACGCTGAAGCCGGAGGGTGAGGTGCGGATCACCGATGCGGAAGCGCGCGAGAAACTCATCGAGGGGTTGGGCGAAAGCCTGAGGGCGCTCTCCAGCCGCGCTAGGTAATCCTCACGGGAAATCTCCACCACGCCGAACTGCGCGAGATGCGCGGTGGGGTATTGCACATCGAGCAGCCCATAGCCCGCCTGCCGCAGAATTTCGACCAGATAAACCAGCGCCACTTTGCTCGCATCCCGCGCCGTGGAGAACATGCTCTCCCCAAAAAACGCCCCGCCGAGCGAGACGCCATAGAGACCGCCAACGAGGGTTGGTTGCTGGTTACTGGTCTCTGGTTGCTGGGAATTACCGGAGCCCCATACATCCCCCTCCCCAATAGGGGGAGGGCAGGGGTGGGGGCGTGAGGGTACGTCAGACGATTCTTCCGCCCCCCTCCCGTCGACGCTCGTACGCGTCGACCCCGACCTACTGGAGGAGGGGTTTGGGTGGAGCCAGCATTCCACGCTATGGGCGCAGCCGCGCTGCCAGAGCTGCGTGTAAAGCTGGCGCAGGGGGCCGTTGATCCAGCTTTCCCCCTCGGAAGCGCGCGGCGCGGCGCAGGCGGCGAGCACCTGCGGAAAGGCCGTATCTATCGTGACGGTGAAATTCTGCCCCCGCACCGTGCGCGCCAGGCGGCGGGACAAATGAAACGACTCCAGAGGCAACACGGCGCGGGGATCGGGCGAGAACCAGTACAGCCGGGGGTCATCCCGGCGGCGGGCCATGGGAAACATGCCCTGCGCGTAGGCCTGTAGCAATAATTCTGGCGTCAGCGCGGCCAGAGGAAGCTCCTCAGGGGTTGCTCTGCAGGTGGCGGGCCATTGCCTCCACCGCCATCTCGTAGCCCTTCGCACCATGCCCCATGATCACCTCGGCGGCGATGTCCGAGATGTAGGAAAAGCGGCGGAATTCCTCGCGCTCATGAATGTTGGAGAGATGCACCTCGATCACCGGCACCTTTAGCAGCGCCAGCGCATCGCGCAGGGAAATGGAAGTATGGCTCAGCCCCCCCGGATTGATGATGACACCATGGATACGCCCAAAAGCGGCGTTCAGCCAGTCAATCAGCTCGCCCTCGTGGTTACTGTGGCGGGTGGCAATGATCATGCCCAACCGCGCCCCCAGCTTCTGGCAGGCTTCCTCAATATCATGCAGCGTGGTGGTGCCGTAGATTTCCGGCTCGCGCTTGCCGAGAAGGCCAAGATTTGGGCCATTGAGTAGCAGGATATTTTTCACTATAGTGACCCTGAATAACGGTTTGATGCACGTTAACAAGAAGTTTTCCGGCATGCAATTGACGATTAACGGCGAAGCACGCACGCTTGCCGATACCACCCGCACCCTCGCCGACTTGGTGGAGTTTCTCGGCCTCGATACCCGCCAGGCCGCCATTGAGCGCAACCAGCAGATCGTGCCGCGTTCGCAGTATGGCGAGACGCCGTTGAGCGACGGCGACCGCATCGAGATCGTCGGCTTTATCGGAGGAGGATGAGATGGCCCTGCCCGCCCTGAAACACACCGAAGCCCCCGGCGCCGACCTGCCGCTCACCATTGCTGGGCGCAGCTTCCGCTCGCGCCTACTGCTGGGCACTGGCAAATATGCCAGCAGCGCCGTGGCAAAAGCGGCTATCGAAGCGGCGAATGTGGAAGTGGTGACCGTGGCCGTACGACGGCTGGAGTTGGCCTCCAAAACCGAAATGCTAAGCGGCTACCTCGACCCGGCGCAGTATCTCTATCTGCCCAATTCCTCCGGCTGCTACACGGCCAAGGAAGCCGTGCGCACGCTGCGCCTGGCCCGCGAAGCCGGGGGATATAACCTCGTGAAGCTTGAAGTGGTGGGCGACAAGGAAACGCTGTACCCGGACATGCTGGAGACGCTGAAAGCCGCCGAGGAACTGGTCGATGACGGCTTCGAAGTGATGGCCTACTGCACGGACGATCCCAACCTCGCCGTGCGGCTGGAGGAAATCGGCTGCGTCGCCATCATGCCGCTCGCCGCGCCGATCGGCTCCGGGCTTGGCATCCTCAACCCGTTGCATCTGCGCATGATCGCCGAGCAGGCCACCATCCCCGTGCTGGTCGATGCGGGCATTGGCACGCCGTCGGATGCCGCCATCGCCATGGAGCTGGGCTGTGACGGGGTGCTCCTCAATACCGCCGTGGCCGAAGCCAAGGACCCGGTCCGCATGGCCCGCGCCTTCAAGCTGGCCGTGGAAGCCGGCCGCGAAGCCTACCTCGCCGGCCGCATGCCGAAACGCCGCTACGCCAGCGCGTCCTCTCCTGAGTCTGGGTATATTGAGTAGAAGGCTACACGGCCTTTCCGCTTGGAAATAACGGGCACCCCACTTGCTGTCGCCCTGAACTCGTTTCAGGGTCTTTTATGAATAGATGCTAAAACATGTTCAGCATGACGCATGTGGCTTCCGTCATGGCGAGGAGCGCAGCAGCGCAGCAATCCAGCGCCGCTGACTGGATTGCTTCGCTAGCGCTCGCAATGACGCGTAATTGTCACCCCGCATTCATTGCGCGAGCTCCTTGTGAGGATACGTCGGACCCTGGCATCCGCCGGGGTTACATTCTTCCATGCACCATTCACCTAAAGATGAGGATTTTCTTGGTAATGCCAAGCAATGGCTATCGCCCGTTGACCGTACACATTTTGTCTGGGAAGCGTCGCCGAGAAATCAATCGTCCCAGGACGGGGCCTTGGGCAGTTCAACCTTGGGGGCGATGGGCTTGGGGACGTCATACATGTTATAGGTGACGGCCATTTCGGAGCGCAGCTCGGCGGACGGCTCCCCCGTGCCGGCAGCCAGCACGGTGCCGAAATCGCTCGGCATGAAATTCTCGCCTTTCTGCACGGCCTGTTTCATGCCGTAGAGGTTGCGCAAGGTTAGCTGAACATAGGCGTAAATGGGATCCCCGTAGACGTTCTTGCCCTGCATCAGAATGACGACCTTCTCTTCCAGCAACTGCTCGGTGATTTCCACCGGCGTGCTGTTCGAGCTGTAGGACTGGGGTTTCCACTGGTTCATAGGCGGTATGCCGGGCGTTGACCAAGGTATGTCACTATGCTGCTGCATGCCATCCTACGATAGGTAGTCAATTCTCAATAAATTGTAAAAGAGAAAGGAATATGAGAGTTCAAACCGTGAGACTAAGCTATCAACTGCGCTTTATGGCTCACAGCCTCACACACCCCGGCCTTGCTCTTGGTTGAGGGAAATCCCGCCAGTTGCCAACCCAACTTCGGTCGCATTGCAGACTTGCATGTCAGGAAGCCCCATCCCGGCCAGTGCGGCTTTTGCATTGTTCTGGGCCACGAATTGTTGTAGCGGCACGCTGCAATCACCGTTCATCATGGCCACAGCCGCCAGAACCGCGTTTCGGCTGCCCGCCACTTGGCTGAAGTCCACTCCCGAAGCCCCGAATTCAATGCTCATAAATCTTTCTCTTCCTCTGTGCGGGCAGTCTGTCGCTACCCTATGAGCCGACTATAACGCGCCTTACACTCCTCCCTCAAGCAGCCTCAGGGGCATGTAAAGAACTCTTCACGGAACTGACACGGAACTGTCATAATCGGTTGTCATGCATTTGAAACAAAGACTTTCTATTCTTACCAAGCTAATGAATAACAATCATAATTATGCCTGACCAGATCATGAGGATTTGAGACAAATCTGGCAGGCTTTTTAAGTAAAACAGGCTACGCGGCAAATAAAACAAGCGCTCCGCCTGTTTTTTATCCATGAAAGTGGTCGTAAATCCGCTTGGCGACGGCGCGGCTGATGCCGGGCACCTGCGTGAGGGACTCCAGCGTGGCCGCCTCCACGCCCTTGGCCGAGCCGAAATGATGGAGCAGGGCGCGCTTGCGCTCGGAGCCGATGCCGGAAATCGCATCCAGCGGTGAGGCCACCAGCGCCTTGGCGCGCTTCATGCGGTGGGAGGAAATGGCGAAGCGGTGCGCCTCGTCGCGCAGGCGCTGGATGTAATGCAGCACTGGCGCATCGTGCGGGAGCTGGAAGGCGGCCTTGCCCACCACGAAGAACTGCTCCCGCCCCGCGTTGCGGTCCGGCCCCTTGGCGATGCAGGCAAAGGGCAGATCGTCGATGCCCAGCTCCTCATAGACCTGCGCCACCACCTGCATATGCCCGGCCCCGCCATCGATCAGCAGGAAATCCGGCCACAGGCCGTTGGTCTTGTCGGGATCTTCCGTCTGCAGGCGACCGAGGCGACGGGTCAGCACCTCGCGCATCATGGCGTAGTCGTCACCGGGGGTCAGCTCGGTGTTGCGCATGGTGAAGCGGCGGTAATGCTTTTTCTCGAAACCCTCCGGCCCCGCCACGATCATCGCCCCCACCGCGTGCTGGCCGCTGATATGGCTGTTGTCATAGACCTCGATGCGGCGCGGCGCATCGACCAAACCGAACACCTCGGCAAACAGCTTCAGCAATTTGTTCTGGCTCGCCCGCTCGGCGAGATGCAGCCGCAGCGCCATCTGCGCGTTCTTCAGCGCCTGCTCCACCGCCTGCTTGCGCGGGCCGCGCTGGGGTACGGAGAGTTTCACCTTATAACGGTTGCCGAGCGAGAGCGCCTCAGCCAGCATCTCCGCGTCCGGCACATCATGGCTGAGCAGGATTTCATGCGGCGCCGGATGCGTCTGGTAGAACTGGCCGATGAAGGTTTCCAAAATCTCCGCCAGCCCATGATCCGGCTTGATGGTGGGGAAGTAGGAGCGGTTGCCGAAATTCTGCCCGCCGCGGAAGAAGAAGATCTGAATGCCGCACATGCCCGCCTCGCAATGGATGGCGATGACATCGGCATCGGTCAGCCCCTCCACGAGCAGGCTATGCTCCTGCTGCACCTGGGTGAGCGCGCGGATGCGATCACGCAGCGCCCCGGCCTTCTCATATTCTTCCGCTTCGCTATGCGCCTGCATGCGCGAGAGGAGCTCCTCCTGCACCTCGCGCGACTTCCCCGAGAGGAAACGCTGGGCCTGCCGCACCTGCTCGGCATATTCTTCCTGGTTCACCTTGCGCACGCAGGGCGCAGAGCAGCGCTTGATCTGATATTGCAGGCAAGGGCGTGTGCGGTTCTTGAAAACCGTGTCCGCGCAGGGGCGCAGCAGGAAGGCCCGGTGCAGCACGGCGAGCGTCTGGTTCACCGCACCCGCTGAGGCGAAGGGGCCAAAATAGGTTTCTTTCTTGTTATGTGCCCCGCGATGCTTCACCAGCCGGGGAAACTCATGGTCGGTGAGGCGGATGAAGGGGTAGGATTTATCGTCGCGCAGCAGGATGTTATAGCGCGGCTCCAGCGTCTTAATGAGGTTGGCTTCCAGCAGCAGCGCCTCCGCCTCGCTGGCGGTCTGCACGATCTCCATCTGGCGGGTAAGCGACACCATGCGCATGATGCGCGTGGAAAGCCCGCTCGGATTGACGTAGGAGCTGACGCGGTTCTTCAGGTTTTTCGCCTTGCCCACGTAAAGCACGCCGCCCTTCTCATCGAGCATGCGATACACCCCCGGCGACGGCGGCAGGGTTTTCACGACATGGCGGATATAGTCGGCACCAATCAGCGGGGCAGTGTCATGCATCATTTATATATGGCACGCAGGACGCCTGCCGCCAACGGTTCGCGCATAGTGCCCCTTGGCAGCATTCCAGCGCCCCCGAAGGCCTGTGGATAACTTTGTGGGCAAGCCACAGCTCTGCCCTCTAAACCACCAGAGTTGCGATATTTTCATGGCTGGCATGGCAATTTTGTTCAATGAACATTTCATTGATTTATATAGATTTTAAGGTTATTCCACCCCGTGCATCGCGCCCGACGTGCATAAATGACCCATCCTGAACAACCTAAAGACACAGTAAGCCGTATGTGGATAAACATAAGGCGCTGATTATCAAGCCCTCAGTCGGCGGCGTGGCGACGCGGAAGGTTCATACCCCCGCTGAGATTGATCACCTGCCCCGTCACCCCATCGGCCTTCAGCAGGTAGTCCACCGCGTCGCACACCTCCCCCGGATGGCTGACCCGGCGCAGCGGCGTTGTCCATTCCAGCTTGGCGAAGGTGGTTGGTTTGTCCTGCTCTCCCGGCAGGGTGGCCCCGAGCGCGATGCCGTTGACGCGGATATGCGGCGCCAGCTCCTGCGCCAGCAGCGGCAAGGCCTCCCGCAGGGCCAGACGGCTGAGAGAATAGGAGAGAAAAGTAGGCGAGATGCTCCAGCCAATCATGCCATCGAGCAGGCAGATCACGTTGCCCGGCAGCTCGCCTTTGGGAAACTGCTCGGCAAAAGCCCGGGTCAGCAGCAATGGCGTTTCCACATTGACCGCAAAATGAGCGCGCATCGCCTCCGGCGTGAGCGTGGCCAGCTGGTCGCGCTCGAAGCGCGAGGCATTGTGAATCAGCGTGGTGACGGGGAGCAAATCCGCGGCAGCCGCAAAAATGGTTCGGGCGGCCTCCGGCTGCCCCAGATCCGCCTGCGCCAGGGCGGCGCGGCGGCCCAACGCGCGAATTTCATCTGCCAGCGCCTCCGCCTCCGTCTGCGAATGGTGATAGTGAATCAGCACGTCCCATCCCTGCGACGCCAGATGCAGGGCCAGCACGCGCCCGACGCGCACGGCCGCACCGGTGATAAGGGCGGTGCCCGCCGGGCCGGGCTGATTTACCGAATCCATTTAATCATCCGAAACTATTCAATGAGCAGTGTGCCATAGTTGTGGGTCCTGATTTCCAGATTTTCAACCCATACAACTTCACAGGCACCCCCCATCGTATCGGTCCGGCTGAGAGAACTTACCCAATACCACCCATCTTTGCTTTCAATGCGCACCAGGTAGCCCTGAAGGGCAATGATATCCCCCACACGTATTTTTTTGAGTATTCCCTTTACGTGATCGTTGCCAGGAACGATATGCATGTTTGACGACATCCGTACCATGCTATCAGGGCTTATGAGGTTGTTATATTTGTAGAAATAAAAACGGTTACGCTGGGCAATCCGAGAAGCATCGACAACACTTTGCCGTGACATCTCCATCCAGCCCAGAGCCAGATCATAGGGGGACAGGTCGGATTCCCGCAGAATGTAATATCGTTCCTTGGCCAGCACGCGCGCTTCGAGTGAAAAACTGGCCAATGCCTCCACGCGATAGGTCTGGTACGTCCACGGGGCCTTGGAAGCAGAACCCTGGAGCGGCTCTTTTGAAACAAGTACCTTATCGGCGTATACCAACGCTGGAGGCTCATACCAAAAAAAGTATGCCCCCGCCGCCAAAATCAGAAAAATCAGAAGCCTGACCACGCTTCCTGGACCTCATTCAAAGAATACATTCAAAGATTAGCCCCCTGCCATTAAATAGTTCTTAAGTTTGACACCCGAGGCATTCTCGCAGTTTACTTTCTTTTAGCCTCTTGCTAGGTTGCGCCCGATTTTTCAGGGGATACGCACATGAAATTGCTGGCCGGCAACAGTAACCTTCCGCTCGCCGAGGCAATGGCGGCGTATCTGCATACCCCGCTGACCAAGGCACATATTCGCCGTTTCAACGACATGGAAATCTTTGTCGAGGTGCTGGAAAACATCCGGGGCGAGGACGTGTTTTTCATCCAATCCACGGCCTATCCGGCGAATGACAACATCATGGAAATGCTCATCTGCCTTGATGCGCTGAAGCGCTCCTCGGCGCGGCGCGTCACCGCCGTGATCCCTTATTACGGCTACGCGCGGCAGGACCGCAAGCCCGGCCCGCGCACGCCGATTTCCGCCAAGCTGGTGGCCGACCTGGTGAGCGCCGCCGGGGCTGACCGGGTGCTGACCCTTGACCTGCACGCCGGCCAGATTCAGGGGTTTTTCGATATTCCTGTGGATCACCTCTACGCCACCCCCGTTCTCGTGCGCGACATCCAGGAACATTACCAAGGCAAAGACCCGATGATCGTCTCGCCCGACGTGGGCGGTGTCGTGCGGGCGCGCAATTTCGCCAAGCGCCTGGAAACCGACCTCGCCATTGTCGACAAGCGCCGGGAAAAGGCGGGAGTTTCGGAGGTCATGAACATCATCGGCAGCGTCGAGGGGCGGGATTGTATCCTCGTAGATGATATCGTTGATTCGGGGGGCACACTGTGCAACGCCGCCGAAGCCCTCAAGAAGGAAGGCGCCCGCAGCGTCTCTGCCTACATTACGCACGGGGTGCTTTCGGGGAAGGCGGTCGAGCGCATAACTGCATCGGTGCTCGATGAGCTGGTCATCACAGACTCCATCGGTGTGCGCCCGGAAGTGGTCGGTGCCCGCAATATTCGCGTCGTCACCATCGCCCCGCTGCTCGCCGAAGCCATCAAGCGGATTAGTGATGAGACAAGCGTATCGAGCCTGTTTGATTAGGTTTTAGCTTTTAGGTTTAGGGTTTTAGCGGATCTTTGCATGTAACCCGCTGAAACCTAAAACCTAACTCCGAAAACCTTCCTTGCGTTCCATTCAATTCTCCTGTAAAAGACCCGTCCATTTAGGAGCAAACAACCATGAAGACAGCCACCGCATTTGCTGCTGATACCCGCCCCGCACGCGGGAAAGGCGGCGCCCGCGCCGTTCGCCGCGAAGGCAAGGTGCCGGCCATTCTGTACGGCAAGGATTTCACCCCTGTGACGATCGCCGTACCGGAGAAAGAACTGACCCTCGCCTATCAAAAAGGCGGATTTTTCAACAAGATCGTGACCATCACGGTCGACGGCAAGACCTTCCAGGCCCTGCCGAAAACCTTGGAATTCCACCCGGTTTCCGACCGCATCGAACATGCCGACTTCCTGAAAGTCGATGAAAACTCCCGCATCCGCGTGATGGTGCCGGTGAAGTTTCTGAATCAGGACCGCTCGATCGGCCTCAAGCGCGGCGGGGTGCTGAACGTTGTCCGTCATGAGCTGGAGCTGATCTGTTCGCCGAACAACATCCCGAAACTCATCGAGATCGATGTGAAGGACGCCAACATCGGCCACTCCATCCACATCTCGCATGTACCGCTGCCGGAAGGCGTGACTCCGGCCATCACCAGCCGCGACTTTACGATCGCCACGATCGCCGGCCGCGGCAAGGATGAGGAAGAGGCGAAGCCCGCCGAAGCCGCTGCCGCTCCGGCCGCCGCTGCTCCGGCCGCCAAAGCCGCAGCAGCGAAGAAGTAAGGTTTTACAAAAAAGGGCAGCCGCTTGCGGGCGGCTGCCCTTTTTTATGTTTGCCCCTGCTCCGGCCTGCTGGCCTCCGCAATAGGCGACGCTCCGCTAGCTCATGGCTGACTCGGACATCCTGTCCTCGTATGACCCTTTTGTTCCCTCGTCATTCCCCGAGTTTGCTTTAGCAAATTCTAGGGGAATCCAGTGCCAGTCCCTCCGCCGCTAATGGATTGCCTTAGAATCGCTGACGCGATTCAGGCAATGACTAAAACAGGGTGACAGTTTCTTGTCATCCCTTCCCGGCGCTTCTATGGTGACGGCATGTTTCTGATCGCAGGACTCGGTAATCCGGGGCGGCAATATGAAGGCCACCGGCATAATATCGGCTTCATGGCCATCGACCGGCTGGCGGAGACCTATCGCCTCACCCCGAACGGCACCAAATTCCATGCCGAATGCTGGCGCGGCAAAATCGGCGGGCAGGACGTGCTGGCCCTCAAACCCCAGACCTTCATGAACCGCTCCGGCATCGCGGTCGGCGAGGCGGCGCGTTTCTTCAAGATTCCGCCTGAGCAGGTCATCGTCATCCATGACGAGCTCGATCTGCTCCCCGGCAAGCTGAAGGTGAAGATTGGCGGTGGGCATGGCGGCCATAACGGGCTGAAGGACATCGACCGTGTCCTCGGCCAGAATTACTGGCGCGTGCGCTTAGGCATCGGCCATCCCGGCCGCAAGGAGATGGTGCATTCCCATGTGCTGAGCGATTTTTCGGGCGAAGAATGGGCGCTGGAAGCCCCCCTGCTCGACGCCACGGTGCGCCATTTCCCTCACCTGCTGGCCGGGGCACCGGATAAGCTGATGAACGCCGTGGCCCTGCAGCTGGAGCCACCCAGGGAAAAACCCGCGAAGAACATTGCCAAACCGGCCAATCCCTCTTAAAACCCTGACGACTGAACCCTGACCACTGATCACTCCCATGGGCTTTTCCTGCGGCATCGTCGGCCTGCCGAACGTCGGCAAATCGACGCTCTTCAACGCGCTCCTCTCCACCATTCAGGCGGAAGCGGCGAACTACCCGTTCTGCACCATCGAGCCGAACGTGGGCCGCGTCATGGTGCCCGATCCGCGCCTTGATACGCTGGCGGAACTGGCCAAGTCGGCACAGAAACTGCCGACCCAGCTCGAATTCGTCGACATTGCTGGGCTGGTGCGCGGGGCATCGAAGGGCGAAGGCCTCGGCAACCAGTTCCTCGCCCATATCCGCGAGGTGGATGCCATCGTCTATGTGCTGCGCTGCTTCGAGGATGGTGACATCACCCATGTCGAGGGCTCGGTGGACCCGCTCCGCGATTGGGAAATTATCGAGATGGAACTGGTGCTGGCCGACCTCGACTCGCTGGAGAAACGCCAGCAGAACCTGCAGAAGAAAGCCAAGGGCGGCGACAAGGAAGCCAAGGCCCAGCTCGACATGGTCGAGCGCTGCCTGCCGCTGGCCGCCGAGGGCAAGCCGCTCCGCCTTGTCTCCGTGAGTGACGAGGAAGAACGCAAAGTGCTGAAAGGCCTGCAGCTGCTGACCACCAAGCCGGTGATGGTTGTCTGTAACGTGGATGAGGGATCTGCCGCCACCGGCAATGCGCTCTCCGAAAAGGTCTTCGCCCATTGCAAGGCGCAGCATGTGCCCGCCGTGATCGTCTCCGCCAAGATCGAGTCGGAAGTGGCCGCGCTCGAGCCGAAAGAGAAGGCCGAATTCCTTGGCGAGCTGGGGCTGAAGGAAACCGGCCTCGCCCAGATCATCCGCAGTGGCTACGGGCTGCTTGATCTGCTGACCTTTTTCACCGTCGGCCCTAAGGAAGCCCGCGCCTGGACGGTGAAAAAAGGTGCCAAGGCCCCGCAGGCCGCCGGCGTTATCCACACGGACTTCGAAAAAGGCTTCATCCGCGCCGAAACCATTGCTTACGCCGATTACGTCGCGGGCAAGGGGGAACAGGGCGCCAAGGAAGCCGGCAAAATGCGCCTCGAGGGCAAGGAGTACCTCGTGAAGGATGGCGACATCTTCCACTTCCGCTTCAACGTGTGATGGGAACATTGGAAGGGTGGAAAGATGGAACGTTGGTAAGCAGAGGCCAGCGTTGAAGTCCTTCGCCACATCCCCTATACACTGAGTATTCTTCCAACGTTCCACCATTCCAACGTTCCACCATGGCCGCCAACGATAAGAACATCACTCCCTTCTGGCTGAAATGGCTGGTGCTGGCGTTCATCATCTATGCGGGCTACCTGAACCTGACGGGCAAGGACGCGGGCACCGCGCCGGCCACGACGAGCGGCACTGGCACCGCGGCGACCGCTCCGGCGGAGGTGGTGGCCAGCGTGACCTCGACCGGGCTTTCCATTCCTAATGACATTGAAGGCGCGGGCGACGCCGCCGCATGTGGCCAGACAGCCAGCGTCACCGCCAAGGGGCGCACCGGCAACGGCCAGACCGTCAACCTGCCTGCGCCGCCCTCGCCGGTGCATATCGGCGTGCCGGCGGCGGAGCAGCCCTGGCTGGAAGCGCTGGTGGGCATGAAACCGGGCGGCGTGCGCGAGGTGTCACTCGGTGCCACGCGGCTGACCGAGGCCGTGCGCACCCCGCTGAAGCTGGCGGAAGGCGAAACGCTGCGCGTCATGCTGACGCTGGAATCGCTCACCCCCTCGGTCCCCGAGGGCTCCCTGCCCTTCCTCGCCACCGACCTGGCAACCGGCACGGGCGAGGTCGCAAGCTGTGGGCGCACCGCCGCCTGGCACCTGACGTTGTGGAACCCGGATGGCAGCCTGCGCTATAGCAGCCGCGAGGCGGGTGCGCCGCTAAAGGGCGTCATCGGGGCGGGCACCTATGCCTACGGGCTGGACCGCACGCTGCTCGGCATGCGCGCCGGCGGCACGCGCCGCGCCATCCTTCCGCCCGCCTACCTTGCCGCGCCGGAGAACGCGCCGGCGCTCGACATGCCCCGCGATCAGGTCGTGATCGCCGATGTTCAACTGCTCACTGTCACGGATACGAAATGAGCGCCCTGGCCCAGAAGAAGGAAACCGAGATGAAAACCGTCGCCGCCCGGCTGCACGCCGTCAAACCCTCGCCCACCATGGCCATCACCGCCAAGGCCGCCGAGATGAAGGCCGCGGGCAAGGACGTCATTGGCCTCGGTGCCGGTGAGCCGGATTTTGACACGCCGGAGCACATCAAGCAGGCCGCCGTGGAAGCGCTGAAGAAGGGCGACACCAAATACACCCCCGTCGCCGGAACGCCCGCGCTGAAAGATGCCATCATCGCCAAGTACAAGCGCGAGAACAACCTGACCTACGCGCGCAACCAAGTGCTGGCGGGCGTTGGTGCCAAGCAGGTCATCTTCAACGCCTTCCTCGCCACGCTGGATGCGGGCGACGAGGTCATCATCCCGGCCCCCTACTGGGTGTCCTATCCGGACATGGTGATTGTCGCCGAGGGCAAGCCCGCCATCGTCATCTGCCACGAGGAAAACGACTTCAAGATCACCCCGGAGCAGCTGGAGAACAGCATCACCGAGCGCACGCGCTGGGTCATCCTCAACTCGCCCTCCAACCCCACCGGCATGGCCTACACCGAGGCCGAGCTGAAGGCGCTGGCCGCCGTGCTGCTGAAGCACCCGCACGTGATGGTGATGGCGGACGACATCTACGAACACCTCACCTATGACGGCTTCACGTTCAAAACCATCGCCGAGGTGGAGCCGAAACTGTTCGAGCGCACGCTGACCGTGAATGGCGTCTCGAAAGCCTATTCCATGACCGGCTGGCGCATTGGTTACGCGGGCGGTCCGGCCTGGCTGATCGCCGCGATTGCCGATCTGCAGTCCCATTCCACCTCCAACCCCTGCTCCATCGCGCAGGCGGCGTCGGTGGCCGCGCTGAACGGGCCGCAGGACTTCCTCACCGAATGGCGCGCCGCCTTCCAGCGCCGCCGCGATCTGGTGGTGGGCCTGCTCGATGCCTCGCCGCTGCTCTCCTGCAAGGTGCCGCACGGGGCGTTCTACGTGTTCCCGAACTGCGCCAGGACCTTCGGCAAGAAGACGCCGAAGGGCACGCTGATTCAAGACAGCGCCGACCTCTGCACCTACCTCATCGAGGAAGCGCTGGTGGCCGCCGTGCCCGGCTCCGCCTTCGGGCTGGAGGGGTATTTCCGCATTTCCACCGCCAAGTCGGATGACGATCTGAAAGAAGCCTGCGCCCGCATCGTGAAAGCCTGCGCGGCGCTCGCCTGATGGATGTGAACAGCCAGGACCTGACTCTGCGGCGCACCATCCGCGAGGTGGCGCTGTGGAACTTCGGCTATTTCTGGATTGAGTTCGTGGTGGCGCTCAGCATCGGCTCGGTGGCGCTGCTGGCGGACAGCATCGATTTCCTAGAGGACACTTCCACCAACGCGCTCATCCTCGTCTCGCTGGCATGGAGCGCCCTGCAGCGCGCCCGGGTAGGCAAGGTGCTGGCGGGCTTCCTGCTGATTCCGACGCTGGCGACCATCTGGGCGGTGTGGCAGAAATTCTCCCATCCCGTGCCGCCGGAAGCCTTCGAACTTTCCATTACCGGCCTTGGCGCGCTGGTGGTGAATGTCTATTGCGCGTGGCGGCTGGCGACCTACCGGCACGAAAAAAGCAGCCTGACGCGCGCCGCTTTCCTCTGCGCCCGCAACGACGCGCTGGCCAACATCGCCATCATCGGCGCAGGGCTACTGACCGCATGGCACCCCTCCATCTGGCCAGACGTGGTGATCGGCGTCGGCATCGCCTTCCTCAACGGCAAGGCGGCGTGGGAAGTGTGGGAGCTGGCCGAAGCGGAAACGGCAGAGCTGCTACGCCACGAGGCGGATGCCTGAGGGCAGTTTCATTATGCTAGCGGAGTGATATTCTCGATTCTTCGTCGCCCTGAACATGTTTCAGGGCCTTTCAGAAATAGATGCTGAAACGAGTTCAGCATGACGCATGAGGAACCGTCATTGCGAGGAGCGTAAGC
>DBAY01000055.1 GCA_002291925.1 Alphaproteobacteria bacterium UBA998 | reverse complement strand
AGCTTTTCAGCAGCCTGCTAGTCTCGAAGGCCTCGGGGGAGACTCATGATCGCCCTGCCGCCCGACCTCGCGGCGCTGCTGGAGGGCGCGGGCGCGCCCGCGCCGCCCGCCGCATCATGCAGACGCTGAGCCATTGGGAGGGCAGCACCGACGCCCTGACATGGCTGCCCTGGCTTGACAAATTGGCTGAACGTTCGTTTATGGGTGTATCATTTTATGATTTCCCTCCGACGCTTGTCCTGCATGGAGAGAATGATAACATCGTTTCTCCCTTGCAATCCCGCCTGCTGGCAAAGCGCGCATCCCATGTCACTCTGAAGCTCTGGGAGGAAAGCGGCCACGCGCCGCATCTGCATGATCCAGATGGTGTACAGGCGGCCATCGAGGCCCATGCCCGGGAGCATGGCATCGCATGATTTCCTACCCCTTGCGCGTCCGTCAGGACTTCAGCCACGCCGCCGCCACCTATGACGTGCACGCCAGCCTGCAACGGCAGGTGACCGGTGATCTGGCCCAGATCGCCCAGCCCTTCATGTCGCCCGGCACACACTGGCTGGATGTCGGCTGCGGCACCGGAGCCTTGACGCACTGGCTTTCCGCACAGGCACGCAGCGTGCCCACCCTTGTGCAACTCGACCTCGCCGAGGGCATGTGCCGCCTCGCCGCGCCGTTCGCCCCGACCCTATGCGCCGATGCGCTGCACCTGCCCTTCGCGCCCGCCACGTTTGACGGGGCCTTCTCCTCGCTCACCCTGCAATGGGCCACGCCCATCGAAGCGGCCTTGGGCGAGTTGCGCCGCGTGCTGCGTCCCGGCAGTGTGCTGGCTTTCTCCACCCTGCTGCCGGGCACGCTGGCCGAACTGGAGGAAGCCTTCACGCATGCAGGACTCCCCTCGCCGCTGCACCTCTTCTATCCAGCGCATATCTGGGAAGCCGCCCTGCTCACCCACGGGTTCCGGCTGGAGACACGCCAGACGCACGCCGTGCCGCTCCCTTTTGCCACCCCGCGCGCTGTGCTGGCGCATCTGAAAGGTTTGGGCGCCACACGCAAGCGCGATACGCAGCCGCTCACACCCGGCCAGCTGACCGGGGCCCTGCGTGCCTATCCCCGCACTGCTGAGGGCGGCGTCACCGCTACCTATCATTTATGGCTGGGGCTGGCGCGCGCCGTCTAGGCCGGGGAAAAGCTGCCCCACGTCCCGCGCCTGTAACTTGCCGCAATAGAGGCGGACATCCTGCGTGATGCGACTGAGCCGATCGCCCTGTTCCTCGCCGGGGCTGCGAAAGGTCACCAGCGTCGGCACCGCCTCGCCGGACTGGCGGAAGCTCTCGCGGTAACGCTCGATGATGGTATCCGCCACCCCGCCCGCCACATTGGCCAGCAGCTGCAGGTCCTCCTCGGAGGGCTGCCAGTTTACCGATGCATCCGGTTTCGCGCGGGCCGTGTAGGACGAGGCTTCGAACGTCCGCGACGCGGCTGTGGTACTGGGCGGCAACTGCTTCAGCTGCGCCACCACCTGCGCCGCCAGCGGGCGGTAGATACGCTCCTGCAACGCTGCATCCGTCACGCCCTCCGCCTGCCCTACCAGCGCACAGGCCTCGGCGGCGGAGTGGCGGAACGGCTCGGCCAGCGTCCGGCTGGGCGGCGAGCTGGCCATCTGCGTCACCGCGAACAGCAGAACGAACGACGACAGCACCATGAAAACTCCATCACTTGCGGGGCGGCATGCGGAGCCCTATCCTACCAGCCATGCAGCCGCCTGTCATGTCTGGGCTTTTTGTCACCGGTGCCGGAACCGATGTCGGCAAGACCTACGCCAGTTGCCTCCTGCTCGCGCAGATGCGCGCGCGGGGCACCTTGCTGCGCCCGCTGAAGCCCGCCCTCAGCGGCTTCAACCCCGCGCAGGCAGCGGATTCTGACATCGGCCGCCTGCTCGCCGCCGCCGGGCTTCCCACGGATGACGCCACGCTGGACGCGCATTGCCCGTGGCGCTTCGCCGCGCCGCTCGCCCCCAACATGGCCGCCGCGCGCGAGGGCCGCCTCCTGCATTTCGCCGACATCGCTGCCTGGTGCGACACCGCCCGCCAGCGCTACTCAGAGCCGCTGCTGATCGAGGGTGCCGGCGGACTGATGAGCCCGCTCACGGACGAGACGCTGAACCTCGACCTTGCCCGTCACCTAAGCCTGCCGGTCATGATGGTGATGGGCAGCTATCTCGGCGCCATCCACCACGGCCTCGCCACGCTGAGCGTGCTGGCGCAGACGGGCTTGCGCGTGGCCCTCATCGTGGTCAGCGAATCGGAAGGCTCGCACGTGGATTTGCAGGAAACGGCGGAAAATATGCAACGCCACACCCCGGTGCAAGCCCCCCTCGTCACGCTGGCGCGCCAACCGCTTGACCGGGCAATGAAAAACGCGGAGGATTTGTCGCGCCACTTTTTCGAAAGCCCCGCATGACCGACCCCGGCACGCCGCCCTTACTTGCCCGCATGGAACAGACGCTGAACCGCCTGCTCGATCCGCGGCGCACGATGATTTTCCGCCCCGCCCGTTACACAGGCATTTACGGTACGTTCAATGACCGCATGCTCGCCGCGCTCATCGACCTCACCTGGATGATGTTCCTGCTTGGGCCGGTGCTGTTGAAGCTGCGACCCTATATTTACGGTGCGGATGACCCGCAGGCCCTGCTCTCCCATGCAGACGGCATGCAGGATCTGTGGCAGGCCCTGCTGACGCACGGCTATACCGAAAAGCTGGCCGCCGAGTATATGCTGAGTTATTTGCTGCTCTGCCCCATACTGGCGCTGATGTGGAGCTATACTTCCACCACCCCCGGCAAATGGCTGCTGCGCCTGCGCATCGTGGATGCGGCAACGCTTGGCAGAGTGAGCTGGCGACAGGTGGTGTGGCGGCTGGCGGGCTACGTTGTCGCCATCCTGCCGCTGGGGCTGGGTATCCTGTGGATGGGCGTGGATCGCCGCAAGCGCGGCTGGCACGACTATTTCGCGGGCACGGCGGTGGTGCGCGTGAAGCACTGGCGCATCCGCGATGACGGCAGCCAGCCGCATATCCTGCCGGAAAATCAGCCGTCTGAGCCGCCTGCCGCTGTTCCGGACGCGCCCAATCCTTAAGGCACAAAAGGCTTGCCCAAGCCCCCGCTTTTCGCTAGACATACCGCCCTGCCCACAAGGCACGCGGACCCGTAGCTCAGCTGGATAGAGCATCAGACTACGAATCTGGAGGTCGGGCGTTCGAATCGCTCCGGGTCCGCCATTACATTCAATAGCTTACCTAAATATTTTTTGGGGCTGTCCTAGATA
>DBAY01000049.1:3347-4091 GCA_002291925.1 Alphaproteobacteria bacterium UBA998 | reverse complement strand
CCTCATCCTGAGCTTGTCGAAGGATAAGAGGCCCGTACCCGCGCCACACGTCATGGTTCGACAAGCTCACCATGAGGGCGGAGGGAGGGCGAGGTCACATTCTCTCGGTATGCGTCATCCTCGGGCCTGACCCGAGGATCGCTCTCAGCAAGTGGCACAAGATCCTCGGGTCAGGCCCGAGGATGACGAATACACTACTGTGTTAGTCGAGGACAGGATGTCCGAGTCAGCCATGAGCCAGCGAAGCGTCGCCTATTGCGTAGCGCAGCAGCGCGTAGCAGGGGCAAACCAAAAACCACTACACCATCAGCAATCCACCATTGATATGCAGCGTCTGGCCGGTGACGTAGGCGGCGCCATCGCTGGAGAGGTACACCACCCCGGCGGCGACATCTTCGGGCAGGCCGAAGCGGGCGGCGGGGATGTTGGCGGTGATGCGCTCGGCTTGCGCCTCGTTCAGCGCGTCGGTCATCGGGGTCTTGATGAAGCCCGGCGCGATGCAGTTGAGCGTCACGCCGCGGCTGGCGACCTCGGCGGCGAGCGACTTGGTCATGCCGATCATGCCCGCCTTGGAGGCGCAGTAATTGGCCTGCCCGGGATTGCCCATTACGCCCACCACGGAGGAGATGTTGACGATGCGACCGGCGCGGCGCTTCATCATGGATTTGATGGCGCTGCGGCACAGGCGGAAAGTGGCGGTGAGGTTGATGTCGATGACCGATTGCCAGTCCTCGTCCTTCATGC
>DBAY01000049.1:0-3025 GCA_002291925.1 Alphaproteobacteria bacterium UBA998 | reverse complement strand
TGCCAGTCCTCGTCCTTCATGCGCATGGCCAGCCCGTCCTTGGTGATGCCGGCGTTATTGACGAGAATGTCGATCTGCCCCAGCGCTTCCTCGGCGCGCCCGAACAGGGCTTCCACGGCGGCGGCGTCGGTGAGGTTGCACGGCAGGATGGCGGCTCCGCCAAGACCGGCGGCGACCTCCTTCAACTTCTCCTCGCGCGTGCCGGAGATGGCCACCTCTGCTCCCGCGCCTTTCAGCGCCTTGGCGATGGCTTCGCCAATGCCGCCCGTCGCGCCGGTGATGAGCGCCTTCTTGCCCTGCAGTGAAAACATGGATGCTCCTTCCGAGAATTTTGCGGAAGGTGTAGCCGCTGCGGAGGCTTACGGCAATAGCCGCCTTTACGCCGCCTTCACCATGGTGTCGAGGTCCACGGGATCGTTGACGGCGTGGCAGGTAAGGTCCGGCGTGATGCGCTTGTTGAGGCCGCACAGGACGCGGCCGGGGCCAATTTCCCACGTCTCATCGATGGCGAGGATGTGCATTTTCATGATGCTCTCGCGCCAGCGCACGCGGCCGGTGACCTGCTGCACCAGCAGGTCGCGGATCTGGTCGGGCTCCATCACGGAGGCGGCCGTCACGTTGGCAATGAGCGGCACCACGGGGCGCTTCACCTCCACGGTGGCCAGCGCCTCGCGCATCACCTCGGCGGCCGGGGCAACCAGAGAGGAGTGGAAGGGCGCGCTGACATTCAGCTCGATGGCGCGCTTAGCGCGTTTTTCCTTGGCCAGCACCATGGCGCGCTCGATGGCGGCGCGGCTGCCGCTGATGACGACCTGTCCTGGCGCGTTGTCATTGGCAATCTCACAGACTTCGTCCGGGGTAGATGCTTCGCGGACGATCTGCTCGACGACCGGCAGTTCCGGCCCGATGATGGCGGCCATGGTGCCCACGCCCATCGGCACGGCTTCCTGCATCGCCAGTCCGCGCTTCTTCAACAGGCGGGTCGTGTCGGCGAGGCTGAGCGCCCCGGCGGCGCAGAGGGCGGAATACTCACCCAGTGAATGCCCGGCCACCACGCGAGCCTTGCCCTTCACCGTGATGCCCGCTTCCTTCTCCATGGCGCGCAGGATGGCAATGGAGGTCGCCATGATGGCGGGCTGGGCGTTCTCGGTGGCGGTGAGGTCACCTTCCGGCCCTTCAAAAATAAGCTTGCTCAGATGCTGGCCCAGCGCCTCGTCGACTTCCTGAAACACTTCGCGGGAGACAGGGAACGCATCATGAAACGCCTTGCCCATGCCCACCATCTGCGAGCCCTGACCCGGAAAGACGAACGCGATACCCATGACACCTCACTTCTCGTTTTTGTTTTATCCCTGTCATCTAGTGGTTTCAGCTTCCCTGCGCAATGGGGCTTGACTGTATGTGCGTTTGTATGTACATTTATGGTGTCTGCTTCAAGAATCCTAAAGATTCTCCAGTCGCCGACAGATCTTCGGGCCGCCTTTCGCCAAGGAGAAAGGTGAACTTTATATGATTAGGCGTTCTGTCACCTCCAGAACGTAGCCTTGGATGCGTTCGGGAAGGAAGCAGAATGGCAACTTACGTGCATGGCCCGTTTGAATGGGACTTTAAAAAAGATGCAGCTAACCGGGAAAAGCATAAGATCGGGTTTCTGGCGGCCTGCGAATTATTCGATCAGGAACATGTCGAGTCGGAAGCCCGCATGGAAGCGGGGGAGCGGCGCTGGCTGGCGGTGGGAGTCGTCAGGGGCCAGCATGTGGTGGTTATCTACACATGGCGCGGCGAACGCCGTCGCCTGATTTCAGCCCGAAAGGCGAGAGAGAATGAAAAAGAAGCCTACCAGCAATTCTTACAATCCCTCGATGACGGATGAGGAATGGCAGGCCTTTGCCGCCCAGAAAGATGAGGATATCGACAAGTCCGACATCTCCCCCATCCCAGCGGAATTCTGGGCGCAGGCCAAAGTGGTGGTGCCTGAGAAGAAACCCATTTCCATCCGCGTAGATGAAGACGTGCTGCAATGGTTCCGTCAGCAGGGCAAGGGCTATCAGTCCCGCATGAATGCCGTCCTGCGCGCCTATGTACAGGCCCATCAGCCCCACAAGCCCTCGCGCTAGCGCCTCTTTTTGCTTGCAAACCAAGGCGGAGTCGCTATGTTTCGCCTCCCTGCCCCGGCGGCGCGGTGGTCGCGTGCGCTGGCAAGGCAGGACATTGCATGGAATAGGGAGTTTTCATGTTTTACGAAGTGACGTACGTCGTGCGCCCGGATGTGTCCCGCGCTGACATCACCAAAATGGAAGAAGAGCTGACCGCTGCCCTCACCGAGCTGAAAGGCAAAGTGAAGAAGAGCGAATACTGGGGCCTGCGCTCGCTCGCCTACCGCATCAACAAGAACACCAAGGGCCATTACGGCTTCATGGGCGTCGAAGGCCCGGCCGATGCCGTGCACGAGCTGGACCGCCTGCTGCGCATCAACGAGAACGTGGTGCGCCACCTGGTCATCCGCGTCGATGCGCTGGAAGACGAACCCTCCGCCCCGCTGCGCAATGACGCGCGCGACGCGGCCTAACCGAACGCAAGGAGTCACAATCATGGCATATGAACGCAATTCCTCCAGCCCCCGTTCTTCCGGCGGTGGCGGTGAACGCAGCGGCCCCGGTGGTGGTGCAGGCGGCATGGGCAAGAAAGTCTTTTTCCGCCGCCGCAAGACCTGCCCACTGACCGGCGCGAACGCCCCGAAGATCGATTACAAGGACACGCGCCTGCTTGGCCGTTTCGTTTCCGAGCGCGGCAAGATCCTGCCGAGCCGTATCACAGCGGTCTGCCACAAGAAACAGCGCGCCCTAGCCGTGGCCATCAAGCGCGCCCGCAACCTCGCGTTGCTGCCTTACGTGAAGCAGTAGAAGAAGAGGATTCACCAGTTCATTAGCCCACAGATATTTCTGTGGGCTAACTTTTTGTTAATATTTTGGCTTTAGAGTTATATTGTTAATATCGTATAAGTTTCGGCATTGTTCCATTAAGA
>DBAY01000026.1 GCA_002291925.1 Alphaproteobacteria bacterium UBA998 | reverse complement strand
AGGGTTATGGTTTCATTGCACCCGAGCAAGGCGGCGACGTGTTCGTGCATATCAGCGCGCTGGAGCGTGCCGGTGTGGGCAGCCTCAATGAAGGCCAGAAAGTCAGCTACGAGCTGGCCACCAACAAAGGCAAAACCTCGGCTGAGAATCTCAAGCTGATCGCTGCCTAAGCTCAGCCCAGCCTCATTTCCATCCACGCCGGACGCCCCACGCGGCTTTTGCCGCCGGGGCGTCCGTGCGCTGCATTCAAGGATCATTCATGACCGATTTTTCCCAATTCGGCTTACCCCCGGCGCTGACAGCGTCGCTGAAAGCCATGAACTTCACCACCCCCACGCCCATCCAGATGCAAGCCATCCCGATGGCGCTGGAAGGCCGCGACATCCTGGGCTCGGCCCAGACCGGCACCGGCAAGACCGGCGCATTCGGCATTCCGCTGGTCGCCCGCCTGCTCAGCGATTCGCGCAGCACCGCGCTGGTGCTCACCCCTACCCGCGAACTCGCAGTGCAGGTACTCGCCGCCATCACGCAGATGCTGGGCAGGAACTCGCCCATCAAGACCGCACTGCTCATTGGTGGCGATTCGATGCATGGGCAACTGCGTCAGCTGAAACAGCGCCCGCGAGTGCTGGTCGGCACGCCGGGCCGCATCAACGACCATCTGGAGCGTGGCAGCCTGCATCTGCACGAAGCCAGCTTCCTCGTGCTCGACGAGATGGACCGCATGCTCGACATGGGCTTCGCCGTGCAGCTTGAGCGCATCTTCAAGTTCCTGCCCAAGCAGCGCCAGACGCTGATGTTCTCAGCCACCCTGCCGGACAACATCCTGAAAGTGTCGGCCAAGTACCTCACCAACCCGGAGCGCGTCTCCGTGGGCTCGACCACGGCGCCGGTGGCCAATATCAGTCAGGAACTCATCCGCCTGCCGCAGGCGGAGAAATATGACGCGCTGCTGCAACAGCTCGACCAGCGGGCCGGTTCGATCATCGTGTTCGTGAAGACGAAGCACCTCGCCGACCGCCTCGCCGACAAGCTGCGCAGGGAGCGCTTCAGTGCCGAGGCCATCCACGGCGATCTGCAACAGCGCCGCCGTGAGCGCGTGATTAAGGCCTTCCGCGACAAGCGTCACCGCATCATGGTGGCGACCGACATCGCGGCACGTGGCCTCGACATTCCGCACATCGAGCATGTCATTAACTATGACCTGCCGCAAAGCCCAGAGGATTTCATCCACCGTCTCGGCCGCACGGCGCGCGCGGGTGCGGAAGGCGCTGCGGTTTCCTTCCTTACCCCGGAAGACGGCATGAAATGGCGCGCCATTCACCGCCTGATGCATCCGGGCGAGAAGCTGGAAGGCATGCCCCGCCCGGCCGGCAAAGGCAAGCCGCATCCTGCCCGCAACCGCCGCCGCCGTCGCGGTGGCCCGAGTGGCAAGCGCATGGCGGCCTGAGCGGGTTTTACTGTTCTATCCGTGCTTCAAGCCGGGGTGGTGTCAAGGCGAAGCCACCCCAGTGAGCATCTATTGGCATTTTCACGCCATGCCATTGCGAAGGAAGACTGCACATAAGCATGGATAGGTTGGCTGGGGCGCCAGGATTCGAACCTGGGAATGGCGGTACCAAAAACCGCTGCCTTACCGCTTGGCTACGCCCCAACACGGCAATGAGGGGAGTGTCATACAACAGACGCTCTGGCGTTGCAATAGGCTAAGGAGAGGGAGATGTGCCCGTTGCCTGACGGATCCAGTCCAGAAACGGTGCATGGCCATCCACCAGCGGCAGGGCGACGATGCTGGGGCATTCATAAGGATGATGATGACGGATGAGTGAAAATAGTTCGGGCAAACGCTGGCGCGTGGTTTTGACCCACATAGCCGTTTCTAGGGTTTCTTGTGAATGTCCGTTCCAATGAAAATAGGACTTCACCCCGCCATGGATATTTACACAAGCCGCTACCCGCGCCTCGATGATGGCTTTGGCAAGTAATTCAGCCTCTTCGGGCGTGGGAATTGTAATGTAGACGCCAAGGCAAGCATCAGGGTTATTCATAGGGCGGATTCCCAAACTAGAAGCAGAAAAAACCTCCCCCGCGAACGGGGGAGGTTTACAGAGAGATAAAACAGGATTAGAAGTTGGCGCGGATACCAAGCATACAATTAACGTTCTGCAGGTACCGATCATCAGCATTGTAATAAGAAGCAGCGGGTGGTGGTGGTGTCGGCGTGACACGGCAAGTTGCTGCTGTGACAGACGCAGGTGCTACCCCGGGGTCTATTGTGCCTAAGGCAGAAATAGCAACTGTACCACCTGTGGAAGGCACCCCGTCATCTGTCTTGACGTCCACTTGGTTGGCTTCGTTAACAGACAAGCCATTACCCACGGTGATAACGCCACCACCGCCTGCAGTGATGTTAGAGATACTCTCGGCCGATCCTACGTAAAACCAGTTACGTCCATTCCAAGGGAAAATATGAACGTAAGTAGATTCACGCATTTTAGTGGCAGGAAGTAAGGATGCAGCGGTGGGTGATGTGATGGCTCCATCAATAGCGGTGCTGAAGCTTTGCGGCAGCAAGGATACGTCTGAAAGATCTCGCCAGAACAAGATGGTTTCACCACTGGCACTGTTTAATCCGGCTGCACCACCTTCCAGAACACCATTGCCATCGCCCCGACCGGCTGTGCCGGCGCGCGTTTGCAAGTTATACTGTGTGGCGCGGGCTGGAGTCAAATCGCCCGGCAGGGCCCCGTATTTATCACGGAACGTGTTGGCAGCAGTGTTGTAGCTTGCGAGTTGGCTTGTGGTATTGCGTACTTGCGCGGCCTTGATCATATCCTGACCCACCAGTACGCCCCCGGCGATAAGACCGATAATGACGAGTACGATGGACAATTCGATCAGGGTAAAACCTGATCGGCTAGTGGGTTGAGACGTAGGGTTCATAAACTCTCCTTTATTATGCACTCTCGTTAGCATGCGCTGTGTGCGCGCACACAATCACTTATGGACGTTACACCTTAACAAAGCCTTAAAGTGCTTGAGAGAGATCTTCTCAAAAAGATTTTTTATCCTTTCCAAGCAACAAAACTGACGTGGGTAAAGCCGGACGAATGATTGATATGCTTGCCAGAAGTGCCTGTGCAATCATATAAGTATGTTCTAATGAGTGAGGAATAAATGCATCATCCGCAACGTTACTTGCTGCTGGCGGGGGGAAGCGGCATTGCGCAATCCACGCTTCATCGCCTGCAGACGATGGAAGCAAAAATTCATGTCACGGCGCGCTCGCAGGAAAAGCTGGCCATACTGTCAGCGCATGGGGTGTCCGGTTCGGTCTGCGCGGACCTTTCCTCATTCTCGGATGTAGACGCAGCTTTCGAGACTGCATCGCAAGCCATGGGCGGGGTGGACGGGGTGGTGTGCTATGCGGGATCGCTTCTGCTCAAACCGGCGCATTTGACTACGGAAGAAGAGTTTCACGCCACGGTGCGCGCCAATCTTGGCCCGGCCTTTGCCACGGTGCGCGCGGCGGGCAAATATATGGGCCGCACGGGCGGCTCGGTGGTGCTGATCTCTTCTACCGCCGCCTTGCACGGGCTGGCGAGCCACGAGGCTATTGCCGCCGTCAAGGCGGGCATCATCGGCTTGGCGCAATCGGCGGCGGCGACCTATGCCGGGGCCAATCTGCGCTTCAACGTGGTGGCACCGGGCCTCACCGAGACGCCGCTCACCGCTACACTCACCGCCAACGAGGCCTCGCGCAAAGTGTCGCAGGCCATGCATCCGCTGGGGCGGCTTGGTCAGCCTGAGCATATCGCCTCGGCGGTCTGCTGGCTGCTGGATCCGGCCAATGATTGGATCACCGGGCAGGTGATCGCGGTGGATGGTGGCCTTAGCCGCGTGATGCCGAAGATGAAGGCCTAAAGCCCCCGGCCACCGCCGCCTGCCGTGCCGGCAAAGCGGTTCCAGCGCTCGCGCGCCATACGTTTGCGGCCGGTGAGCTTGTTGCGGATTTCCTGTGTGCGTGCGCTCCACACTTCGGCGGCTTCCCCTTCGGTGGTAGGCTGGGCAAGGCGGGCCTCCTCGGCTGCGCGGGCAGCATCGCGGGCCTGCTGATGCTGGTCAGCATGCTGAAAGATCAGCTGGTGGCGCTTATTGCGCTCATAGATCAGACGTAGTTTCTGCTTGCGGTCCAAGCGACAGCCCTGTGATTAGACGCTGATTATAACCGTAAAGCGTGTCATTACGATGACGTTTTCGCCGGCGGCGACGGTTTTTTGCGTCGGCGAAGATTTTCACGCAGGCGCTTTTGCAGCTCCTCCTGCCGCTTTTCATTGATGCTGCGTCCCGCTGGGCGGGCAGGTGGTACTGGTGTATTCTCGGCCATGAGCCTCTCCAAATCCATACTTGCCAAGCTTTGGTCGATGTGGCAGATTGCGCCACCTTCGGGCCGCTATAGCTCAGAGGTAGAGCACGTCATTGGTAATGACGGGGTCGGGTGTTCGATTCACCCTAGCGGCACCATTTTTCTTTGATTCAGTGATAAAAGCAAGTACTGCGCGCGGGCGGCTCAGTAACGGTAGGAGAAGCCGAGGAACGGGTTGTAATCATCCGCCGCTTCGGTGAGGCCGAGATTGATGCCGGCGTCGAGTTGCAGGTTGTCCGTGAGCAGGTAGGTGAGGCCGGTATCGAAGGTGACGATCCACTCGCGGGCGTCGGTATCACGCTCGGTCGCCAGCTCAAAATAGGCGCCTGCCTGTTCGGTCAGCGGCGCGCTGAGAGTGGCGGTGTTTATAAACGATGGTGAATAACCGCTTCCGACTCCGCCGTCCTCCTTATTGACATTCAGTTGCGTCATGAGGCCCAGCCCGTAACCATGGTCAAGGTCAATGGCGTAGGGAACAAGGATGCCGCCTTCTACGTCACTACTCCCAAGATTATTCTGGTTGGTCGGCAGCTTCACGAAAGGCATCACGGCCAGTGCGGTCTCGCCGCTTGTCAGGGCGGTCGGTGACAAGGGCGCGCATCTGCTCGCGCGGAACGGGATTGAACAAGTGGTATTGCGACTTGTTCGGTATTTCGGTGGCCAGCGCATAGGCAGGCGCAAGGATCAAAAGGCCAGCAACTGGCATCGGGTGGGCATGGGGGCAGTACAGTCAGGAAAAACGCGAATGCCATAATCAATATGGTGCGCCGCTTAAAAAAGTATGAATAAGCTTCGGGATCACGCTGCCTGTGGCAGATGCGCCTGCAATGCCGTACGGCCCCCGCCGGATTCCACATAGGTCACCAGCGCGGCCACCGCCGCGCGGTCGAACTGCGTGTCGATGCCTTCCAGCATGATGCG
Organism: Alphaproteobacteria bacterium UBA998; assembly: GCA_002291925.1. Taxonomy (GTDB): domain Bacteria; phylum Pseudomonadota; class Alphaproteobacteria; order Rickettsiales; family UBA998; genus UBA998. Next base: position 61,228 of record DBAY01000026.1, on the reverse strand, counting down.
CAGTGCTTCATCGACGCTCTTGCCGGCGCGGTAGGCGCGCGGGCTGATCAGGGCGGTGAAGCTGTTCGCCACATGCACGATGCGGGCCGTCACCAGGATGTCATCGCCCTTTAGACCCAGCGGCCCGCTGCCATCGACGCATTCCTGCGACTGGCGGATGGTCTCCACTACCGGGCCGGCGAAGTCAATGCCCTGCAGCAGATCGGCCGTGGCCTGCAGTGAGGCGCGGATTTTCTCACGGTCATCGTCGCGGATGGTCTTGGCGGTGAGCAGCTCCTCCGGCACGAGGATTTTGCCGAGGTTGAGCAGCTGCCCCGCGATAGAGGCCGTCTCTGGTAAGGGCGCGGCCAGCTGCATGATCTGCGCCACCGACTGCGCAATCATCGACACGCAGGCGGAGTGGTGCGCCGCGTGGGGATCGCGCTTGTCGACGATGGCTACCACGGTGCGCACCAGATGACTCAGGGTGCGCTGCTGCTTCTCCTGGCTCTGTACGAGGGAGGTGACGTCATTCTCCAGCACCAGCACGCCCGGCTGGGTCTGGTCGTCCTGCCCGAAGGGAATGGCGTAGAGCGGGATATGCTCGCGGGCGACGGCGCGGATCGGCATGCCGTCTACTACTTCCTGTTCAAACGAGGAGCGGGAGGCGTGGCCCACCAATGCTTCGCGGTTCTCGCGCAGGATCGGCTCGGCACGCGCGGCGCCCACCACGTCCCCAAAGGCCTTGCCCACCAGTGCCTCGCGCTCCATGCCGCATTCCTTGGCGGCGCGGCGGTTGGCGTAGCGGAAACGTTCCTCGGCATCGAGGATGTAGGTGGCCACGGGGGAGGTCTCGGCAATCAGCGTCAGCAATTGCTCCTGCCGCTCGATGCGGGTGGCGAGCTGGCGGTAATGACGCGCCGACTCCTTGGCGCGCAGCGCTGACTGGTGGCGGAACATCGCCAGCGCGGCCGCCGTCACCAGCGCGGCGCCCAGCAGGTAGCTGAGCTGCCACAGGCGGGCGCGCTGTATGGCCTCGCCCAGCGCGGCGGCGCGGTCGATCTTGCGCACCAGCCACCAGCCTTGCGCGTTTTCCACGGGCAAGGCGAAGGCGAACACCGGCTTCTCGCGGTAATCACGCGCCGAGACCATGTGCCCGCTCTGCTGGATGGCGGCGACGGTGGCCGGGTCGGATTCGCCGGGTTTGACGGTCAGCGGCTCCGTTGGCTCTGCCTCGCGGCGCGGGGAGAAATAGGTGAGGTGACTATCGTCCCACGCCACCAGCAGGCCCTCGGCGGTCAGCCCGGCAGGCACCGTGGAATCCAGCTGGCGGTAGAAGCGCTCATCCAGCAGGGCGACGGCGAGCAGCTGGCCAATGGGCTTGGCATCCTCGTTCCCCTGCACGGGCAGCACCGGCTGGCGGAAAGCGACGGCGGGGCGGTTATCTGGCAGGGTGAAAGGGCCCTGGAAGTCCGGCTCGCGCAGCCTTTCCATGTTCTGCAGCGTGGCTGGTAACTGGGCGAGAGGCGGCATGGTGCGCGAAGTGACGATAGGCGTGCCGTCGGCCGCCTGCAGCATCAGTCCGCCGGAGGGGGTGACGGGAATATTGGCTTTTACATGAGGCGTTTCCGTGCCCCCAAAGCCATTATTGGCGGCCGTGCTGAAGATCAGGTTGCGCAGGAAGATGACCTGCGCGGGCTCCTCCAGCGCCATGTCCTCGCGCCGGGTAGCGGAGAGTTCGGTCATGTAAAGCTTGAGCGAAAGGTTGCCGGAGAGGTTGGCCAGCGCCTCGCGCCGCTGGGCCACCCACGCGCCGATGCTGCGCCCTTGCGAGGACGCCAGAAGCTCCAGCTTGGACTCCCACTGGGCCTCCTGACGGCGGATTTCCTCGCGGGCCATCCAGGAAATGGCAAGGAATCCTACCAGTACGAGGGCAAGCCACGCGCCGAGCAGCATCAGCCGGGAGGTGCGGGACATGGGAGGGGTGAGCAGGCGTGTATCCATGGCAAAGTTTACCCGTTTTTAACTTAAGTCAGGCACGCTGTAAGGGTTAAAAAACTTGGAAACTCAGCATACAAACAATGGTTCCGCTGTCGAGTCAGAAGCGCCCGGGATGCCGATGGGGAGGGCATTTTTTGCTCGTACTGCTGTTTCTGTGTGCTTTTCCGGCGCGCGCAGAGGCTACCCTAAGGCTGTTCGGGTCAGCGGAAACCGCGTCAGAAAACCTGCAGCCTTTCACTAAATGGACTGCCATGCTCGTGCGCGAGGCGGGTCAGCGTCGCCAGATGCAGGCCAAATGCACTGGCGAGGACTGTCTTTATTTGCAATGGCAGCGCATTATCATGCAGGCAAAGAGTCTTACCGGTTTTCAGCGGTTGAGCTTCGTCAACCGTGAGATCAACCGTACTTCCTATATTATTGATCCACAGAACTGGAACAAGGATGATTACTGGGAAACACCCTACGAATTCTTTGTTTATAGTGGTGACTGCGAAGATTTTGCGATTACAAAATACCTGACGCTGAAGGCAGCGGGCGTGCCAGAAGAGGCGATGCGCATCGTTATTCTGCAGGATCTTAACCTGAATGAAGTGCATTCTGTGCTGGCTGTATCACTCGACGGGGAGAATTACATTCTGGACAACCAATTTCCGCAGGTGATGACAGATCGCGCTATTCACCATTACCAGCCTATCTATTCCATCAACGAGCATCACTGGTGGCGGCACACGCCGAATTGAGCGCTTGTTGGCAATAAGGCGCATGCATTTGAATTCATAGGCCATGGTTTGCCGAAGGTATCAAAAAATCTTTACAACCCATAAACTCCCGATTAGAGCCGTATAATAAATTATTTATAAATGGGGCTCGCGGTGCTTTCAAACAGAACGGGACAGATGTTTTTTCTGGCTCTGGCTACGTCGCTTGCTGGCAGTGCACTGGCGGCACCGCTGGCACCCACCACGGTCCCTCAAACCGTGGAGCCTGGCTTGTTGCAAGAGCGTCTGCGCAGTCCCTTCGCTCGCCCGCAATTAGATGGGAGCGACGTAGTAACAGGTCGCCCGCAGGAGAGCGGCTCCACGGCGACCGACAATGGCGTGAGCTTTGTGCTGAACGATATTGTGGTGCAGGATGCTACAGCGATTCCCGCAGCGGAGTTGAAGCCGATCTATGCCAGCCGTCTTGGCCAGCCGGTAACGCTTAATGGGCTGCGCGCCATTGCCGACGAGATTACTGCACACTACCGTAACAAAGGTTATATTCTGTCCCGTGCTGTCGTGCCAGCGGGTCAGCAAATCCAGAACGGCGTGGTCACGCTGCGTATAGTCGAAGGCTTCGTGGATGAGGTCGTCTTCGAGGGCGCGGAAGGCCAGGACATGGCGCTGCTAGAGTCTTACGGTCAGCGCATCACCCGAGAGCGGCCGCTCAGCAACGCAGCTCTCGAGCGCTATCTGTTGCTGATGGACGACCTTACAGGCGCCACGGCTCGCGGCGTCCTTAGCCCTTCGCCGACGACGCAGGGCGCTTCCCGCCTGACCGTTAACATCCAGCGCAAGCCGGTGGATGCCAACCTGACCGTTGATAATCGCGGTAGCCGCTTCCTTGGACCTATTCAGACCAGCGCGCTGGTGGCTACCAACTCCGCGCTTGGCCTCTCTGAGCGTATTCAGATCCGTGGCATCACCGCTTCGAACTTTGATGAACTGGGTTTTGTGGAAGGCACGTATCAACAGCCCGTTGGGCCTGAGGGCACCACGCTGCGCGGTACGGCTTCCTACGCAGAAACGCGTCCTGGTAATGGTCTAAAGCCGCTCGACATCGAGGGTGAAAGCGCCTTCTTCACCGTTGCGGCTCGCCATCCCTTCCTACGCTCCCGCAAGGAAAACCTGTTTGGCGAGGCGGGCTTACGCTACCGTGATTCGAAAACCGACGTGTTGAGCACCGAGCTGTATGACGACCACATCCGCAGCGCTTACATTGGTGGGGCCTATGACGTGCTAGATGGGCTGCAGGGTATTAACCGCGTGGATCTGGAAGCTGTCCAAGGTCTGAGCGTTCTGGGTTCAAATAACTCAGGCGATCTTCTCTCGCGCTCCAACGCGGACTCGACCTTCACCCGTGTCACCGGCCAATATACTCGCCTGCAGCCGCTTTCGCAGGCCATCTCGGCCTTCTGGGGTGTAAGCGGACAGTATGCGTTCGATCCGCTTTTTGCGTCCGAGGAATTTGCGCTAGGCGGGCCAGCCTATGGCAGTGCGTATGATCCAGCCGAACTGACTGGAGATTCTGGGGTCGCCACGCGTGTGGAGATGCGCTACAGCGATTCGCTGCCGGAGTGGTACCTCGACATCTACCAGCTCTACGGCTTCTATGATATCGGCCGTGTATGGAACCGCGACGCACTCGTGGGCGAAAACGCCCGGGCTTCGCTGGCATCAACCGGTGTAGGTGTTCGCTTCACGCTGACCGACAACCTCGCCGGCAGCGCCGAAGTGGCGGTACCGCTCACGCGTGACGTCGCCGCCGAAGGCACAGACGGCAATGATGTTCGCGGCTTCTTCTCCATCTCCTATATTTATTAGAACTTTTCTTTTCTAGGTTCTTCACGCGTTGCTAGAATGTGAAATGCGAGGCACCATGCAACTGGTTAACATTCGGTAAATTTCTCTTGGATTTGTGACAAATCCATAGTATCAGAACCTCTACTTTCACTAGCAGGCCGCATCGGCGCGGCACGATTTTAAGTAGAGGGGACTTCTATCATGCAACGTTCGGCCGCTTTTCTTTTTTTTTCTGACCGTCAGTACTTGGCTTGCTCTACTGCGCTGACCGCGCTGATCATGTTGCCACCGGGTGCGCTGGCGCTGCCAACCGGCGGTGTTGTCGAAGGCGGCAACGCCATTGCCACAATTTCTAGCGGCGCAAATACCACGACCATTAACCAGATGGCAGATCGCGGCGTAATCAACTGGAATACGTTCAATGTTGGTACGAGCGAGGCGGTCCGCTTCAATCAGCCCAGTGTCACCTCGATGACTCTCAACCGCGTCGTGGCCGATGCCAATCCCTCGCAGATCCTCGGCAGCATCTCTGCAAACGGACGCGTCATCATCGCCAACCCGAATGGCATGGTTTTCGGTCCGGAAAGCCGCGTGGATGTTGCGGGTATTATCGCCACCACGGCCAACATCAAAAGCAACAATTTCCTGAACGATCAGGCGCTGAAATTCAATGAGGCTGGAGCGCGCAACGCCAAGATTGAAATACAGAACGGAGCGATTATCAACAGTACGGCAGAGCAAAATGGGCTGGTTGCCGTTGTAGCGCCGCAGGTGGTCAATAACGGCGTACTGGTCGCCAATCGTGGCCAGGTTGTGCTGGCTGGCGCGGAAACTGCCACCGTTGACCTGAACGGCGACGGTCTGGTGAGCTTCGCCGTCAGCAACCGTAACAGCGATACGCTGGTACGTCACGCGGGTTACATTGAGGCAGAAGGCGGGCGTGTTCTGCTGACTGCCAAGGCAGCGAGCAATGTGGTCAATAACGTTGTAAACACCCAAGGCGTGCCGGATGCCGAGCAACTCATCGCCACCGCCAACGGCCTTGTGCTGGTTGAAGGCGATATCAACGCGACGGGCAATGCCGGGCTTAAGACTGCGAGAGTAACCGAAGGCCCAACCCCTGTAACTAAAGGCGGTACGGTCGAGATGAAGGGTCGTGACATTATCGTGCGCAACGGCGCTACGGTCGATGTAAGTGATACCCAACAAGGCGGCGTCATTTTCGCCAACGCCGAGCGCCATGCGATTCTCGGCGGCAGCAGCGACAAGATGACAACGATGAAGGGAAGTTTCTCCAATGAGCCGGTCTCTGGCGGCGGTCACGGGGCGCACCTGATTGCTGATGCTAACAGCGAAGTTGGCAAGACAAAAGCTGGCACCATCAAGGTGTTGGCACAGAAAGGCACGGCCGCGCTGCTCGATGACGCGGACATCAGCGCTTCTGGGTATAACGGTGGCAAACTCGAGCTTAGCGGCGCCGATATCCTGCTGGCGGGTGGCATGCAAGCCATGGGCTTTGGTGGCAAGGGCGGTAGCATCCTCATCGATCCGGCTACCATCATCATCAATAACGGCGGGAATAACGGCCTGCTGAACAATATCTCTGAGCAATGGATCGAAAACAAGTCTCAAGCAGGCATGGCGGTTAGCATCGTGGCCACCGATCTCATCCGCATGCAGAACCTGAAAGACAATGAACTGACAGGCGGTGCGGGTGATATCACCCTTCGTACGCTTGCAGCCGACAGCGCTATCCGTTTTGATTCGAATGGTGACATGATTCGCACGACCAGCGGCGACGTCACCCTGCTGACCGGCAGCGGCGGCATCAATATTGGCAGTATTCGGACTGGTATCAATGGTGCCTACCCAGCGCTTGACGCCCCGACGGGTGACATTCAAGCGGGCGACATCCGCCTTACCAGCAGTGGCGGCGATATTACCGTGCAGGACCTGGTCGCACGCGGCACCGACAAAACCACCAGCATTCTGGTGGATGCCGGCAAGGACTTCACAGCGCGCAGCTTGCTCGTGCGCGTCGATGATCAGCCGGACCCGGGGACCGCGGATACAGCACGTATCTCTGTCAAAGCGGGCGGCGATATCACTGTGAAGCAGGATGTCTTGGCCCGCGCTTGGGATGATCAGGGCGCTACACGCAACGCCCGTGCGTTCATTAATCTGGAAGCTGTGAACGACGTCTTCGTAAAAGGCCAAGTCTACGCCAATGCAGATGGCGGCGTCCGCAAGGCCGGTGACGAGGGCGAATCCCGCGCGAGCATTCGTATCAGCGGCAATAATGTTGAATTGCACCGCGTCCATGCTGATGCAGATGGCGGAAATGATGCCTTCGCAGACGTGACTATCGATGCGAAGAACCAGTACACCGCGCACTTCGACGTTATCTCATTAGCAAAGAAGACCGTCATCGGCACAGGTAATGCCATTGGTAACATCTTCATCAACGCCCATAAGATGCTGGTGCCGATCACCGACACTATCGCTCATTTCAAGGCAACCAATAATGTCACCATTAACAGCCCGATTGTCGTGCGCACACCGGAGGACGCTATCATCGCTGGCGGCACCACCGTGCCCATGCGTTCGGACCGCCTCCTGAAACTCGAGGGCGGCAACTCGGTCACCGTAAGTGGCGATATCGATAGTTTCACGGCCAGCGTTATCGCTCTGGCCGGCCAAGGAGGCATCAAGCTCGATAATGTCAGCACGGGCAGCCTGACCTTCCTTACTACGCCGACTGCGCCTTTCCAGGCCGGCAGTATTGCGCTCACCACCACGAATGGCGGTGACATCACGGTGGGTGACCTGTCTACGGCGGGCACGTTTGGCACCACCACGATCAACGCGGATTCCGCAGGCGATCTGACCACTGATGCCATTTCGATGTTTGCCTTCGATGACGTCAATCGCGGCTCGGTCGATCTGATCGCCGCCTCGCTGAAGGCAGCGGAGAACATCCTGCTCGGTGGTTCCATCAACATTACGGGCGAGGACAATAACGGGGCCACGCGCTCCTCTGTGGTGGCGTTGGATGTGACCGCCGGTAAGGACATCAAGGTCACTGGCGATGTGAATGTCCTTGCGCAAGGTGGGTTCCGCGGCCGCCGTCCGACCGACACCGGCACCAGCTCCGCCACCGCCTACTTCATTGCGGGCGAAAATCTGACGCTTGGCAACGTAGATGTACAGGCGCTGGGCGGCACGAATGCTTTCAGCTATTTGTTCATGGGCGCCCCCAACGGTACGGTAACACTGGGCACCACCCGCTCGCGCACCATTACCACTGATATCTCCGAGGCCGGAGACCCTGTAAATGGTACGGCCAATGCCACGCTGGAGATTGTTGCGCTCGGTACCCCGGCGGACAGCGATGCCAACATTGTCTATAACGGTGCAAATCCCTTTGCTGAGGCGAACACCGCATCACGCCAAGGCCGTTACAGCGACTTCCAAACCGTTGGTAGCAACACGGGACGGCTCATCATCATCAACCCCCAATCTTCCGGTCCGGATGGCCCTATTGATCCGGGTACGCCGATCACCCCCGGTGGTACGTTGACCCCGACGATCACCCCGGCCATTAACCTGGTGGCACTGGAGGAAATCGAGCTGAACCGCCAGTCTGACTTCGCGCAGAACCTATACTCTTACTTCGGCGAAACGCTGGGTGATCAGTATTACTTCGGCAATACCGATGTGAACCTTACCCTGCTCGGCGGCGGTAACCGTCTGGCCAGCTTCGGCAACGACGCCACATCGCTCGCCAACCTGAGCCCGGCATCGGGTGGGGGCCAAGGCCAGACGCAGCGCCGTGCCCGCCTCACCGGTGGCTCCGAAAGCAAGCGCGCCCGCTACGCCTGGGTCAACACGGGCGGCACTGCGCCGGTAGAAGCGGGTCGTTCCGTCGCCCCGGCTGGCCAGCTGCCGCAGACGGCTTCGGCTGATACGCTTGCCAACCTGAGCCCGGCCGCGGGTGGCAACACGGGTGAGGGGCTGAATAACCTTGCTCCGGCTTCCGGAGGCGAGGGGGGTAGCTGCGCCAATAATTACCTTGACGCAGGCTACGCCGCTGACTTTGATGGAGCGACCTGCCGCGAGGAGCAGCGCTTCTAGTTAGCATAAGGATAAGGATATGAATGAGGCCGCACGTCACAACGGAACAACCACCGGGCAGACGGCGGCCCACCATCCTCTCTTCTATGTCTCGCCGCAGCCGATCACGTTGGACCGCCATGCGGCCGCCGGGCTGAATGACCTGCCCAATCTCAACTTCGCCCGCGGCACCAACTCCATTCCGCTCAATGCTGTCGAGTTTTCCGAAGCGGCGCGCAGCTACCCCATCGTGTTCACCTCGGGCGCCGAGCCCATGCCGGTGGCGCTGGTTGGGCTGGAGAACGAGAATTACTTCCTCGATACCGCCGGCCGCTGGCGCGAGGACAGCTACATCCCCGCATATGTGCGTAAATATCCGTTCGCGCTGATGGAATCACCCGACCGCCAGCAATGGATTCTCTGCGTGGATGAGGCCGCGCAGAATTACGCGGCCAGTGCGCCGAAGATGCCGTTTTATGTCGAAGGCAAGGCGGGCGAGGTGTCGCAGCGCGCGCTCGATTTCTGCAGCGCCTTCCAGCAGCATTACCGCTTCACGCGCGATTTCGTGCAGGGCCTGATGGATCAGAATTTGCTGGTTGAGCGCGTCTCTACCCTCACGCTGCCCGATGGCGCCCAGGTGAATCTGCGCGGCTTCATGACGATCGACGAGGAAAAGTTCCAGAAACTGCCCGACGATATCTATCTCGACTGGCGCAAGCTCGACTGGATTTCCCTCATCCATGCCAGCCTGCTTTCGCAGGTGAACTGGAAATACCTCGCCGCGCTGGCTACGGGGCAGGTGAAGCGCTAGCGCATCACGCGCCGCGCAATTTCTCATCGCGGTGGACCCACACGTTGAAGAGCAGGCCAAAGCCGAGCATGGCGGCAATCATCACGGAGCCGCCGTAGGACATCAGCGGCAGGGGGATGCCCACTACGGGAATCAGGCCCATCACCATAGCGATGTTGATGGTCATGTGCAGACACAGCATCGCCGCCACGCCCTGCGCCACCAGCGTGCCGAATAGATGGCGGCAGCGCGTGGAGACCGCGATGGCGTAGATCACCATCGCGCTGTAGGACGCGATCACCAGCATGCCGCCCATGAAGCCGAATTCTTCCGCCGTCATGGTAAAGATGAAGTCCGTCTGTTTTTCCGGCAGGAAGTCCAGCTGCCCCTGCGAGCCTTCCATGAAGCCCTTGCCGAACACGCCGCCGGAGCCGATGGCGATCATGGACTGGGTAATATTGTAGCCTGCCCCCAGCGGGTCTGCTTCGGGATTGAGGAAGGTCATCACGCGCTGGCGCTGGTAGTCATGCATCAGCTCCCACGCCACCGGCAGGGCCGCCAGCACGATGACCAGCACGGTGATGAAGTAGCGCATCCGCACCCCGGCGGCGAAGGCAATCCAGCCGCTCACCGCCACCACGATGGTTGTAGTGCCGAGGTTGGGCTGCTTCAGGATAAGCGCGGCGGGCACCGCCACCATGAGAATGGGCGGAATCAGATGCAGCAGCCCCGGATGCTTCAGCGGCGGCATGCGGTGGAAATAGCGGGAGAGGGCGAGGATGACGGCGAGCTTGCCGAGTTCAGAAGGCTGCAGCATCACGCCGCCCACTGACACCCAGCGCTGCGCGCCCATGCCGATATGCCCCATCACCTCCACGATGACGAGCATCGCCACCGCGCCGCCGTAAAAGAGATACGCGTATTTCAGCCAGAACTGGATGGGGATGACGGCGATGATGAACATGGCCACCAGCCCCGCGACGAAGCGGATGCCCTGCGCCGAGGCCCACGGGCGGATATGCCCGCCCGCCGCAGAGTACAGCATGGCGAGTCCCGCGAGGCCGATGGCGAGCACAAGCCCCACCGCCCACCAGTGGATGCTGGAGAGTTTCAGGCCGATGGTACGTCCAAACAAGGTGCTGATCATGAGTAGGGCGTCAGTTTTTCCGGAGGCGGTGGGCCGTTTTCATAAAGCTGTAATGTTTTCGCCAGCAGGTCGCGCGCCACGGGCGCGGCCGCCGAGGCCCCGCCGCCGCCATGCTCCACGATGACGGCACAGGCATATTTCGGCGCTTCCACCGGCGCGTAGCCGACGAACAGCGCGTGGTGACGCTGCTCCCACGGGATGCGGTTCTGATCCTGCCCGCGAATCAGGATGCGCCGTACCTGCGAGGTACCCGTCTTGCCACCCATGCGGAAGGGGCCCTCGCGCAGCGTGTACCAGTAGGCGGTGCCCATCTGCGCGTTGCACACCGCGTCCATCCCCTGCTGGATGGTGGCGAGGTGCTGCGGGTCGACCTTCAGCGTTTTGGGATCCTTGTCTTCTTTTTCGGGAATCTCCAGCCGCGGCACGATGTGTCTGCCCGTACAGAGCCGCGCCACCATCACGGCAAGCTGCATGGGCGTGGCGATGACATAGCCCTGCCCGATGCCGCAATTGATGGTATCGCCCGGATGCCAGGGCTGGCCGTAGCGCTGGCGCTTCCATTGCTCATCTGGCATGATGCCGCCCTTCTCATGCGGTAGGCCGATGCCGGTGGGCTCGCCAAGGCCGAAGCGGCGCGACATCTCGGCAATCTTGTCGATACCGAGGCGCTGTGCCATCGTGTAGAAGAACGTGTCGCAGGACTTGGCGATGGCCTCCACCACGTTCACCGAGCCATGGCCCTCCGGCTTCCAGCAATTGAAGCGGTGGTTGCCGAGGAAGAAATGGCCGGGGCAATAGACGCGACTGGACTGCGTGATGACGCCCGCCTCCAGCGCAGCCAGACCCACCAGCATCTTGTAGGTGGAGCCGGGCGGGTACTGGCCCGCCGTCGCCTTGTTCATCAGCGGGTTCTTCTTGTTGGCGAGCAGTTCTTTCCAGTAATCGCTGCGAATGCCCATGCTGAAGCGGTTGGGGTCAAACGCGGGCACGGAGGTCAGCGCCAGCACGTCGCCATTATCCACGCGCATGATGATGGCGGCGCCCGATTCCTCGCCGAAGCGCTGGGCGGCATAGGTCTGCAATTCAGCGTCGATGGTGAGGGTGGTTTTCTTGCCCGGCACCGGCGGCTGGCGCTTCACCTCCTTCACCGGCAGGCCGTGCGCGTTCATCTCCATATGGAGCATGCCCGCCGTGCCGCGCAACTGCTCCTCCAGCATCACCTCGATGCCGTCCTTGCCGATTTTATAGCCGGGCAGCTTCAGCAATCCCTTGTTCTCCGGCTCGCGCGCGAGGTCCTTGTCGGTGACTGCGCCGACAAAGCCGATGAGGTGCGAGGCCTTGTCGACCAGCGGGTAATACCGCATGAAGCCCGCATCGAGCGAGATGCCGGGCAGTCGGGGGGAGTGGAATTCCAGCGCCGCGACTTCATCCCAGCTGAGATATTCGCGCAGCAGCAGCGTGCGTCCACGCGGCAGGCGCAGCAATTCCTCGGTCAGTTTCTTCTGCGCTTCGGGCGACAGCTTGAGCAGTTTCGCCACGTCGCGCAACACGCTCAGCGACTGGTCGCGCTCGCCGCGCTCCATCAGCACGCGGTGATTAGCGCGGTTCTCTGCCAGCGGGATGCCGTTGCGATCCAGCAGCAGGCCGCGCTCCGGGGCAAGCAGCTGCAGGTTGACGCGGTTATCCTCCGCCATGGTGCGGTAGGTTTCCGCCTTCACGAATTGCAGGTAATAGAGCCGCGAGGCCAGGATGCTGCCAATGCCAAGCTGCAGTCCGCCCAGCGCAAAAGCGCGGCGGGTGAGAATACGCTGAGATTCATGCGTGGTGCGCATCGCGGTCCAGTTGGGTTGGGTGGCGCAGCAGCTGCTCAGAGCCGCCAGCGCTGACCATACGTCAGCACGCGGTCAAAGAGAAGATGCAGAAGCGGGTAGAAGAAAATACTGATGATCCATTGCAGCGGCAGGGCGCCGAGCGGGGGCAGGGCCTCGCGCTGCCAGCCCGCAAGCAGCCATTCGCCAAGCAGCAGCACGAGCAGCCAGGGAGCAAACACGCCCCACATGGGCAGCAGCGAGGGCGATTCCATCCGTCGGCGGATCATGCGCGCGAGCAGGTAGCCGCCGAAATAGAGCAGCGCATGCACGCCGAGCGGCGCGGTGGAGATGCTGTCAGCGATGAGGCCCAGCACGAACAGCAGCCAGAACGGCACGCGGTTCGGGCGCGCCAGCGTCCAGTAATAGATGGCAATGAGGTTCAGCGCCGGGGCGGCGGACAGCCATTCGACCATGGGCAAGCGGGCGAGATGCAACAAGGTGGCGAGCGTGATGCAGACCGGCGGCACAATGCGGCGGCCGAGGGTGACCGACGGGCGGTCGGTGGCGCTCACGGCTGTTTCAGGCTGATGGTGCGCACAAAGGCGAGCCGCGAGCCGTTCACATAAGGCTGGATGCGAATCTGGTTCTTCTCGATCGAAGCGATTTCACCCACCACGAACCCGGCGGGGAAGACGCCGCCGTCGCTGGCGGTGACGATGCGCTGGCCGATGGCCGGGCGCAATTTGTCATTGGCGAGTTGCAGCAGCGGGCGCTGCGTATTGTCGCCGGCGAGAATCGCCTTCTCGCCCGTCTGCTCGATTTCCACTGGCAGGCGCGAGTTGATGTCCGTCATCAGCAGCACCTGCGCGGAGGTGGCCCCTGCCTCGATGATGCGACCCACCAGCCCTTCATCGGTAATGACCGCCTGATCCTCGACGATGCCGTCGCCAATGCCTTCCGAGAGCAGAAGCGTGTGCGAGAAGATGCTGGCGCTGCCGGTGACGACGCGCGCGGTGGTGAAGCGGTATTCAGGGCTGGCCTTTACGTTCAGCAGCTGGCGCAGCGTCTCGTTTTCCGTCTGCAGGCGGCGGGCGACGGTCTGCCAGTGCAGCAGCGCGGCGTTCTGGTCGCGCAGGCGGATGTTTTCCTCATCGAGCTGCATCAACTGCTCGGTGCGATCGCCCACGTAGCGGAACAGGTCGGCCGGGCTGGAGAGCGCCGCGATGACGGGGGAGACGATATCGGTGACCACGTGCCGCACATGGTCAGGCAGGGGATGGCCTTGCCGGTTGAGGATGGCCAGCGTCACCGCGCTGGAGAACAACACCACGGCGCTACCCGCAGCAAGCCACGTGCGGACGGGCAGAACGAGGGACTGGTTGCGAGGGCGGCGGTAGGACTTCACGGCAGGCGTTCTACGGATGGCTTAGTATAAAGTTAGCATGGATCAATTAAGGAAACCTCAGGAAATCCTTGCGTTTGCGTTAAGAGAAAAAGGGTGAAATTAATCCACCTTTGTTTCCTACCCGTCGATACTACCGTATCTGGTAGGCCCTCACCGCATCCGCCGCACCATATTGATGGAATTTTGATGCGATGCAATGGGCAAATCAGTAAGTTGGATAAAATATTTTCAGGTTGGGGTAGGCGGCGGAACGATGGAAAGAAAAATGCCCGGCGCAGAGGTGTCTCTGCGCCGGGCATATGATGTGCCCCATCAGTGACCGGATGACTCGACATGGTCGAGATCGGTCGGGATGCCGGAGGCGCCGAGCTGGGCTTCCACCATCTCCTTCAAGGCTTCGAGCGTCTCGGTGTCCTGCGCCTCGCAGCGCACGATGAGGGCGGCCTGCGTGTTGGAGGCGCGGGCCAGCCACCAGCCATTGCCGTATTTCACGCGCACACCGTCCACCTCGTTCAGCTCATACGGCTTGCCCGAGGCGATGTCCTGCTTCACGCGGGTGCGGATTTCCTCGACGATGTCGAACTTGCGCTCCGCCAGCACGTCGATGCGGATTTCCGGGGTGTTGAGCAGGGCGGGCAGCTTGGCGCGCATCTGGGCGAGCGTCTCGTCGCTATGAGCCACGAGGTCGATCAGCCGCACGGCAGAGTAGAGGCCGTCATCGAAGCCATAATATTTGTCGGCAAAGAAGATGTGCCCGCTCATCTCCCCGGCAATCGCGGCTTTTTCCTCGATCATTTTCGCCTTGATGAGCGAGTGGCCGGTTTTCCACATCAGGGCGCGGCCGCCATGGGCGGTGATGTCGTCGAACAGCGCCTGCGAGGCCTTCACATCGGCGATAATGCAGGCGCCCGGCTGGCGGGAGAGGATGTCGCGGCTGAAGAACACCATCATTTGGTCGCCCCAGAGGATATTGCCTTCCGCGTCTACGGCACCCAGGCGGTCGCCGTCGCCGTCGAACGCTACGCCCATGTCCGCCCTGCGGCGCTTCACTTCATCAATGAGTTGCTGCAGATTGGCCGGGATAGTCGGGTCCGGGTGGTGGGCCGGGAAGGAGCCGTCGATTTTCGTATTCAGCGTGTAATGCGTGCCGGGCAGGCGGGCGGCGAGCAGATCCACCACTTCGCCCGCCGCGCCATTGCCCGGGTCCCACACCACGGTGAGCGGCTTGGCGCTTTCGCGGCGGAAATCCTGCATCAGGCGTGCCGTGAAGGCTTCCAGCATCGGGTGGCTGACGATGACGCCGTGGCCGTCGCGCAGGTTGTCGGAGGCCGCGCGCTGGCCGATTTCCTGGATGTCGTCCCCGTAAAACGGCATGCTGCCGGTGGTCATCTTGAAGCCGTTATGAGTGGGCGGGTTGTGCGAACCGGTCACCATGATGCCCGCATCGGCATTCATGTGGTAGACGGCGAAGTAAAGCATCGGCGTCGGGCCGAGGCCGGCATCATGCACTTCCGCGCCCGCCGAGGCCATGCCTGCCTTCAAGGCCTCCGAGAGGGCCGGGGAGGAGAGGCGACCGTCACGGGCAGTGACGATCTTGGGTGTTTGGGTGTTCTTGCGCTCGCCAATAATCGTCGCATAAGCCTTGCCGATACTGAACGCCGTATCTTCATCCAGCGTGTCTTCGTACACGCCCCGAATATCGTAGGCGCGGAGAATGCCTGATTCGATAGGTTTAGTTATATATTCCATGGTCTTGCGGGCGGTGTTGGATTGCATGGTTTCCTCTCTATACGTATCAGCGACAAGCCACAATACTTTAAGTTTTTGTTAAGATTTTATTAATTAGTTTGACATTTCATTTAAGAAAATACAGAAAAGTTCATCCCACTTCATAAATAAATTCAACATTGGGAAAAAGTTATTTCGCGCCTGCACAAAATCTAGTGGAATTTTTATAACAAACGTAGCTAATGAGAATGTCACATTGAGGCAACTCCAAAGAACGTTTTGACCAGACATAACGCGTGAAGGGGAATACTGAACTATGAAAGCCGTACTTGTGACACCGCTTGCTTCCACAAGGCCTACCCCGCCGATCATTCCGGTGATTCTCTGTGGTGGCATGGGCAGCCGTCTTTGGCCGATGTCACGCCAGAAATATCCGAAGCAATTCCTCGAGCTGAACCGCCAGCATGCGAGCCTTCTTCAGGAAACTGCCCGCCGTGTGAAAACCGCGCGCAACATGAAGCGTCCGCTGATCGTCAGCAATGTCGAGCATCGCTTCCTCTGCGCCGACCATATGTCCGCTGCCGGTTTCGAGCGCTGCGACATCATGCTGGAGCCAGAGATGCGCAATACCGCGCCGGCCATCACAGCAGCCGCGATGTACATCCAGTCGCAATACAAACAGGCGCTGATGCTCGTGCTGCCGTCCGATCACATTATCCGTGACGAGGAAAGCTTCCTGAAAGGCGTGGAAGCCGCCAGTGAAGCCGCGATGGAAGGCAATCTGGTCACCTTCGGCATTTCCCCGGAATATGCAGAAACCGGCTACGGCTACATCAAGAAGGGCACCGCGCTTGAATCCGAGGGTGCCTATAAGATCAGCCGGTTCGTGGAAAAGCCGGACATGCTGACGGCCCAGAAATACCTCGCTGATGGCGATTATAGCTGGAATTCCGGTATGTTTCTTTTCCCTGTGGATTTGTTCCTTGACGAAGTGGCCAAGCACGAGCCGAATATTTTCAAGGCATGCCGCGACTCGGTGGAAAAAGCCAGTTTTGAGGGCCAGTTTATCAGCCTCGACCCAACGGCCTTCAACAGGGCCCCGAAAATCTCGGTTGACTACGCCGTCATGGAGCGTACCGAATCCGCCGCCGTCATCCCGCTCTCCTGTGGGTGGAGCGACGCTGGTGCCTGGGATTCGTTGTGGCGCATCGGCGAGAAGGACGACCATGGCAACGTGATCTCCGGCACGGTCTATGCGGATGACGTAAAAAACAGCTACCTGCGCGTGGAAGACGGCGCGCCGATCGCCGCGCTCGGCGTGGAGGATCTGGTCGTGGTGTCTACCCGTGATGCGGTGCTGGTCTCCAAAAAGGACCGTGCGCAGGATGTGAAAAAGCTGCTGGATAAGATCTCGCAGCATGACGGTTCCATTATTGATCAGCACAGCCGCGTCTATCGCCCATGGGGTTTCTACGAGACGATCGACCTTGGCGGGCGCCACCAAGTAAAACATATTCAGGTAAAACCGGGCGCGAAACTCTCTGTGCAGATGCATCATCACCGTGCCGAGCACTGGGTAGTCGTCTCTGGCACCGCCCGTGTGCAGCGCGACGAGGAGGAGATCATTCTCACCGAGAATCAGTATGTCTATATCCCGCTTGGCTCGGTGCACGCCATCGAGAACATCGGCAAAATGCCACTGGATTTCGTAGAAGTGCAGTGTGGCTCCTACCTCGGCGAAGACGACATCGTTCGCTTCGAAGACCGCTACGGGCGGGCGAAGGCGAACTAAGTAGCTAATCTTTATAGTTTAAAAAGGCACCGGGCGAAAAAACCTGTGCCTTTTTTAATAAAAGTTAACCTTTATTCGATATCCTTCTATTACAGGAGGAACTACGTGATCGAACGTACCGCTGATCTTAGCAGTGCCCGCAATGCTGTCACGCGCGAGTTGGCGCAGGGCAACAACGTCATGTTCATGGATAGCAACCACCAGAATCCCGATCATCTGGCGCTGCTGAGTGATCCGCAATCGCTAGAGGCTTTTCAGCAGGGGGCACAGCGTTCCGGCCGTGATCTGAGTATTCTGCTCGAGGCGTCGCCTTCCAGGGTTGAGCGTTATCGTAGTTTTCAGCAGCAAGGCATGTCTGAAAACCAGATACGCGAAGCGTTGGTGAGTGAAGGGCACATCAGTTCAAGCGCCTACAATGTTGGACGGGAAGATCAGGAGGTTGCACAAACCGCCTCACTTATCTATCACTCCGGCCGCCTTGGTATTCCACTGATGGACCATGACCAAACAATAGGCACTGAGGATACGAGGGAGCGTGTTTCTCCCGATGCTATCACCGCGTCTCAAGGCGACCAGCAGATTGCCCGCGATGCGGCACGCGAGGCAAATGGCCGACTCATCATCGGCGTCTACGGGGCTGAACATTTTACTTCCCACAATGATTTGGACGAGCAGCTCACGCGTCAGACGGGCAGGCCCACACGCACATTCATGATGGAGGATAACGAGCGTTTTACCAACAGCATCCGCCGCCCTGCGGACAACCTTCGCGCCATACACAGAGACCAGAATGGTACGCTTGATACGCCTGATTACATGTACCGCAGCGGAGAGACACGCCGCATGCGTGAAGATGTGCTGACCAACCAGAATTGTGTTGATCCCGGTAACTGGATGACACCGGAATGCTCAAATCAAGTGCGCCAAAGTGGTCAGAACCTCCGTCGGGCTGGAATGGATGCCAATGGAACGCAAAACGTCTCTTACGCTGAGCTAGGCGAATTAACGCCAATGGCGACGCCGGGCATGGAGCGCAGCCGCGAAATAGGCATGACCGCTTAAGGGCCCTTGCAGACCTTGCCCTTGCTTCCCTCTGCATGCTATAGCCTGAGAAAAACCTCGTGTTACGGGCATCTCATGGCAGGTCATTCCCAGTTCAAGAACATCATGCACCGCAAGGGGGCGCAGGACAAGAAGCGCTCCAAGCTGTTTACCAAGCTGATTCGCGAAATCACCGTGGCGGCGAAGAACGGCCTGCCGGATCCGGCGGCCAATCCCCGCCTGCGCGCGGCGATTCAGGCAGCACGGGTGGAAAACATGCCGCGCGACAAGATCGAGGGCGCCATCAAGAAGGCGACCGGCGAGGCGGGCGGCGACAATTACGATGAGGTGCGCTACGAGGGCTACGGCCCCGGCGGCGTCGCCGTCATCGTCGATGCGCTGACCGATAACCGTAACCGCACCGCCTCCGAAGTGCGCGCCGCCTTCACTAAGACCGGGTGCAGCATGGGCGAGACGGGCTCGGTGAGCTTCATGTTCGACCGGCTGGGCCGCATCGAGTACCCGGCCTCCGTAGCCAGCGAGGAAGGGATGTTTGAGGCCGTCATCGAGGCGGGGGCGGATAACTGCGAATCCTCCGCTGACGGGCACGTCATCACCTGCGCGATGGAAAGCCTGCATGAGGTTTCTCGCGCGCTGGAAGCGAAGTTCGGCGAGCCGAAATCGGCCAAGCTGGCGTGGATTCCGAAGAACACTTCGCCGGTGGACGAGGAGCAGGCCAAGGCCCTCTTCAGGTTGATCGACCTGCTGGAGGATAATGACGACGTGCAGGAAGTGACCTCCAATTTCGAGGTGTCGGAGGAGATTATGCTGCGGTTGAATGCGTAATGGGTTATTGGTGATTAGTTATTGGTTATTGGTTTCATCAGAATAGACGGGAGACTTCCATTACCAATCACCGAACCCGCATCCTCGGCATCGATCCCGGTCTGGTCCGTTGCGGCTGGGGCATCGTGGAGCGCGAGGGGAGCCGTCTGTCATTTGTCGATTGCGGCGTGATCCGGCCGGATACGAAAATCCGCTTCGAGCAGCGTCTGCTGACACTGCATATCGCGTTGCAGGAGGTGATCCTGCGCCTGCGTCCAGATGTGGCGGCCATCGAGGAAACCTTCGTCAACGTCAATGCCAATGCCACGCTAAAGCTCGGCAACGCGCGCGGCGCCATCCTGCTCTCGCTGGCGCAGGCAGGCCTGCCGGTGAGTGAATATGCGCCGAACCTCGTCAAGAAAACCGTGGTGGGCGCGGGCCGTGCGGAAAAAACGCAGGTGGACATGATGGTGCAGATGCTATTGCCCGGCTGCGGCAGCCACGGGCTGGACGCCATGGATGCGCTGGCCATCGCCATCACCCACGCGCAGCATGATCATATCACGCCGTATGTCGCGGCACAGATGGGAGCCTGAGCATGTTCGGACGGTTTTTCGGGAAAAAAGAAGTGCCTAAAAGTAATTTCGGCGACATCGTCATGCAGGCCGCCTCGTTCCTCACCAGCGCGCTGCGTACGCAGATGACGGAAATGGACGGCATCGAGCGGGGCCTGCCCGCGCCCGCCAAAGACCCGTTCTCGCTCGGCTATGTCGCAGGCTTCACGGAAGCGGTGGCCGCCATGCGC
This sequence comes from Alphaproteobacteria bacterium UBA998, assembly GCA_002291925.1. GTDB lineage: Bacteria > Pseudomonadota > Alphaproteobacteria > Rickettsiales > UBA998 > UBA998. The sequence goes on along the minus strand of DBAY01000026.1, from coordinate 41,230 downwards.
AACATCGATTCGGACGCGCACCAGTTCGTTGTGCATCAGGCCGTGTTTACCGACGTGTTCGGTGAGCAGGAAGGCCCCCTGCTGTTTGCCACCTTCATGAAGCTGCAGGGTGAGGGCAACGAGGAGATCATGATGGGCATGACCATCGGCGGTGAGGACATGTTCGGCTGGCTGAACGGCGAGCGCGACGCCCCGGTGAAATGGGCGGAGTATGTGAATAAGAATGCGTAAAGCAGAATCTGCGAATACGGGAATCTGGAATACGAGAAATTGAATAACTTAGAAAAACTCTTATATAATATTCTCGTATTCGTGCATTCCAGATTCCCGTATTCCCATGATCGGCAAACTCCGCGGCACCGTTGATTCTCTGGCAGATGACCATGCCATTCTTGATATAAACGGCGTTGGTTACCTCGTCTTCGCTGCCTCGCGCGCGCTGGGCCAGTTGCAGAACGTCCAAGGTGAGGTGACGCTATGGATCGAGACGCATGTGCGCGAGGACCATATCCATCTCTACGGCTTTCTCAGTGAGTCGGAGCGTCAATGGTTCCGCACGCTGACCTCGGTGCAGGGTGTGGGCAGCAAGATGGCGCTCTCGCTGCTCGGCGCGCTCTCCACGCAGGAGATTTCCGATGCCATCGCTGCGCAGGACAAGACCATGCTCACCCGCGCCAACGGCGTCGGTCCGCGCCTTGCCGAACGCATCATCACCGAGCTGAAGAACAAGCTGCCCACCCTTGCCGCCGCGCTCAGCGTGCCCGCGACGCTCGAGCCCATCAAGGGCGGCAAGGGCAAGGCGGCGGCGGTAGACGCAGGGCAGGCGGCCCGGCAGGAGGCCATTTCGGCGCTGGTCAATCTCGGCTATGCCCGCGTCGATGCGTTCTCCGCCGTGGCGCGCGCCGTGCAGGAATCCGGCGCGGAGAAAGTGGAGGAAATCATTCCCCTCTGCCTGCGGTACCTGGCCGCCTGAATATGGCCGTCATCCTGAGCGCAAGCGAAGGATCTCCCTATGTGGCGCGAGATCCTGCGCTCCCGCTCACGATGACGGAAGTAAGGTATGAAAGAGAACTCTCTGCCGTCTATATCGTGGCGAACAAGCCTCATGGGGTGCTTTATATTGGCGTCACATCCGATCTGGCCGCACGTGTGCGCCAGCATCGGGAAGGTTTCATTAAGGGCTTTACGTGGAAATATAACTGCAAACACCTTGTCTATTACGAAGTCACTGACCCCATGGAAGCCGCCATTTTCCGTGAAAAGCAGCGTAAGGGATGGGTGCGGAACAAGAAAATATCTCTCATCGAAACGATGAATCCGCGCTGGGAAGACCTATATAACTCTATATGATAACGTAATCACGTTATTCTGAGGCGTAGCCGAAGGATATTGTGCCACACCATGAGATCCTTCGCTCGCGCTCAGGAGGACGAAACAAAAGGAAACTGCATGGCCGCCACCCGACTGACCACTGCCGAGAAAATGCCTGAGGACGGGCAGGAACTGAAGCTTCGCCCACAGGCTTTTGCCGAATTCACCGGGCAGACGCAGTCCATCGAAAACCTTAAGATTTTCGTCTCCGCCGCCAAGGTGCGCGGCGAGGCACTCGATCATGTGCTGTTCTACGGCCCTCCCGGTTTGGGAAAAACAACGCTGGCGCAGATCGTGGCGTCAGAGATGGGCGTGGGCTTCCGCGCCACCTCCGGCCCGCTGCTGATGAAGGCGGGCGATCTTGCGGCCATTCTCACCGGCCTGCAGCCGCGCGACGTGCTGTTCATCGACGAGATTCACCGCATGAACGCCGCGGTGGAGGAGGTGCTCTACCCCGCGATGGAGGACGGCAAGCTCGATCTCATCATCGGCGAGGGGCCTGCCGCGCGCACGGTGCGCATCGACCTGCCGCCTTTCACGCTGGTGGGCGCCACGACGCGGCTCGGCCTGCTCTCCAACCCGCTGCGCGATCGCTTCGGCATCCCGCTGCGGCTGCAGTTCTACTCGCCGGAGGAGTTGGAGAAAGTGCTCACCCGCGCCTCGGGCATCCTCAATATCGAACTTGACCGGCAGGGCAGCGAGGAGATCGCTCGCCGCTCGCGCGGCACGCCGCGTATCGCCGTGCGCCTGCTGCGCCGCGTGCGCGACTTCGCGCAAGCCGCCGAGAAGGGAAAAATCGACCGCAAGCTGGCAGATGACTCACTGAAACGTCTGGAAGTGGATGCGCTGGGGCTGGATTCCGCCGACCGCCGCTACCTCAGCTTCATCGCCGAGCATTATGCGGGTGGCCCGGTGGGCATCGAAACCATTGCCGCGGGTCTCTCCGAGCAGCGCGATTCGCTGGAGGAAACCATCGAGCCCTACCTGCTGCAAAAAGGCTTCCTCGCCCGCACCCCGCGCGGCCGCGTGCTCACCGAGACGGCTTACAAGCATCTCGGCCTTGCCGCCCCGAAACGGCCTGACCTGTTACAGGCGGCGCTGTTTGAGAACCCGGATGATGATGGGCGCTAGGGCTTAGGGTGTTGAGCGTCCCGCTTGCTGGCTGGCGCATGCCTGCCCTTCATGCGATGCCGCTCCCACGCGGCTGCGGGGCTTCAATATTGTATCCAGCGAAAGTTTCAGCCGGTCGAGATCGGCAAGCAAATCAGGCTCTTCGCGGCTAAGAGTCTCCTCGGCGCGATGCATGAGATAGCCGATATGCTCAATGATATTGTGTGCTTGACCAAGCCGTTCTCCCCAATTCTCCGGAAGCGGATTGAGTATCAGACCCGGCAAGATTTCAAACGGCGTGCTACAGAGGTTATAACGTTCCACAGCTTTTTTTTCCGCCATCATAATGGCGTCCATGAACTTCTTCTTGCCTGCCTCATCGGGTATATACGCCACAATGGCCGCATTGGACAGGTCAGCAATGGCCTTAACGATAGGCATGGCTGACTCATGGCAAGAAAGTCGTTCCAAAGTTTTTTCATCCACCTCATCAATCACCCGTTGTGCGTCAGATGGAGTCATGAGTGTCTGCCATGCTCTCATATCGATGGCTGCGGCAGTGGGGTGTGGGTGGTGCGTCATGGGGCTCTCCTTGGTGGCTTTGATTATCCCATGGCTTGATGACAGAAATGTGAAGGTTTCCAAGCTGAGGGTTTGGACCCTGTTTTCTCGTAGGCCTTAGCCTTTTCTTAACCCCGCCCTGCTAACGCCAAGTAATGACGCGTGCGCAGCCCAATTCCGGCCATTTCCATAACGGCTCTCACCATATCGCCTTTCGGGTTTACTACGAGGACACGGACGCGGGCGGGGTGATGTACCATGCCAACCACCTGCGTTTTGCGGAGCGGGCGCGTACCGAAGCCCTGCGCGCCTGCGGGTTGCAGCAGCGCGAGCTGGCGGGGGAGGGGGGCTTTCTGTTCCTCGTGCGCCGCATCACCGTCGACTACCTCGCCCCGGCGCATCTCGATGATGTGTTGACCGTGGAAACGTCGTTGCATCGCACAAGGAAAGCCCGTATGAGTATGACCCAGCGCCTGAGCCGCGCTGAGCGTGAGATTGCGCGCCTTGAGGTCGAAATCGTCACGGTCGATGCGGTAAGCTTGCGGCCCCTGCCGCTGCCGGACGCGATCATGAGCAAAATCACCAGCCATGTCAGGCCATTGGATCAAGGGGAGGACGTCCCATGACGGACAGTACGAATGTAAGCACCGCGGTGGACGCGGTCGGTGCCACGGAAATCGCAGGCAATGTCGCCCAGACGGACATGTCTGCGTGGGGCATGTTCCTCCAGGCGGACCTGATGGTGAAGGCCGTCATGCTGTCGCTCATCATGGCGTCCATCTGGACATGGGCCATTATCTTCGACAAGACGATGCGCTTCAAGAACATCAAGCAGCGCTCGGCGAAGTTCGAGAGCGATTTCTGGTCGGCGGACGCGCTGGATGGCTTCTACGAAAAAGTGAAGCGCCGCGCCAATCACCCCTACGCCATCGTGTTCATGGCAGCGATGGAGGAATGGTTCCGCTCCTCCAAAGGCACTGGCCGTGCCCGTCTCTCCGGCGCGGGCATGAAAGAGCGCATGACGCAAATCATGGGCGTGGCGCGTAACCGTGAGCTGGACGAGCTGGAAAAAGGCCTCGGCTTCCTTGCCACGGTCGGCTCCTCCGCGCCGTTCATCGGCCTGTTCGGCACGGTGTGGGGTATCATGAACAGCTTCCAGAGCATTGCGGTGTCGAAGAATACCTCGCTCGCCGTTGTGGCGCCCGGTATTGCAGAAGCGCTGCTTGCCACCGCTATCGGCCTGTTCGCAGCCATCCCGGCGGTGATCGCGTATAACAAGTTCAACGGCGAGCTGAACAAGCTGGCCGGCCGCCTGGAGGATTTCAGCGTGGAGTTCGAGGCGCTGCTGTCGCGCCAGACCGAACTCTCCGCCGCCGCCTGAAAGGATACGGGCGGGCCGGACGCGACCGGTGACTGGTAAGCGCAAAGGATTTTGGGTGTGCGTTCGTCTCATCCGGTAACAGGGGAACGATATGGGTGCGAGTGTCGGATCAGGCGGCGGTGGACGCCGCAGCCGCCGCGGGGGCGGAAGAGGGGCTTTCAACGACATCAACGTGACGCCGATGGTGGATGTGATGCTGGTGCTGCTCATCATCTTCATGGTGGCGGCACCCATGCTAACCGCGGGCGTCACGGTCGATCTGCCTGAAACGAATGCCAAGCCGCTGCCAGGCAAGGAAGAGGTGCTGGCCATCAGCATCGACCCGAAGGGTGATATCTATGTCCAGAAGGAAAGAATCGCGTTCGACAAGCTGAAAGGCCGCCTGCAGGCCGTGGCGCAGGAGAACAAGGACATGCGCGTGTTCGTGCGCGGCGACAAGGTCGTGGATTACGGCAAGGTGATGCAGGTGATCGGTGAGATCAACGCGGCGGGCCTGACCAAGGTCGCGCTGGTGTCCGAGACGGTCGGCGAAGTGCCGGCGAAGCGGTAAGGGAGCAGGCGCACGCGGCCATGAAAACGGACCTCGATCAGCGCAGTATCTTCTACTCGGTAGGCATGCATTTGGCGATCCTGCTGATCGCCATTGCGGGGCTGCCGAGCTGGTTCGATCGCGAGGAACCGGAGCCGGTGGCGATCAGCGTCGAGATTCTGCCGGTGAGCGCCGTTTCGAACGTGAAGCCCTCCACGCTGCCGCTGGCAAAAAAGGAAGCCCCGCCCAAGCCGACGCCGAAAGCCACGCCCCAAAAATCCGCGCCGCCGAAGCCGTCCGAACCGAAGAAAGAATCCGTGCCGCTGCCTAAGCCGACCCCGGTGAAGGAAGCGGAGAAAAAAGAAGAGAAAAAGCCGGAGCCTCCGAAGGAGCAGCCGAAGCAAAAGCCCAAGGCGGAAAAAACGCCGGAGCCGAAGAACGAGAAGGAATCGCTGGACGAGATTCTGAAGAATGTCCGCCAGCAGGCCCAGCAATCGGAAGCCGTGGACGAGAAAGCCAAGCCGGAAGAGGCGGGCACCACCATGAAGGGCTTCAAATATGACCCCAGCATGGCCCCCTCCATGAGCGAGCGCGACGCCATCATCCAGCAATTCGTGCGCTGCTGGAACCCGCCGGCAGGTGTGAAGAACGACTACACGCTGAAGGTTGTCGTGAAGGCCTATTTCAACCCGGATGGCTCACTGGTCGGGCAGCCGACGCTCGCGTCCGGCCAGTCCAGCATGATGATCCAGCCCAACTTCCGCGCCGCCGCTGATTCCGCACTACGCGCCGTCGCCCGCTGCGCGCCGCTGAAGAACCTCGACCCCTCCAAGCACGCCGGCTGGGGCGAAATGGAACTGACGTTCGACCCGAGTTTTCTTTATTAGTTACCCCTGCTGGTTTGTTTGATGCCCCCGCTACGGCCTGCTGGCCTCCGTAAGTAAGCGCCGCTTCGCGGGCTCATGGCTGACTCGGATATCCTGTCCTAGACTAACAAAGTTGCAGCCGTCATCCTGCGAGCCGTAGGCTGCGCAGGATCTCCTTCGTAACGCTCAGAGATTCCGGGCCCGCTTCGCGTCCCGGAATGACGGAAGTTAAAGAGATGTCACCCCGCACGTGGTAAGCGGGGCCTCCCCGCTGTACGAAGAGACGCCATCATCGCAGCTGTGCACAACGTATGGGTTGACATTTGACCCGCATCAACGCCAAAAGTATTACCTTCTGAACGACCCAACCCTTTTGAGACGCATTATGAAATTCCTCTCCTCGCTTCGTCGTACGTTTATCGTCCTGGCGGTGGCCTTCTCGGCTTCCAGCGCCCATGCACAATTGCGGCTGGATATCACGCAGGGAGGCTTCGAGCCATTGCCCATCGCGGTGGCGGACTTCACGTCCAACAGCGGCGAAGCGGCGCAGATTGGTCGCGACATGGCGCGCGTCATCGCGGCGGACCTCGAGCGCTCCGGCCTGTTCCGCCCGATTCCGCATAATGCCTTCATCGAGCAGGTCACCTTCGCCACCAACATCCCGCGCTTCCCCGACTGGCGCCAGATCAACGCGGCAGGCCTGGTGATCGGCAGCGTCGTGCCGACCGGGCCAGGGAAAGTGAAAGTCAGCTTCCGCCTGTGGGACATCTACGGGGAGCAGCAGGTGGCGGGCAAGCAGTACGATACGTTCAACCGCAACTGGCGGCGCATCGCGCACCTCATCGCGGATGAAATCTATAAGCGCATCACCGGCGAGGACGGTTATTTCGACACGCGCATCGTCTATGTGTCGGAAACCGGCCCGAAAAACAAGCGCGTCAAGCGCCTCGCCATCATGGATCAGGATGGTGAGAACCACAAATTCCTCACCGCTGGCAATTACCTCGTGCTGACGCCGCGCTTCGCGCCGGACACACAGGAAATCGTCTATCTCTCCTATGCCGGCAAGGTGCCGCGCGTGTATCTGCGTGACCTGCAGACAGGCCGCGAGGAATCGCTCGGTACCTTCCAGGGCATGTCCTTCGCGCCGCGCTTCAACCACAATGGCGACCAGCTCGCCATGTCCATTGCCAAGGGCGGCAACACGGATATCTTTGTGATGGACCTTCGCTCGCGCCAGCTGCGCAAACTGACCGACAGCCCGGCCATTGACACGTCGCCATCTTACTCGCCGGATGGCCGTCAGATCGTCTTCAACTCCGACCGTGGTGGCTCCCAGCAGCTTTATCTGATGAACGCCGATGGCAGCGGCGTGAAGCGCCTGAGCTTTGGCGATGGCCGCTACGGTGACCCTGTCTGGTCGCCGCGTGGGGACTACATCGCCTTCACGAAAATGGCGGCGGGCCGCTTCTTCATCGGCATCATGCGGGCCGACGGCTCCGGCGAGCGCATGATTCATGAGAGCTGGCTGGCGGAAGGCCCGACCTGGGCCCCCAATGGCCGCGTGCTGATGTTCACCCAGCAGACCAGCCCTGGTGGCTCGACGCGCCTCTATTCCATTGATGTTACAGGAAGAAATATGCGCCAAGTGGTCACTCCGCTGGATGCCAGCGATCCGGCCTGGTCGCCGCTGTTGCCTTTATGACACGGTTGGCAGGCAAACAGGGAGGGAGCCTAAGAAAATGCTCTGCGCTTGTTGAGAATTAACCCGCCGATGCATAATAACAGGGCCACCGAACACCACTCATGGAGAATAAAATGAACAACACCTTCAAACTGGGCCTCGTGCTCTCTTCCTTCCTGTTCCTCGCTGCGTGCGAAACCCCCGGCGATAACTCCGGTGCGGCTGGCGGCGGTGCGGCGGGCGAATACGGATCGGGCAGCGACAGTCTGCAGCAACTCGCTCCGGGCGTATCTGACCGCGTCTTCTTCGCGCTCGACAGCTCGGTGATCGACTCCCAGGCTCAAGCCACGCTGGAAAGCCAGGCTGCCTGGCTGAAGAGCAACAGCGGCGTGAATGTTGTTGTTGAAGGTCACTGCGACGAGCGCGGCACCCGCGAGTACAACTTGGCCCTCGGCGAGCGCCGTGCCAACGCTGCGAAAGACTATCTGGTCTCCCTCGGCGTCTCCCCGGCACGCATCACCACCATCAGCTACGGCAAAGAGCGCCCGGCTGCCATGGGTGCCAACGAAGCGGCCTGGAGCCAGAACCGCCGCGCGGTTACCGTTCTCGCCCGCTAATCGGCGAAACGCTTGAAGTTACGGAAACCGCCGGGGCATTCCCCGGCGGTTTCTTTTTGGGAAGGCAGGTTGTGTCGGGCCGTAAAGCCGATATAATCGCGCCGAATCTTACTGGAGTTGCCCATGTCATCCCTGCCTCGCCTTCTGCTCTGCGCCACGTCGGCCGCCTGGCTGCTGTGCGCCGCGCCCGCGGTCGCGCAGAGTGCGACTGAGCGTCTGGACCGTCTGGAGCGCGACATGCAGAGCATGCAGCGCCAGATGTACCGGGGTGGCAGCGGCCAGCCCATCGCCGCGGCGGAGGGCGCCGGGGGCGGCACGGCGACGGCCAACCTGCTGGTGCGCATCACTGCGCTGGAGGAGCAACTGCGCCAGTTGCGCGGGCAGGTGGAAGAAAATCGTTACCAGAGCGAGCAGACGGCGCGCCAACTCCAACTCCTGCAAGAGGACATGGAATATCGCCTTACCCAGATTGAGCAGAAGATCGGACTGGGGCTGGCGGTCACGCAGGAGCCGGGTGCTGTTCCTGCCCCAGCCACTCCCGGTACCGCCCCGGCGACGAAGGCGACGCCCGCTACCCCGCCTGCCGTTACCATGGCCCCCACACCCGGTGTGCCCGTGACGCCCACCACTGAGCCCGGCACCGCGACCCCGCAAGGCGCGAAGGACCTCTACAACCACGCCATCGGCCTGATGAACAAGGCGCAGTACGCCGAGGCCGCCACGGCGTTCAAGCAATTCATCTCGAAATACCCGCAGGATAAGCTGCTGGGCAATGCCTATTACTGGTTGGGCGAGACCTTCTATGTGCGCGAGGATTACCTGCAGGCCGCCGACCAGTTCCGCCAGGGCTTCGAGACGATGCCGGAAGGTGTGAAAGCGCCGGATAATCTTCTGAAACTCGCCATGTCGCTTGCCAAGCTTAATAAGAAGCGTGAGGCCTGCGTGGTGCTGCAGCAGATTCAGATCAAGTACAAGGCTGGTCCGGATACCGTGCTGGGCCGCGCCGCCCGCGAGTCGGAAAACCTGAGCTGCCAGCCCTGATCTTGCGTTTCTCATGACCCGCGCGTGCCGGGGCGCTATAGTTGGCGCATGAACCACGCATCGCTTCATTCACGCTTTGCCGAGGCCATGCAGACGCTGGGCCCGTTCGAGCCGCAGCCACATCTGGCAGTGGCCGTCTCCGGCGGTCCGGACAGCCGCGCGCTGGCGCTGCTGGCGGCGCACTGGGCGCAGGCGCGGCAGGGCCGTATTACCGCGCTGGTGATTGACCATGGACTGCGTCCGGAATCCGCTGACGAGATGCGCCAGACCCTCGCGTGGCTGCACGCCCTGCTGCTTCCGGCGGAGGGGTTGCGCGTCGAGGTCGCGCCGGGCAACCGGCAGGCGCAGGCCCGCACGGCGCGTTACGGTGCCCTCACCGGCTGGTGCCGGGAGCAGGGGGTGCTGCACCTCCTGCTCGGCCATCATCGCGACGATCAGCAGGAAACCTTCTGGCAACGTCTAGCGCGTGGCAGCGGCGTCGAGGGGCTTTCCGGCATGTCCGCGCTCGCCTACCGGCGCGAGGTACGGCTACTGCGTCCGCTGCTCGGCCTGTCCAAGGCGGAACTGGTCGATTTTCTCACGCAAGCCGGCCATGCGTGGATAACAGACCTCAGCAATGCCAGCGAGGCCTACCAGCGCAACCGTCTGCGGCGCATCATGCCCCTACTGGAAGCCGAAGGCCTGATCCCGGAGCGGCTGGAAGCCACCACCCAGCGCCTGGGCCGCACCGCTGCGTACGTCCGCCAGCAAACCGCGCGGTTTCTGGCCATGCATGGCGGGCTGAGCGAGGCCGGCTATGGCTGGATGGAAACCACCGCCTGGCGAGCGGCGGCGCCGGAGATTGCCGAGCGTGCCCTGCGTGCCATGCTCGCCAGCGTGCGCGGCCGTGATGCCATGCCGCGTTTCGAGGAAGTTGCGCGTCTGGCGGAAGCCATGCGGCTGGCCGATTTCCGCGGTACCACCCTGCATGGCTGCCGCGTGATTCCACATGCGGCCAGTGGGCGCTGCTACGTGCTGCGTGAGTTGGAGGCTGCCCCGCTCGCCTTGTGCCCCGCTACGCAGCGCTGGGATGCGCGCTACGAGGCGCAGGGGCCGGAGGGCTATCTCCTGCGCGCTCTGGGCGCCGAGGGGTTGAAACAGCTGTGCACCGAAGGCTTTTGTGTGCCAAAAGAATTTCCTGCCGCGCTTTTACACCGCTTGCCATCTGTATGGCAGCTTGAACGCTGTGTGGCGGTGCCCCATATCGGCTATGGCGCTTCTTTCGCCGATACAGGCGTTTCCGTGCGTTTCGCGCCCCGGAAAGCCCTTTGCTAAGCCCGCCCGGCCCTGTATGAATTGAAAAAAGGAATCTGACTCGCCTATGTCCAACATGTCCCGCAATCTCCTGCTTTGGGCCGGTATTTTCGTCGTTGCCATGGTGCTCTACAAGATTTTCGAGCCGGGCGGCATGGGCCCCGCCACGCACCAGCGCATCGATTATTCCGACTTCCTGCAGGAAGTGCGCGGCGGGCAGGTGCAGACGGTGCAGATCGAGGACAGCCCGGAGAAGGGCATCACCATCTCAGGCCGCCGTACGGATGAGACCCGGTTCGCCACCACGGCGCTGCGCGACAGCGAGCTGGTGCCGCTGCTGGAGAAGAATAATGTGAAAATCAGCGTGGTGCCGCAAAGCGAGGGCATGAACGCCTTTTGGGCCACGTTCCTTGGCTGGCTGCCGTTCCTCGTGCTGATTGGCGTCTATTTCTACTTCATGAAGCAGATGCAGTCCGGCGGCGGGCGCGGCGGCGCGATGGGCTTCGGCAAATCGCGGGCGCGCATGCTCACCGAGAAGACCGAGCGCAAGACCTTCAAGGACGTGGCAGGCATTGATGAAGCCAAGGAAGAATTGCAGGAAATCGTCGAATTCCTGCGCGATCCGCAGAAATTCCAGAAACTCGGCGGCAAGATTCCCAAAGGCTGCCTGCTCGTCGGCCCGCCGGGCACCGGGAAAACGCTGCTCGCCCGCGCCATCGCGGGGGAGGCGGGCGTGCCATTCTTCACCATCTCCGGATCCGACTTCGTGGAGATGTTCGTGGGCGTCGGTGCCAGCCGTGTGCGTGACATGTTCGAGCAGGGCAAGAAGAACGCGCCCTGCATCATCTTCATCGACGAGATCGACGCGGTGGGCCGCCATCGCGGCGCAGGCTTAGGGGGCGGCAATGACGAGCGCGAGCAGACGCTGAACCAGCTGCTCGTCGAAATGGACGGGTTTGAGGCGAACGAGGGCGTCATCCTGATCGCCGCGACCAACCGCCCGGACGTACTCGACCCCGCGCTGCTGCGCCCCGGCCGCTTCGACCGCCAGATCGTGGTGCCGAACCCGGATGTGGATGGCCGCGAGAAGATTCTCTCCGTGCACCTGCGCAACATCCCCGTCGCGCCGGACGTGGAAGCGCGCATCATCGCGCGCGGCACGCCGGGCTTCTCCGGCGCCGACCTCGCCAACCTCGTCAACGAGGCTGCCCTGCTCGCCGCCCGCCGCGACAAGCGCGTGGTGACCATGAAGGAGCTGGAAGAGGCCAAGGACAAGGTGATGATGGGCGTCGAGCGCAAATCCATGGTGATGAGCGAGGAGGAGAAGAAACTCACCGCATATCACGAGTCGGGCCACGCGGTGATTGCGCTGCACTGCCCCTCCAGCGACCCCATCCACAAGGCGACCATCATCCCGCGCGGCCGTGCGCTTGGCATGGTGATGCGCCTGCCCGAATCGGACAAGCTTTCCGTCACCCGCGAGAAGCTGCATGACGATCTCTGCGTGGCGATGGGCGGCCGCGTCGCCGAAGAGCTGATTTTCGGTTATGATAAGGTCACCTCGGGCGCCTCGTCAGACATCCAGTACGCCACCAAAATGGCGCGCGCGATGGTCACCCAGTGGGGCATGAGCGACAAGCTCGGCCCGCTCAATTACGGCAGCGACCAGCAGGAAGTCTTCCTCGGCAATTACACGCAGGAGCGCCCGGTATCGGATGAAACCGCCGCACTGATCGATGCCGAGGTGAAGCGCATTGTGCAGGAAGCGCATGACCGCGCCCGCGAGCTGCTGAAGGAGCATCTGGAAGAGCTGCACACCCTCGCCAAGGGCCTGCTGGAGTACGAGACCTTGTCGGGCGAGGAGATCAAGCGCCTGCTAAAGGGTGAGCCGATCCGCGCCGAGACCAAGGAAACCGCCCGCGCCCGCCGCGTGGCGAGTGTGCCGAGCAGCCGCAAGAAAGCCAACGGCGCGAACGTCACCGACGCCACCATCCCCCCCGGCCACAGCGCCATGGGGCATGACCTCATCGACGACATCAAGTCGGGCGGTGACGGGGTGGCGTAACGCCGCTTAAGAGCGCTGGCGCTCGGCGTCTCTGGCCACCTGCGGTGTGGGCGCGGGGCAGGAGGCGGAGGAGATTTCCGGGGCCGTTTGCCTGCTCGCAAGCAAGGCCCGGTCACGGTCATAGATGCGCTCCGGGCTGCGGTTGTCCTGCCCGTTCAGCATTTCCGACGTTTCGCGCAGCATGGCCGCCAAGGTGCGCGGCATATCCGGGTGGTTGGTGCCAAGCTGCAGGGAGGTGCGCGTCCATTCCTGCCGGAAATTTCGCGCCAAGGTAACATACTGCTCACGCGACAGGCAGGTCACATTCAGCACCTCGCGGGCGCTCAGGCCCTCCCCGCCGATGCCCGCCGGGCGGGTGAAGCCGACATTCAGAATCGCCTGCGCCGACTGGCGAAACCGCTCCGGCAGCTTCTGATTTTCGACAATGGCGGTGAGGTTGGTCTTGAGGGCTGAGTCCTGCGTCATGCGCAAAGTTTCCTTTTCATTGAGGAAAGCCTAGATTATCAAGGCTTCATGACATTTTCATGAAGCGGGACGACATGAGCAAACGCCAGTATTTCGGCACCGATGGCATCCGGGGGGAGGCGAACCAGCCGCCCATGACGGCAGATCTGGCCCTGCGCGTCGGCATGGCGGCGGGGAAGGTGTTCAACCGGGGCGATCACCGCCACCGCGTGGTGATCGCCAAGGATACGCGGCTCTCCGGCTACCTGCTGGAGCCAGCGCTGACCGCCGGTTTTATCGCGGTCGGCATGGATGTGCTCCTGGTCGGCCCGCTGCCCACCCCGGCGGTGGCGATGCTGACGCGCTCCATGCGCGCGGATCTGGGCGTCATGATTTCCGCCTCGCACAACCCGTATCAGGATAACGGCATCAAGCTGTTCGGCCCGGATGGCTACAAGCTCTCCGACGAGACCGAGACGGAAATCGAGCGGCTGATGGATTCCGACATGGCGGAATGGCGCGCGGCACCGGAAAAGCTCGGCCGCGCCCGCCGCATCGATGACGCGCAGGGCCGCTACATCGAATTCGTGAAGCAGACCTTCCCGCGCACTATCCGGCTGGACGGGGTGAAAATCGTGCTCGATTGCGCGCATGGGGCGGCCTACCAGGTCGGCCCGGTGATTCTTCGCGAGCTGGGGGCGGAGGTCATCACGCTCGGCATTGCGCCGGACGGCTTCAACATCAACGCAGGCTGCGGCTCCACCCACCCGGAGGCCATGTGCGCCAGAGTGCGTGAGACGGGCGCGAATCTCGGCATTGCACTCGATGGCGACGCCGACCGCGTGGTGATGTGCGACGAGCAGGGCCAGCTGATTGACGGCGACCAGATTCTGGCCCTCATCGCCGAAGGTTGGCAGAAATCCGGGCGTTTACGTGGCGGGCGCGTGGCGGCGACGCTGATGTCCAATCTCGGGCTGGAGCGCTTCCTCGATGCCAAGGGCATCGGCCTGACGCGCGCCGCCGTCGGCGACCGCTACGTGTTGGAAGCCATGCGCATGGGCGGGCTGAACGTGGGCGGCGAGCAGTCCGGCCATTTGATTTTCTCCGATTATACCACTACCGGCGATGGCCTCATTGCCGCGCTGCAGGTGCTGGCGGTGATGGTGGAAGAGGGGCGGCCCATGAGCCGCTGCGCCCGCCGCTTCGAACCATGGCCGCAGAAGCTGCAGAATGTGCGCTTCGGGGCCAAGAACCCGCTCGATGACCGCACCGTGCAGGAAGCCATCGCCGAGGCGCAGGCGGCGCTTTCCGGCAAAGGGCGTTTGGTCATCCGCAAATCCGGCACGGAGCCGCTGGTGCGGATTATGGTAGAAGCCGAAACGCTTGATATGGTAGAAGAATTGACAGGTTCGCTGGCGCGCCGGATGGAAGAAGCGATCCGCAAGGCGGCGTAGTGTATTCTGTCATTCCCGCACAAGCGGGAATCCAGAAGTAAGGACACCGAGATTCCCGCCTTCGCGGGAATGACAACGGGTGAGGGAGTAATCCATGGAATGGAAACTGCCGGAAGCGCATTCAGGACCGGGGCGCGTGCTTATCGTGGCGGGGTCGGATTCCGGGGGCGGCGCGGGCATTCAGGGAGATATCAAGACCGTCACCATGTTCGGCGGCTATGCGGCGACGGCCATCACAGCCCTGACCGCGCAGAATACCGAGGGCGTGAAGGCCATCCAGGACGTGCCCGCCGATTTCGTGCGGCTGCAGATGGAAATGGTGCTCGACGATATCGGCGCCGATGCCATCAAGACGGGCATGCTGAACACTGCCGCCATCATTGAGGTGGTGGCGGACGTTATCCAGACCAAGGCGCTGGCTGTGCCGGTGGTGGTGGATCCCGTGATGGTCGCCAAGGGCGGCGCGCGCCTGCTGGCCCCGGAGGCGGAGACGGCGCTTATCAAGCGCCTGCTGCCGCTGGCGAGCATCGTCACCCCCAATATCCCCGAGGCCGAGGCGCTGACCGGCATGGAAATCACCCGGCTGGCCCATATGAAGGTCGCGGCGGCGAAAATCCTTGAGATGGGCCCGGCGGCGGTGCTGCTGAAGGGCGGCCATCTGGAAGGCGACCGGCTGCATGATGTGCTGCTGGGGCATAATCTCTACGAAGTCTTTGATTCCGAACGGATTCCTACCACGAACACCCATGGCACCGGGTGCACCGCGGCATCGGCCATTGCGGCGGGGCTGGCCGAGGGGCGGCGGCTGGTGGATGCGGTCATCGCAGCGCGGGAATATGTCCACCGCGCCATTGCCGAGGCGCCGGGCTTTGGAAACGGCCACGGGCCGCTGAATCATATGGTGGAGCCGGAGGACGTAAAAACGGTTGCCTTGGCGCAGGGATTCCGCTAAGAAGCGCGTTCTTGGCGAAAAGGCCGTACGGAGATACCTATGAAAGCGAACATTCACCCGGATTATCACGAGATCAGAATTGTCATGAACAACGGCACTGAGTTCATGACCCGCTCCTGCTGGGGCAAACCGGGCGACGTCATGAAACTGGACGTAGACCCCTCCACCCACATGGCATGGAACCCCGATGCCGGCCAGAACATCCGAAAGGACAGCCAGGCCGCGAAATTCATGAAAAAATTCAGCGGGCTGGAGAATCTTTCTTCCAAGAAGAAAGCGTGATTCCGCGAAGAATCCGACAAAAGGGCGGCTCCCGCGAGGGGCGGCCCTTTTTGTATATGTCACCCCGCATTCATTGCGGGGTCTCCCGGTAAGGCAGGGCGCCCCCGCGTGCCAAGTGCGGAGTGACATTCTTTTAAAGATCGTCATTCTGGGACGCGTCAGCGGGCCCGGAATCTCCTCGCGTGACGAGGGAAGATCCTGCGCAGCCTTTCAGGCTCGCAGGATGACGGCTACAATCACTCTGTTAGTCGAGGACAGCATGTCCAAGTCAGCCATGCCTGTCCGCCGTAGCTTTAGTGAAGGCGGAAGCCAGCGGAGCGCCGCTTACTTATGGATGCCAGCAGGCCGGAGCAGGGGCAAACACAAAAACTATTACCCAGCGGCCTTGTTGGTGATCCGCTCGATGATGTTCGTCGTGCTGTAGCCTTCGCGCAGGGGAATGCGGCGGACATCGCCGCCGTAGCTTTGCACGAATTCGCCGCCGACGATCTCGGTCAGTTCGTAATCGGCGCCCTTCATCAGCACGCTGGGCTTAAGAAGCGTGAGCAGGGCTTCCGGCGTGTCCTCGCGGAAGATCACCACCATATCGACGGCGGAAAGCTCGGCCAGCAGCAGGGCGCGCTCCATCTCGGAATTAACCGGGCGGGTGCTGCCTTTCAGGCGGCGTACGGACGCGTCGGAGTTGATGGCAACCACCAGCTTGTCGCAGCAGGCCCGCGCATCGTTGATAAGGCCGAGATGGCCGGCATGGATGAGGTCGAAGCAGCCATTGGTGAAGCCCACTCTCAGGCCCGCGCGCTTCCATTCGTCCACCTGCTCGGCGGCGAGTGCCTGCGGATAGACCTTCTGGCGGCTGGACATCATGCCCTGCGTGTGCAGCGCGGCTTTCAGGTCGGTGCGGTAGACCACCGAGGTGCCCACCTTGCCAACCACGATTCCCGCCGCCGTGTTGGCCAGCTCGACGGCCTCCAACAGATCGCAGCCGCTGGCCAGCGCCACGGCCAGCGTCGCCACCACTGTGTCGCCCGCGCCGGAGACGTCGAACACCTCGCGGGCGCGGGCCTCGATGATGCGCGGCTCGCCCTCGCCGGGGACCAAGATCATCCCCTGCGCCCCGCGGGTGACGACCATGTTGCCGATGCCGTGCTGTGCCATCACCTGCCGCGCGGCCTCGATGATACTGTCCGTGGTGTCGAGCTTATGGCCCGTGGCCTCGCCCAGTTCACGCACGTTGGGGGTGAGGATGGTGGCGTCGCGGTAGATGGAAAGATCGCGCCGCTTGGGGTCGACCAGTATTGGCAGGCCGGCCGCGTTCGCCGCCTCGATGACACCGCGGATGACACGGTCGGTCAGCAGCCCCTTGCCGTAATCGGAAAGGATGACCGCCTGATAGCGCGTGATGTCCTCGCGCACAGAGGAGAGCACCGTCTCCTCCAGATGGGCAGGCAGGGGCTCGACGGATTCCACATCGGCGCGCAGCAATTGCTGGCTGGCGGCGATGTAGCGGCTTTTCTCGGTAGAGCGGCGCTTGGAATCGGTGAGCAGGAAGGGCTCCAGCCGGGGCTCGCTGCCTGCCAGCGTCACGATACGGTTGCCCGCCTCGTCATTGCCGATGACGGAGATGAAGCTGGCCCGGGCGCCGAGCGCGATGATGTTGCGCACCGTGTTGCCCGCG
Organism: Alphaproteobacteria bacterium UBA998; assembly: GCA_002291925.1. Lineage (GTDB taxonomy): Bacteria > Pseudomonadota > Alphaproteobacteria > Rickettsiales > UBA998 > UBA998. Next base: position 23,905 of record DBAY01000026.1, on the reverse strand, counting down.
CCGCCGAGCATGACGGCCTGGCGCTCGATTTTCAGCACGGGAATCGGCGCTTCCGGCGAGATGCGCGATGCGGTGCCGTAAAAGAAGTGATCGAGCATCACGTCGCCGAGGCAGAGCAGAGAGGACTCCTCGAACCGGTCAACCAGCCGGGCGAGGTCCTGCGCGTGCTCGGTGGCGCTCATCGGCTTACGCGTCGGTGCCAGTGGAGGCAAACGGCTCGTCATCCTCGCGCGGTGCGGCGACTTCCGGCGCGTCAGCGGGACGCGAGCGGCGCACGGCTTCATCAAGGTGAATCTGCGAGCACAGGCCGAGCAGGACAGGGTCCTTCGGCTTGATATTGGCAATGTTCCAGTGGGTGCGTTCGCGGATGGCGTCGATGGTTTTCTTGGTGGTGCCGATCAGCTTGATGATCTGGGCGTCCGGCAGGTAGGGGTGGTACTTCACCAGCCACGCGATGGCTTCCGGCTTGTCCTGACGGCGTGCGCGCGGCGTGTAGCGGCCGCCTTTCACGCGGGTGTCGAGGTATTCACGGGCGGTGGCGGCGATCAGCAGCTTCTTCGCGGGGTCCTGCTCGCAGGCCTCGATCATGTCGCGGGTGAGCTGGCCGTTGGCGAGCGGGTCGACGCCGATGATGCCGGTGGCCACTTCGCCATCCGCAATGCCTTGCACTTCCAGCGGGTGCATGCCGCAGAACTCGGCGATCTGTTCGAAGGTGAGGGTGGTATTGTCCACCAGCCAGACGGCGGTCGCTTTTGGCATCAGCGGGAGGGTCATGGCGTCGTTCCTTTTTTCTTTATTAACGATTTTGGGGGGTCAGGCGCCCACTTGTAGTAAAATCTTGCCAGAATGCAAGCGATCTTGCATGCGTTTATGCGCTTTTTCCGCCTCCTCCAGCGGGAAGACCGTATCCAGCACCGGGCGCAACCGCCCCGCCGCGATGGCCTCGCCTAGGCGCGCCCATGCCTCGCGCCATAATTCCGCTTTCGTCTCAGCGCTCTGGCTGCGCAAGGTCAGGCCCGTCCATTGCAGGTTCTTCATGAGCAGGCGCCCAACATTCATCTCTAGGCGCGAACCCTGCAAAAGCGCAATGCTGACCAGTCGTCCGCCGGGGATCAGCACCTGCATCGCCGTGTCGACGAACGGTCCGCCCAGCATGTCCAGCACCACGGCCACGCCCTGCGGTGAGTGGGCCTTGATGGTCTCGGCAAGGTTGGCTGAACGGTAATCCACCACCTGTGCCCCGAGCTGCTGGCAAAGCGCGATTTTTTCTTCGCCATGCGCCAGCGCAATCGGCTGAACGCCGAGTTCTCGCAGCATCGGGATAGCGAAACTGCCGATGCCGCTGCTGCCGCCCGTCACCAGCACCCTTTCCCCCAGTTGCACCTGCCCGTGGCGCACCAGCGCCAGCCAGTTGGTCAGCAGGGCTTCTGGCAACCCGGCGGCGTCTTTCAGCGACAGGCCCGGGGGCAGTGCCCTAATCTGTGTGGCGGGAACGGTGCAATATTCCGCATACCCGCCCCCGGTAAGCAGGGCGCAGACTTCGGTGCCGATCGCCAGCCCGTCCACGTCTGCGCCGAGGGCTTCGACGGTGCCAGAGACTTCCAGTCCGGGCACCATGGCGGTTTCCTCCGGGGCCGGGTATTGGCCGGCCACCTGAAACAGGTCCGCGCGGTTCAGCCCCGCGAAGGCCACGCGCAGCCGTACCTCGCCCGCGCCCGGCGCGGGCATGGGCAGGTCGGCGGACGCCAAATGGCCTTGCGGACCGGGCGTGTGAATCCGGATGGCACGCATCTTGCTATTCACGGCGCGAGTTCTATGTTCTATTTCGCATGTGCAGCATCGCTGGTACAGGCACAAGCATAGCAGCAATAAGGGAGAGCGCCATGCTGTTTGACGAGGAGGATCGCCCAAAGCCCAAGCCGGGGCTGGTGTCGCGCAAGCTGGAAGGTCTGAGCCGCGAGGATTTGAAGGAATACATGGAGTTTCTTGATCGCGAGAAAGCCCGCGCCGCCGAAGCCCTCAGCGCCAAAACCCAAATGGAGGCTGCCGCAGCCTCCCTGTTCAAATCGTGAGGCTGGCATGAATCCGCGCAAGGAAAAGGAAGTGAAAATCATCGACCTCGCCCTGCAGGGCGGCGGCGCCCATGGCTCCTTCACCTGGGGCGTGCTGGATGCGCTGATGGAACAGGAGGATCTCGGCATTGAGGCCATCACCGCCACCAGCGCCGGGGCGCTCAATGCGGCGGCGTTCGTCAGCGGTTACCACAAGGGCGGGCCGGAAGGGGCGAAGAAGGCGCTCTATGATCTCTGGTTCGGCATTTCGGCGGCGTCGGCGCTGCTGCCCTGGCAGGAAACCGCGTTCGACCGGGTGTTCCGCAATGACGGGCTGCAATGCTCGCCGAGCTTTCTGGCGCTCGATTTCATCATGCGCATGTGGTCGCCCTACCAGCTCAACATCTTCGATTTCAACCCGCTGCGCGACGTGGTGGCCGAGGTCATCGATTTCGAAGCGGTGCGCGCCTGCGACTCCATCAAGCTGTTCATCAATGCCACCCATGTGAAAACGGGCAAGGGACGCGTGTTCCGCCCCAACGATATCACCCTCGACGTGGTGATGGCCAGCGCGTGCCTGCCGTTCCTGTTCAAGGCGGTGGAGATTGACGGCGAGGCTTACTGGGATGGCGGCTATACCGGCAACCCGGCGCTCTACCCGCTCTTTTACGAGACGGAAAGCGAGGACGTGCTCATTGTGCAGATCAACCCGGTGCATATCGAGGAGGTGCCGACGGAAGCCTCGGAAATCCTCGACCGGGTCAATGACATCAGCTTCAATGCGAGCCTGATGCCGGAAATCCGTGCGGTGATGTTCGTGAAGAAGCTCATCGAGCAGGGCAAGCTGCCGCGCGGGAAATACAAGGATGTGCGGCTTCACCTGATCGAGACGCAGCAGATCATGTCCCACCTCAGCCGCTCCAGCAAGCTGAACCCCGACTGGCAGTTCATCAACCACCTGCGCGCCTCCGGCCAGCAGATGGCCGAGGACTGGCTGAAGGCCAACTACAAGCATGTGGGCGTGAAGTCGTCGGTGGATGTGGAGAAGATTTATTTGTAGGAATACAAGAATACGCGAATGCGGGAATACGGGAAATTGAAGGCGGACCCGTGCTTTAAAAATCCCCTCTTTTATTCCTCCCGTATTCCCGTATTCTTGAATTTCCCGTATTCCAGATTTCCATGCGCATCGGCGTCCCGTTCAACACCCTCCTCAAATCCGCGTTGGTGATTTCCCTGCCGCCGCTGCTGGTGATGGCGGTGCTGGTGGTGATGGGTGCGCTGAACCTGACGCATTTCCTCATTGCCTACCTCGCCATCCTGCTGGGCTCCACGGCGTTCGTCTATCCCTTCCTCTCCAACGTCTCGGCGCTAAACCATTACGTGCAGAACCTCAGCCAGGACAAGCGCGTGCGGCCGCCGGACCTCAGCTTCCTCTCGATGGTGGCGGAACTGTCGGAAGCCTTGGGCCGCCTGCAGCGCATCTGGGAGATCAAGAAGCAGCAGATGGAGCGCGTCATCACCGAGCGCGAAATTCTGGTGGATACGCTGCCCGACATTCTCATCATGATCAATGACGAGAAGCAGATCGTGCGCACCAACCGCGCGGCGCGCGCCATTTTCGGGCAGAATCTTGCCAACCGCCAGCTGAAGGACATCATCCCCAACGCCACGCTGATCGACGCGGTCAGCTCCGTCATCGAGGATCTGCGAGGGCGCGAGGTGGAATTCCGCATCGAGGAGCCGGTGCTGCGCGATTTCCTTGCGGTCATTGAGCGCTTCCCGATTCCCTCGGCCGGGGGCATGTCCATCGTCATCACCATGAACGACATCACCGAGCTGAAATCGGTGGAGCAGATGCGCGCCGACTTCGTGGCCAACGCCAGTCACGAAATCCGCACGCCGCTCACCACCATCATGGGCTGCATCGAGACGCTGCAGGGCGTCGGCAAGGACGACCCGGCGGCGCTGGATATCTTCCTGCCGCTGATGGGCCAGCAGGGCGAGCGCATGAAGCGCCTCATCGACGATCTGCTCTCGCTGTCGAAAATCGAGATGAACGCGCACAGCGTGCCGATGGACCCGGTCGATCTCGGTCAGGTCATCCGCGACGAGGTAAAGCATTTCGAGCACCCGGCGCGGGAGAAGAAGGTCTCGCTGGTGGTGGATGTGCCGGAAAACCTGCCGCTGGTGAAGGGCGATGCCAAGGAACTGAGCCAGGTGCTCTACAACCTTATCTCCAACGCCCTGAAATATGGCAGCCCGGACAGCGACGTGACCATCGTCGCCCGCGTCACTGCCGAACTGCCGCGCGACCAGAACATGCGGCTCTATAACCGCGTGGTCATCGTCTCCGTAAAGGATCAGGGCGAGGGCATTGCCAAGGAGCATCTCTCGCGCCTCACCGAGCGCTTCTACCGCGTCGACACCGCCCGCACCCGCTCCATCGGCGGCACGGGACTGGGCCTCGCCATCGTCAAAGGCATCCTCACCCGCCACCGCGGCGCCATCACCATCGACAGCGTGGTCGGCAAAGGCTCTAGCTTTAATATTTTTCTGCCCCTCTATGATGAAAGCTGAATTTTAATATAAACTTAACAAACCTTACCCGCATTATTTGCTATTCTGGGTTGCGTCAAATTCAGCAACGAATGGCATATGATTCCCTCCAAGCAGCAAATTGATGAGCGTTTCGGCAGTAAACTCCGCCAGAAGCGCATTGAGCGAAACCTCACGGAAGAACAACTTGCAGAACTAGTCACCTCTCTGGCCGACCAGAAATCTGGCGATGTTTTGGGGTTGGAAAAGCAGCTTGCCGAGCTGCTGACCGAGCGTGAGGAAGCGGGCATTATGCTCGATCTTTTCTCAACTCCCGCCCCGGTGACGGTCGATACGATCAGGCGCTGGGAGCGCGGGGTAGACGTGCCTTCCGTAGAGGAAACCTATTCCCTCGCCGAATGTCTTTTCGAAAACAGTGACACTACGGGGCGTGAAAACTTCATCGCTTTGGCCAACAAAGCACGGGCACTAGGGCAGCTTGAACGCATCAAGGGCGTGCGCGCTGCGCCCAATGAAAGTTTTGGTGCGCTACTGGCAGCAAAAATCACGGAGCATAAACAGACCGATCCGTCGTTTGATGAAGGTTTGGTAGGCATTCTTTCCAGCCAGAATGCTGAAAACCAGCAGCGCTTTGTTAATGAGCAGAAGCAGTATATGGCCGATTTGGCATCACGGGCCGAGGATATTGAGCAGGCCATCCGCGATGCTTCCCAGCTTTTCCTTATTGATGGAAAAGGCGAAAAATACAGGGTTGCCGCGCAAGCTTCCATGGCGAAAGAAGGCGAAATCGCCATGCAGGATGCCCTGTTTTATATTTAGTCGGGCCTGCTGCCTTCGGAAAATCTCTATCGCCTGATTGAGCAGGCCTTGGCGACGCAAGGTATGGAGGGGCTGCAGGATTTGAGGGGGGCCTACAAAGACGGACTGCCTTCCCCACAGGCGAAAACGCCTGACGCAAGCAGTACAGCACCGAATGACGCCTCAAAGACTCCGGAGAAGAAAACGTCCGCTGCCGATATTGAGCATCACCCCCTTCTGGAGCGTTACGCGACGCTGCATGCAAAAATCGCCCATGCGTTTGGCATGGCAGCGCAACAGTCATTTCTTGGCAGCAGTGGCGGTGGCAGTCGTACTGGGGCACAGGGAGAAATTGCCAAACGCATTGGCCGTTCAAGCAAATATCTAACTGAATTAACACCGTTCAACTTTCTTGATACCCCTGATTATCGCATTGAATTCAAATCTGTTCCCCTGCAAGAAACAATTATTGATAAACTAGCCGCAAGCTTGCCTGAATCTCAAAATCGGGAAGATTTCAAGCAAGTCTGCCGAGATTACAATAATGTCAAAGAGGAGCTGGGATCGATTCTTCACGCGCAATACCCGGGAAGCAATCCGGCCCACCTGATTCCCGAGGCCAAACGACTTGCTGAGGCAGGTGACGCGCTCAATGCCTTTTTCGAAAAGGCCTGTGGGGGGGTGCAAAAAATCTGGGAGTCTGGTGAGCCGCCCTTTCGCGGCGCCGTGAATTACGGCAACATGCTCATGGGCACGCTGGGGTCGGAATCTTTTCCCACCTATTTTGAGCGCTTGAAAATGAGGCTGGTTCAGCAAGGCCTGCTGAATCCATCCGACACCAAGGCTTATGATCGCATCACGCAACAATTTGCCCTGCGCTTCGCGGAGTACCAGGCAGTGCATAGCGGTTTTGTGGAGCGCTTCTCGCGGGCGGTCGGGCAGGAAAACGATCGGTGGCAGAAAAAAGAGAAATCTGCATCGGTGACCATGGTGCCGGAGCTTCCTGCCGCAAAAGAAGAGGCCGCTGGCGTCAGCCCTGTACAGCCGCCCGCAGAGGATCAGAAAATTGTCGATATCACCCCAAAAAGCCTGATTGACGGCGCAGCCATTGTGATTCCTAGCAATCGCAAAGAAGCAGTCGAAACCTATGCGAAGGCCATGGCACGTCTCTACCGCACGTTTGGCGAAGAGCCTCCGCGTATCGGTGAGGAGACAAGCAAGAAAAAAGCCGAATCACTGGCCCGCAAACTTGGTCTCAATGCTGAACATGCCAAAGCATTCACGCCTTTGGAGTTCAGTCTGTTAGACGAAGAAGAGATTCAGAAATGCGTGGCTTCCGTCTCTGACCCCAAACAGCAGGCCATAGTGAATGAGTCCATACGGCAGGTGAATGAATCGGCTGGCTATCTTTCTCAATCCCTCCATAAGTCATCGGAACATGGAAAATTGCAGAGATGCGGCGAAGTATTGGTCGCCACGGTGGGAAGCAAGAAAGCCATGCTCCTCGACGGAGGGGATATTCCCATTCGCCGCGAGAGAGATGTCGATGCCCTTCTCTCCGGCAAACTGGATTTAGGTGCCAAGCTGCAAACCTATTTGAGACAAATAAGTCCAGCTGTTCAGGCGGTAAAACAAGAGACTATGAACCGGGGCAGAAAAAGATTCAAGGATAATCTCGAGTTGGAACCGGAGCTCAAGCAGTTCATGGCTGCATACGATGCCATGCAGCAAATTCGCAGGAATCTGGGCGCGCTCTATGACGTCAATGTTAATGGGTTACCGAGTAGCCATGCATTGCGGAGCGATGCAGCTATTGGCAAGTGACGCTTGCTCAGGGGCTCCATGAATCCATGCCATGCCAGCCATGCGGGGTGAGCATTTTGACTTGGGCGCTGAAGCAGGGTAGGGATACTCGCCCGAACCTCGCCCGCCCATGACCCTGATTTCGCTTCTTTCGCTTCTGTTGGCCGTCCTCGTCTTTGCGGGGACGCAGCGCCGTGCGAAGCGGGTGCTGGCGGGTGCGGCGGTCAGCCCGCGTGACTGGCAGGGCCGTCCGCAGCATTACGGCTGGTATGCCGTGATGGTGATGTTTTTCTTTATGGAAGCCTATTTTTGCACGGTCGTGTTCCTCGACCTCGGCCCGGTGCCGGCGCCGCTGCAGGCGGGGCTGGCGGTGGGGATTGCGCTCATCGCCTTTGCGCTGACTGCGAAGCGTATCCACCCGGAATTTACCGTGCGCCGCCGCATCGAACGGTTCGGTGTCAGCACGCTGTTTCTCTGTGCGCTGGTCTCGGTGGTCGTCACTGCGGCCATTGCGCTCTCCGTACTCTTCGAGGCAGCGCGCTTCTTCGAGCAGATTCCGCTGAGCCAATTCCTGTTCGGCCTGCAGTGGAGCCCGCAAGGCGAGGACGCGTTCGGGTCCATTCCTGTCTTCACCGGCACGCTGCTTATCACCGCGATTGCGATGCTGGTGGCGGTGCCGTTGGGGCTGATGTCGGCGATTTACATGGTGGAATATGCGCGCCCCGCCTTCCGCGCCTGGGCCAAGCCAACGCTGGAACTGCTCGCGGGCATCCCGACAGTGGTCTACGGCTATTTCGCCATCACGCTGATGGCCCCGCTGCTGCGCCAAGCCGGTTTGTCGCTGGGGATGGAGATTTCCTCGGAAAGCGCGCTCACCGCCGGGCTGGTGATGGGCGTCATGATCATCCCGCTGGTTTCCTCCCTCTCCGATGACATCATCGCCGCCGTGCCGCAGGCGCTGCGCGATGCGTCCTACGGCCTTGGTGCCACGAAGTCGGAAACCATCGCGCATGTGGTGATCCCCGCCGCGCTGCCGGGCATCATGGGCGCGGTGATGCTAGCCATCTCCCGCGCCATTGGCGAGACGATGATCGTGGTGATGGCGGCGGGCCTGTCCGCCAACCTCACCGCCAACCCGCTGGAATCGGTAACCACCGTGACCGCGCAGATCGTTTCGCTGCTCTCCGGCGATCAGGAATTCAACAGCCCCAAAACCTTGGCGGCCTTTGCTTTGGGGCTGGCGCTGTTTTTCATCACCCTGCTGCTCAACATCGCCGCGCTGGCCATCGTGAAGAAATACCGGGAGGCGTATGAATAACGTGGTGCAGCCCTCCTCAGCCCTCGAAAACCCCTCCCCCAATAGGGGGGAGGCTGGGAGGGGGGCGGTGGATGCTCCGTCGCATCCTCACGCCCCCACCCTTAACCCTCCCCCTACTGGGGAGGGGGTGATTGGTCGCCGCCAAAGTCTTGCCGCCCGCCACCGGCGTGAGCGGCGCTTCCAGTGGTATGGCCGTGCGGCGCTGGGCATCGCGTTCGCCATGCTGGCGGTGCTGATGGCGAGCATTCTGGTTCCGGGCGTGAAAGGCTTTCAGCGCACCGAAATCGCGGTGGATGTGATTGCCGATGCCCCGCTGCGCAAGCAGGCCATGGCGTGCCCCGCCCACGCAGGCTGCCCCGGCCCGACGCTGACGCTCCCCGGTGCCGCTGCCATGGCGCGCGAGGGGCTCAAGCAACGCTTCCCCCTGGTTCAGGATGCCACCGAGCGCCGCCAGCTGCTGCTGATGCTGGCGCCCGGCTATGAGCGCGCCGCTTATGACGCCCTGCCGGACGCGGCTGAGGCGGGTGCCCGCTTCACCCTCTGGCTGCCGGTCGCCGACGGGCTGCACCGCCTGCACCGTGAGGGTGGCGACGTGCAGGGCGTCACGGCGAAACAGAAGGAGTGGTTCGCTTATCTGCGGGACGTGGGCCAAGTGCGCGAGGCGTTCCGCGCGGACTTCTTCACGCGCGGCGATTCGCGCGCGCCGGAGAAAGCGGGCATGGGCGGCAGCATCAAGGGCACGCTCTTCACCATGATCATTTGCATGGGGCTGGCGCTCCCCATCGGCGTGCTGGCGGCGGTGTATCTGGAGGAATTCGCCGCGCGGGGACGCCTGCGTGACTTCATCGAGGTGAACATCAACAACCTCGCCGCTGTGCCCTCCATTGTGTTCGGCCTGCTGGGCTTGGCTGTGTTCCTAGGCCTGTTCGGCCTGCCGCGCTCCTCGGCGCTGGTGGGGGGCATGACGCTGGCGCTGATGGTGCTGCCGGTCATCATCATCGCCACCCGCGCCGCCTTGCAAGCGGTGCCGCCCTCCATCCGCGACGGGGCGCGGGCCTTGGGTGCCTCACCGCTGCAGGTGGTGGCGCATCACGTGCTGCCGCTGGCGATGCCGGGCATCCTCACCGGCACCATCCTCGGCATGGCACGCGCCATCGGCGAAACCGCGCCGCTCTTGATGATCGGCATGGTCGCCTTCATCGCTGACATCCCGCGCGGCGTCACCGACCCCGCCACCGCCATGCCGGTGCAGATTTTCCTGTGGGCGGGCAGCCCGGAGCGCGGCTTCGCAGAAAAGACGGCCTCGGCCATCCTTGTGCTGATCGTCATCCTGCTGCTGCTCAACGCGCTTGCCATCGTCCTGCGCCGCAAGTACGAAAGGCGCTGGTAGAGCCCCATGACCGCCCCCACCCAGATCACGGCTGAAAACGTCAACGTCTTTTACGGCGAGAAGCAGGCGCTGTTCGGCGTGTCGCTGGTCATGCCGCCGCAGTCGGTGACGGCGCTGATCGGCCCGTCGGGATGCGGCAAGTCCACTTTCCTGCGCTCTATCAACCGCATGAACGACACCATCCCCGGCTGCCGCATCGAGGGCACCATCAAAGTGGGGGATGACAATATCTATGACCCGAGCCTCGATGTGGTGCAGTTGCGTGCCCGCGTTGGCATGGTGTTCCAGAAACCCAATCCGTTTCCGAAATCCATCTACGACAACATCGCCTACGGGCCGAAGCTGCATGGGCTTTACGGCTCCAAGAGCGATCTGGACGAAATCGTCGAGAAAAGCCTGCAGCGCGCCGGGCTGTGGGACGAGGTGAAGGACCGGCTGCATCATCCCGGCACCGGCCTCTCCGGCGGACAGCAGCAACGCCTGTGCATCGCGCGCGCGGTGGCGGTGTCGCCAGAAGTCATCCTGATGGACGAGCCCTGCTCGGCGCTTGACCCCATTGCCACCAGCCGCATCGAGGCGCTGATCGACGAGCTAAAGCAAAATTACACCATCGTCATCGTCACCCACTCCATGCAGCAGGCAGCGCGGGTGTCCTCGCAGACGGCGTTCTTTCACCTCGGCACACTGGTGGAGCACGGCGATACCGAGCAGATTTTCCACGCCCCCCGCGAGCGCCAGACCCGCGACTACATCGAGGGCCGCTACGGCTGATTGCGCTTGGCAAGGCCGCCCGCCGCCTGTAAGACAGCCGGATGATTTATCTTGAGAAAGAGCGCCGGCTCAACGAGGCGCTGCGGAATTATTGGGAGGCGTTACGCGGTTCGCGTCCTTTTCCCAGTGAGGACGACCTCGATTTCGACCAGATCCAGTTTCTCTGGGATGAATGCTTTCTCCTGCAATCGCGCGATATCCGCGCGACCAAAGACTATAATTTCACCTATCTCGGCAAAACCATCCAGATGGCCTACCAGTCCGGCCAGATTCCCTTTTGCATCAAGGGGGTGATCGCCACCGACGCCAACCATCTGGCCGAGGAGTTCCTGCGGATGCTGAGCCACCCCCAGTCAGTCATGTCCGAGGGAGAGCATCCTATCCCGGGCCGTGGCACTTTCCGGTACCGCCAGATTCTGCTGCCCCTGGGCCATACGCCCGAGCGGGTAGATGCGGTGATGGGCCGCCTCGGCTTCCGGGTTTACCTCGATGAGGAAGGCTGAAATAAGGGATTGACGGGGAGGGGCGAATACCGTATTTTGCGGCTCCTTTTCGTGGCAAGAGATAAGCAAATACTGGAAAAATCAATGAAAACCTACAGCGCGAAACCGTCGGAAGTGACCCATAACTGGCACGTGATCGACGCCAATGGCGTGGTGCTGGGCCGTCTGGCCGCCCGCGTCGCCACCTTACTCCGCGGCAAACACAAGGCGACCTTCACCCCGCACATCGATTGCGGTGACCATGTCATCGTCATCAACGCCGAGAAGGTGAAAATGACCGGCCGCAAGCGCCAGCAGAAGACTTACTTCCGTCACACCGGCCACCCGGGCGGCATCAAGGAAACCACCGCCGAGAAAATCCTCTCCGGCCGTTTCCCGGAGCGCGTCATCGAGAAGGCCGTCGAGCGCATGCTGCCGAAGGAAAGCCCGCTCGCCCGCCAGCAATTCGGCAAACTGCGCGTTTACGGTGGCAGCGAACACCCGCACACTGCCCAGCAGCCGCAAGCCTACGACTTTGCCGCTGCCAATCCCAAGAATAAAAGGTAATTCCCATGGCCAAAGCTGAACGCGCCGCAAAGAACGACACCACCGCCCGCACCTATGGCACCGGCCGCCGCAAGGACGCCGTCGCCCGCGTGTGGCTCAAGCCGGGCCGCGGCAACATCACCATCAACGGCCGCGATGTCACCGCCTATTTTGCGCGCCCCGTGCTGCGCCTGATCGTCAACCAGCCCTTCATGGCGCTGGACCGTACCGGCGCGTTTGACGTGGTGGCGACCGTCAAAGGCGGCGGTCTCTCCGGTCAGGCCGGCGCGGTGCGCCATGGCATCAGCCGCGCGCTCGACGCCTTCAGCACCGAATTCCACAAGACGCTGCGCCAAGGCGGCTTCCTGACCCGTGACCCGCGCGTGGTCGAGCGCAAGAAATACGGCAAGGCCAAGGCTCGCCGCAGCTTCCAGTTCTCGAAGCGCTGATTGCGTCTTTTCTTTCGCATGCTCATGGCCCCGGTTATGCTGATAACCGGGGCCATGTCGTTTGAGGGGACCATGCAGGTGGAATTCTGGGGTCATCGCGGCAGCGAGACGGACGGGCAGGTGGCGCGTGCCTATGGACGGCCCGGCCACCCAGCGGAGAATACCATCGCGGCCTTCCGTCAGGCGCTGGACGAGGGGGCTACCGGCATCGAACTGGATGTGATGTGCAGCCGTGACCTGCCAGAAGCAGGCCATAAGGCAGGTGACGTACTGGTGGTCACCCACAGTAATGACCTCTCCCGCCACGTATTCCGCGCAGACGGCACGCCGGATGCCTCGCACGGCTTCGTGGCCGACTGTCCGGTGGCCGAACTGAAAGCCCTGCGCGTTGGGGCAGACCGCAAGGGTGAAATTCCGACACTGAACGAGGTCATGCAGTTCCTGCACGCTTACCGGCAGGAGACGGGCCGCGACATCACCCTCAATATCGAGCTGAAAGACGTCAAGGGCACGCATTATGCGGAAGTGGAACGCGTCAAGGTGGGTTCCCTAGTTGCCCAGGCCCTTTCCGAGGGCCCATTGCCACGCGACGCTGTGATTCTTTCCTCGTTTGATGTGCGGGACCTCGTGGAGGTCGCCAAAGCGGATCCGCGCCTGCGTCTGGGCATGCTGTTTTATGGCCGGGACGGGCAGCCCGCCGAGCCCCTTTACCCTGCTGCGCGAGAGCGGGGCGATCACCTTGCCTTCACGCCGGACAACCTCCGATCGGTCGCGGCTCAGCTGGCGGCGGTGGGTGGGAAACTGACCGCCGTGCACCCGGAGATGGGCGATCTCTCCACCGAGGCCTTACGGCTGGCGGCGGAGCAGGGCTGGGCGGTCAATCCGTGGTTCCTTGGGGAAGCGCCGCCGTCCCAGCGCCGCTCAGCGTTGCGGGAGGGGCTGGCCTTGGCGCGGCAGGCGGGCGTGCGCGAGATGCATCTCATCACCAACTTCCCCGCCGCCCTGCGCGAGGTGGTGGGCACGCTGGCCTCGTCCCAAGAAAACGCTGCACAAGGGCGCCAAACATAGTATACGGCCTCCAAAAGGAGGGGGTATGCTGAACGTCGCCATTCTCGGAGCCAGTGGATATACGGGGGCGGAGCTGATCCGCCTGCTGCACCTGCATCCGCACGTGCGCATCGCCGCCCTTTCCGCCGAATCGCAGGCGGGCCAGACGCTGCACGAGACCTTCCCCCATCTGGGCCAGCTGCCCAACCAGACGCTGGTGAAAATCGAGGACATCGATTTCTCGGCCATCGATCTCGTGTTCTGCTGCCTGCCGCATGGCACCACGCAGTCTGTGATCGCTGGACTGCCCACCCATCTGCGCGTCATCGATCTTTCGGCCGATTTCCGCCTGCGTGACCCGGCGGCGTATGCGGAATGGTACGGCCACCCGCACCAAGCGCTGAGCCTGCAGGAGGAGGCGGTCTACGGACTTACCGAGCATGCGCGTGATGCGGTGGGCTCGGCGCGGCTGGTAGCGAACCCCGGCTGCTATCCCACCGCCTCGCTGCTGCCGCTTTTACCTTTGGTTAAGCAAGGTCTGCTACAGACAGACAGACTGGTCATCGATGCCAAGTCCGGCATTTCCGGAGCGGGGCGCAGCGTGAAGCGCAACCTGCTGTTTACCGAGCTGGACGAAGGCATGAGTGCCTACAGCGTCAGCCGCCATCGCCACACCCCGGAGATCGAGCAGGGGTTGACCGATGCGGCCGGGGCAGCGGTGCAGGTGACCTTCGTGCCCCATCTCATCCCCATGAAGCGGGGTATGGTGGCGACCATTTATGCGTCCCTCGCGGCCGGTGCATCGCTCGCGGATATCCGGGCAAGTCTCTCGCAGGCTTACCAAAACGAGCCTTTCATTGAGCTGCTGGACAGCCAATCTTTCCCCTCGACACAGGCTGTACGTGCATCCAATTGCTGCCAGATGGGCGTGTATGCCGGGCGGCGCGAACAGGAGGTGATTCTGGTCTCCGCCATCGATAATCTGGTAAAGGGGGCGTCGGGGCAGGCGGTGCAGAACATGAATGTGATGTATGGCTGGCCCGAGACCATGGCAGTTGACGCATTGCCAGTTTACCCGTGAAATTTTAAGCCCATATCGGTTAAATATATTAGGAGAGATTTTTCCATGATTCGCTTGTTCCGCTTGGTCGCCCTGACGGCAGGCTGGTGCCTTGCTTCCCCCGCGTTTGCGGTCGTGGGCACCTTTTCCGTGACCTCCCCGCAACTGAAAACCGGGGAGACGATGCCGCTGGAGCAGGTGTTCAAGGGTATGGGCTGCCAGGGCGAGAATATCTCGCCGGAGCTGAACTGGAGCGGTGCCCTGGCCGAGACGAAGAGCTACGCCGTCACCATGTATGACCCGGATGCGCCGACGGGCAGCGGCTGGTGGCACTGGGTGCTGTTCAACATTCCCGCAAACATGAAATCGCTGCCCAAGGATGCCGGTTCGCTGCCACTCAAGCTGCTGCCGGAGGGCATCGTGCAGAGCCGCACCGATTACGGCAAACCGGGCTACGGCGGCGCCTGCCCACCGCCGGGTGATAAGCCACACCGTTATTTCATCACCATCTGGGCGCTGGATGTGGACACCCTGCCGCTCAACAGCAACGCCTCCGGGGCCATGGTGGGGTATTACCTCAACCAGCACGCCCTCTCCAAGGCATACCTCGTGACCACCTATCAGCGGGACAAATGACCCTCGCCCCCACGATTCTGCCCTTCCGCGGCGTCTATCCTACCATCCACCCCACCGCGTTCATCGCGCCGGGAGTGGTGGTGATCGGTGATGTGGAGATTGGGGAGGAGGCCAATATCTGGTTTGGCTGCGTCATCCGGGGCGATGTCCATTCCATCCGCATCGGGGCGCGCACCAACGTGCAGGACAATACCGTCATCCACGTGACGCGCGGCACTGGGCCCACCCGCATCGGCGCGGGCATCACCATCGGCCACCATGCCGTGCTGCATGCCTGCACGCTGGAGGATGGCTGTTTCGTGGGCATGGGCGCGGTGGTGCTGGATGATGCGGTGGTGGAGACGGGAGGCATGCTCGCCGCCGGGGCGCTGCTTGCGCCGCGCAAACGGGTGAAACCGGGCGAGCTCTGGGCGGGCAACCCGGCGAAGCTCTTCCGCCCGATGAGCGAGGCAGAACAGGCGTTTATCCCGGTTTCGGCGCAGAATTACGTTGATCTGGCCGCCGAATACCGCGCTAGCGCCTCAAATTCATAAAAGCTTCACATTAGAAGCGCTGTTTTCCGCTATCCTTGAGGGTAGAAAACCTTGCCCATGCTACTGGACGATATCGCATACGGAGTTCGCTGGCTGACCGCCTTCGCCACGGGGCGCGGTGCCACGGCGCTCGCCGTCACCGGCGCGGCGGTGGGGATGGCGTATGGCGGCGTCTGGCTGCCGCTCATTGGTCTGGCGCTCGGCGTCCCGGTGACGGCGGCGCTCGCCACCATGTCGCACCATCACCAGCAGCAGCAACTGCGCGCCCATTACCGCGAGGAAATCGCCGCCACGCTCGGCATTGAGCCGCGGCAGGTGACGATGGAGCATCTGCGCGCGGTGGCCAATGGCATCCCGGAGCGGCAGATCCCCGGCAACCGCACCCTGCATGAGGCTTTGGAGCGCAATGATCGCGGCCGCAGCATTTCCGTGGTGGCCAACATCGTCTCCGCGGCCATCGCGGCCGGTGTGGTGGCGGCGCTGCACTCGCTGGTCGGCCCCACGGCGCTGGTGGAAGGGCTGCAGAAGATTCTGCCGCTCGGCGCGAGCAATCTCTCCGAAGCCATGGCGCTGGGGGGCGTGGCGGCCGTGACCAGCTTCGGGCTGGATCAGGCTTTCGGCGTGGCGGGCCGCCGCATGTTCGGCTACCAGCAGCCTTCGCTCAATGACCGCATCGAGCGCATCAGCAACTCCGTGCGCCGCGGGCAGGGCATCGGCGTGGCGCAGATGATGGCGCTGGTGGAGGAGGCCAACCCCGGCGTGCAGCGCGAGATCAAGGCCCGCTTCGGGCTGGCCTTCCGCCAGCTCCCGGCCGAGCAGCAGAATGACGTCATTGCCCATTACGATCAGGAATTCCAGCTCAAGGCGACGACGGAGGCGATCAATCACGGCCTGATGCCCGCGCAGGAGCTGGCCTTTGCCATCGAAGGACGGCGCTCCGGCATGCTGCCCCCGGCGGCGTCGCTGGTGCAGGCCTATCACGCGGAAGTGCAGAAGGCCAAGGCGGAAGGCATCGCCATCCCCGAGCGCCAGCCGCAGGCCGGGCTCATGCAGCGCGTGCCCGGCCTGGCGCAGGCGCAGCGTTTCGTTGACCGGGTGCGCGGCCACGCCCCGGCCCCCGCCGGTCTGACCCACGTGCAGCGGCTCGAACAGCAAGCCGCCCAGCACGCCGACGCTTCCAAGGCGATTCACTAACTTATGCGTTTAAAAAGCGCCTAGCGCACCCGCACGTAGCGGCCGGGGGCGTCGTCGAGCGCCTTCAGCCCGCCTTTGCCGGGCTGGCGGGCGGCGACCTGCAGGCCGGTGAAGGCCTGCTGCCACTGATCCCAGTGCGGCCACCAGGAACCCGCTTCTTCCTTGGCGTGTTGCAGCCAGCTTTCGGGGGTGTCTTTCTTCGCAAGGTTATTGGTCCAGAAAGAATATTTCTGCTTCGCCGGGGGATTGATGACGCCCGCGATGTGGCCGGAGGCGGCGAGAGTGAAGGTCACCGGGCCACCGTAGAGCTTCGTCGCGGCGAAGGTTGAGCGCCAGGGGGCGATGTGATCCTCGCGGGTGGAGAGCAGGTAGCTCGGCGTGGTGACGGTGCGCAGATCGATGGGCACGCCGCCGATCTTCAGCCCACCCGGCTTCATCAGGCGGTTTTCGTTATACATATTGCGCAGGTAGAAGCTGTGCATCTTCGCGGGCATGCGGGTGGAATCGGAATTCCAGAACAAGAGGTCGAACGGGAAGGGCTCCTTGCCGAGCAGGTAGTTGTTCACCACGAAGGACCAGATGAGGTCGTTGGCGCGCAGCATGTTGAAGGTGACGGCCATGTCGCGCCCGTCGAGATAGCCCTTTGCCGACATGCGCTCTTCCATCGCAGTGATCTGCTCATCGTCGATGAAGACGCCGAGCTCACCCGGCTCGGAGAAGTCGATCATGGTGGTAAGGTAGGTGGCAGAGGCGACGCGGTCGGCCTGGCCCTTGGCCTGCAGCCACGCCAGCGTGATGGCCAGCAGCGTGCCGCCTAGGCAGTAGCCGACGCAGGCGGTCTGCGCTTCGCCGGTGGCTTTCTCGATGGCGTCCAGCGCGGCGAGGGGGCCTTCCTTTAGGTAATCCTCGAAGGTCTTTTCCGCGAGGCTTTCATCCGGATTGACCCACGAGATGACGAACACGGTATAACCCTGGTCCACCAGCCATTTGACGTAGGAATTCTCCGGCTGCATGTCGAAGATGTAATATTTATTGATCCATGCCGGGATGAGCAGCAACGGCGTCTGGTGCACGGTGGGCGTGGAGGGCGCGAACTGCAGCAGCTGCGTCAGGTCGTTCTGGTAGACGACCTTGCCCGGCGTGGTGGCGATGTTCTTGCCGAAGGTGAAGGCCTTGGTGTCCGTCATGCGG
Source organism: Alphaproteobacteria bacterium UBA998 (assembly GCA_002291925.1). Classification (GTDB taxonomy): domain Bacteria; phylum Pseudomonadota; class Alphaproteobacteria; order Rickettsiales; family UBA998; genus UBA998. The sequence continues at coordinate 6,077 of DBAY01000026.1, read as the reverse complement.
ATTTTCAGGCGGCCGCCGCCTTCCAGCAGATCCTCGCGCATGTGGCGCAGGCCGCGCACCAGATTCTCGCCGTTGGAATCGATGGTGGCTTTCAGCACTTCCGGGTTGGTGAAGAGGAAATTGCTCGGCGACATGGCGTCGATGAACTGGCGCATGTAGAAATTCACCTTGCGCGCCGTATGCGGATCCATCTCGTCGTCGGTGCGCTGCACCATTTCCTGCAGCCAGCCCGCCGTCATCATATAGGTCTGGCGGAGGAAGTCGAAATAGACGCTCTCGCTCCAAGCCGGGTCGGCGAAGCGGCGGTCGCGCCGCGCCGGGGGCTGGTTGCCGCTGCCGGAAGGCTGGCCGAGGAAGCGCTGCATGCTGTCCTCCCACACGCCCATCCAGCGCTGGCAATATTCGTATTGCATGTCGATAAGCGTGGCGGGGTCATTGGCGAGGCGGGTGACCATCTCGCCGAAGGCCTTGCCCACCTGAGTCATTTCGCGCTCGCCTTCCATCAGCGCGTCGGGTGACTGCAGCTTGGCGGCTTCGGCCATCAGCACGTGCCATTCCTGTGCCAGCTTGGTCATGTTGCGGGCGAAGCGGGAGGAGTCGAATTCCGTGCGGGGGGCGAGGGCGGTGTCGGACATACATACCTTGCGGCCGGGTGATTTCGGGCGGTCTCCCTTTATACGTTGCACAACAGCCTAGACAAAGCGGTTTCGCGTCAGTACACCTCAAAACAGACGATTTTTCGCCGAAGATGGATGGATTATGCGCCGCGTGCCCTCGCTTTCCCGTTTCCTGATGACTGCCTCGATGAGCGCCCTGCTGCTGGCCTCGCCGCTGCTGACCGCCTGCTCGAATTTCGAGCGCCAGCCGCCGCGCTACAATACGGTGACCGGGCCGAAGCGTCCGCCCGCGCTCAATCCCGGCGGGGCGGGGGGCATGGCGGCTCCGGATGCGCAGGCTGCCGATCCGTCCATGCCGGCGGGCATGATGGCGGGGGCCGCTGCCCCGTCCGCGCCGATGTCGGACCTGCCACCGGAGATGGCGATGGATCTTCCCCCCGCCGATGCCGCGATGATGGCCGCGCCGCCGATGGCCGACGTGCCGTCTGATCGCAAGGTGCCGGTGGGTAACCAGCAGGCGTTGGCGTCGGAGGGGGCCATGGCCCCGATGGCCGCGGCGCCGATGGCCCCGGTGATGGCAGCGGAACTGCAAAGCCCGCCCATGATGGCTGCGCCCCCCGCGCAGTCGGGTTTGGAAATGGGCGTGCAGCCACAGCCGCAGGAAATGGCGGCCTACCAGCCCATGACCAACGCGGAGGGGGAATTCCCCGTGCTTTCGGACGTGCCGCCCGTGACCCCGGAATTCAAGAAAGAAGCGAAGTTGGCGCGTCAGCAAGCGTCCAGCTTTACGCAAAATGCGCAGGAGCTCCCCCCGCTGGCCGCTTCTGCCGAGCCCGCCCCGGCACCTGACATGCCGCCCGCGCCGAGCTATCAGCAGGAAATGCAGACGGCCGCGCCCGCCCCGATGATGGCGCCGGAGCCTGCCCCGGCACTGCCGGCCTTTGCGCCGCCCCCACCGCCGCCTCCGGCACCGCAGCCGGAGCCGGCCTCCCCCATGCAGGCCGCGGGGGAGAGCGTCGAGCAGTATTACGCCGAGCCGGTGCCCGCGCCCATGCCAGCACCCGCGCCTGAGTACGCCGCGCCTGCGCCGACGATGCGGCCTTACTACGGCGATGCTGCCCCGATGGCACCGGAATATGCCGCCGCCCCGTCCGGCCTGCCGCCGATCCAGCTGCGCGCGCCCGCTTCCCTAGGAACGGCTTCCAGTGGCAGCGCGCCTCAGGGAAGCTACCTGCCGCCGTCGCGTTACGCAGCCCGTCAGTCGCTGACCCGTCCGGGCGTGCTGCGCCATTGATGACGGCGAGGCGCTGATGTCCAACCCGAACGAGTTCTTCCGCATCAAGCGGCTTCCGCCCTACGTGTTCGCCGAGGTGAACAGCCGCAAGGCGAAACTCCGCGCGCGCGGAGATGACGTCATCGATCTCGGCATGGGCAACCCGGACACGCCGGCACCGCCGCATGTGGTGGCTAAGCTGAAGGAAACACTCGCCGATCCGAAATGTCACCGTTACTCACTCTCGCGCGGCATCCCCGGCCTGCGCAAGGCGCAGGCGGCCTATTACCAGCGCCGCTTCGGCGTGACGCTCGATCCCGAGAAGGAAGTGGTGGTGACGCTCGGCTCCAAGGAGGGCCTCGCCAACCTGCTGCAGGCCATCACCGCCCCCGGCGACGTGGTGATGGTGCCGAATCCCAGCTATCCCATCCACCCCTACGGCTCCATCATCGCGGGTGCGTCCGTGTGGCACCTGCCGCGCACGCCGAACCATGATTTCTTCGCCATCCTGAAGCGGGCCATCAAGCATTGCCGCCCGACGCCGACCGTACTGATCCTCAGCTTCCCCTGCAACCCCACCACGGAAGTGGTGCCGCTGGAGTTCTATCAGGAGGCGGTGGACCTTTGTAAGCATCATGGCATCTACATCATCTCCGACCTCGCGTACTGCGAGCTCTATTATGACGGCAACCCGCCGCCTTCCATCCTGCAGACCAAGGGCGGCAAGGATGTCGCAATTGAATTCACCACTTTGTCGAAAACCTACTCCATGGCGGGCTGGCGCATGGGATTCGGTGTCGGCAACCCGACGCTGGTCGGTGCGCTGACCAAGATGAAATCCTACCTCGATTACGGCGCGTTCACGCCCATCCAAGTCGCCGCCACCGCCGCGCTGAACGGCCCGCAGGACTGCGTCGCCGAGCTGCGCCAGATGTACAAGGAGCGTCGCGACGTGCTGGTGAAGGGCCTGAACGATGCAGGCTGGAAGGTGGAAGCCCCCGCCGCCAGCATGTTCCTCTGGGCCCCGATTCCTGAAGCCTACAAGGATCTGGGTTCGCTCGCCTTCTCGCAACTGCTCATCGAGAAAGCCGAAGTGGCCGTGGCCCCCGGTATCGGCTTTGGCGAGTATGGCGACGGCCATGTGCGCATCGCGCTGGTGGAGAACAAGCACCGCCTCCGCCAGGCCGTGCGCAATATCAAAGGCTTCCTCGCCGAAGACCCGCAGCAAGTCATCCGTGAGTTGGCTGCGGAAAACGCTTAAGGCAGCCGCTCCCCTGTCATTCCCGGCAAGTGAGGCCCCGGCCTTCGCCGGGGTAAACTCCGCCGAGCGCCGACCGGGAATCCAGCGCAAGGCAAGACGGCAAAAAGCGCGGCCAGCGCCTCTTTTCGTCATGCTGAACTTGTTTCAGCATCTTTTGCAAATAGGCCCTGAAACGAGTTTAGGGCGACATATTCCTTGGGAGTGCCGCCTAGGACGCTTTTTCCCGCACGGGAGCAGGGGCGCAGCATCCTTGGTGCGAAACGCTGCGCGAAATCGATGGTTTGGGGTGATCGAGGATTTCCTTGATCGTAAACACGCAAGAACCACAGCGTTTCGACCGGTCGTGCGGCTGCAGCAGTTTATACACCTCGTCGGCTTTCTTCGCGCCGCGGGCGGCGGCCTCTCGTACATCCGCTTCGGACAAGGCTCGGCACAGGCAGACAATCATGGCGGCTCGCGTAAATGAGAATCGTTCTTAATTCAAGAAACAGGCGATGGCAAGGCGGCAAACGCGATTGCCATCCGCACGCTGTGGGATTATGACTGCCGCCATGACACAGCCTGATTCTCCTTTGCGTATTGGCATCGCCGGCCTCGGCACCGTGGGCGGCGGCGTGGTGACCATTCTTCAGCAGCAGGCGGCGCTGCTCTCGGCTCGCACAGGCAGGACGCTGCAACTGGTGGCCGTCTCCGCGCGCGACCAGAGCAAACAGCGTGGCCTGTCGCTGGACGGCGTGCGCTGGGAGACGGACGCGACCGCTCTTGCCACGGCGGCGGACATTGACCTCGTCGTGGAGCTGATCGGCGGCGCGGAGGGCACGGCGCGCACGCTGGTGATGCAAGCCCTGCAGCACGGCAAGCATGTCGTCACCGCCAACAAGGCGCTTATCGCCGCGCATGGCGCGGAGCTGGCGGCGCTGGCCGAGGCGAAGGGCCTCGGCCTCGCCTTTGAGGCGGCGGTGGCCGGGGGCATCCCCATCATCAAGACACTGCGCGAGGGGCTGGCCGCCAACCGCTATCAGCGCATCACCGCCATCCTGAACGGCACCTGCAATTATATCCTCACCACCATGGAGAAATCCGGCCGCGATTTCGATGACGTACTGGCTGAAGCGCAGGCAAAGGGCTACGCCGAGGCCGACCCCAGCTTCGACATTGACGGGGTGGACACGGCGCACAAGCTCGCCATCGTCGCCGCGCTCGCCTTCCAGTGCCGTCCGAATTTGGACGCGCTGCACATCGAAGGCATCCGCCGCATTTCCAAGACCGACATTCATTTTGCGCGTGAACTCGGCTACCGCATCAAGCTGCTCGGCATCACCGAGCAGCGCGAAGACGGCACCGTCGAGCAGCGCGTGCATCCCTGCATGATTCCGCTCAATGCGCCGCTCGCGACGGTGGATGATGCCTATAATGCCGTACAGATCGCGGGCGATTCCGTGGGCCGCCTGTTCCTCGAGGGCCGCGGTGCGGGGGCAGGGCCGACCGCCTCCGCCGTGGTGGCGGACCTGATCGATCTCGCGCGCGGCCATGCCATGCCGCCGCTGGTGGCCCCGGCCGCCACGCTGCCCGCGCTGCGCCCCGCCGACATCAGCAGCTTGCAGGGCGAGTATTACCTTCGCCTGACGGTGGTTGACCGCCCCGGCGTGCTCGCGGATGTGGCGGCGATCTGCCGTGATGCGGGCATTTCGGTGGCCTCGCTGATTCAGCACGCGCATGCCCCGGAAGAACCCGTTGACATCGTACTGACCACCCACCACACTCCCGAATCGCAGATGCAACAGGCGCTTGCTGCCATGGGTTCCTTGCCCACCATGATGGCGCCGCCGCAGATGATAAGGATTGAAGCGCCATGACTGCCCCGCACATGAAAGAAGAACTCGCCACCAACATCATGATGGACCGCAACTTCGCGCAGGAGGCCGTGCGCGTCACGGAAGCCGCCGCGCTCGCCTGCGCGCGCTGGATCGGCCGTGGCGACGAGAAGGCCGCCGACCAGGCCGCCGTCAATGCGATGCGCGAGGCACTGAACACGCTCTCCATCCAAGGCACCGTCGTCATCGGCGAAGGAGAGCGCGACAAGGCCCCGATGCTTTATATCGGCGAGCAGGTGGGCACCGGCGAAGGCCCGAAGATCGACATCGCCCTCGACCCGCTGGAAGGCACCACCATCTGCGCCACGGGCGGCCCGAACTCGCTCGCCGTGGTGGCGATGGCGGAGAAGGGCGGTTTCCTGCACGCTCCGGACGTGTATATGAGCAAAATCGCGGTGGGCGGCGGCCTGCCGGACGGCGTGGTGCATCTGGAAGCCTCGCCAAAGGAGAACCTCGCCAACCTCGCCAAGGCGAAGAAATGCGACATCTCCGACCTGATGGTGTGCATTCTGAAGCGTGACCGTCACGAAGACCTCATCGCCAAAACCCGTGAAGCAGGCGCGCGCGTCATGTTGATTGGCGACGGCGACGTGGCGGGCGTCATCGCCGTGGCGCGGCCTCACACGGGCGTCGATATGTATGTCGGCACCGGCGGCGCGCCGGAGGGCGTGCTGGCCGCGGCGGCGCTGCGCTGCATCGGTGGCCAGATGCAGGGCCGCCTGCTGTTCGACGACGACACCCAGCGTGCCCGCGCCAAAGCCATGGGCGTGAAGGATTTCGACGCCATCTACAAAATGGAAGACATGGCGCGCGGCGACGTGATGTTCGCTGCCACCGGCGTCACCGACGGCTCCATGCTGAAGGGCGTGAAGCTGTGGAATGGCGGGGCCTTCACCGAATCCATCGTCATGCGCTCCAAAACGGGCACCGTGCGCATTGTCACGGCAGAGCACAATTTCCGCCGCAAGAGCTGGGTGGAGTAGAAGGTTTTAGGTTTGCCGAGTTTTTGGTTTGCCCCTGCTCCGGTCATCTGGCATCCATAAGTAAGCGGC
>DBAY01000040.1:10150-63822 GCA_002291925.1 Alphaproteobacteria bacterium UBA998 | reverse complement strand
TCAAATTTCGCCTTGGACATGAGTCAAATCCTTTCTTCTTCTCGCCTGTAGTGAAATGATATTTCGATGCAGGCCCCGCCGGGGCACGCAATGCGCAGCCGTCTTAGCCTACTCCTGCCGAAAAAACAACGGGGATTTGCAAAGCACCGAGGAAGGAATTGGAGCGGGTGAAGGGAATCGAACCCTCGTCGTAAGCTTGGAAGGCTTCTGCTCTACCATTGAGCTACACCCGCAGCCGAAGCCTGAGTGATTCATATAAAAGCCTTCGCGCCGAAATCCAAGCAAAAGAAAACGGGGGCCGTAAAGGCCCCCGCTTCCCATGTCATCAGGATGATGATCAGTCTTCCATGAGGCCTTTTTCCGGCTGCAGACGGGTCTGGTTGCGGAATGCCGTCTTCAGGCGGCGGTTATAGTCGTTCATCGACATATCGCGGTAGTAGGGCTGCACGCGGTTGCGCATGCCGTACTCGATATTGTCCGGGCGCTCAGCTTCGTAGCCGCGATCCAGCGCCATGCGCTGGGTGCGCTCTTCCGTCCGCTCCTGCATGATCATGCGATTCTGCGCGTTGTAATTCGGGTTACCGGCGGCCGGGGCGGCATTGTTGTACTGCATGGCGTTGTACTGGTCCGCCGTGTAGCCGGTGCCGTATTGTCCGGCGTTGTACTGCGGCTGGCTGCCGTACGTAGTCGTGGTGGCGGTGCGGTTATACTGGGCGTTCGGGTTGAAGGTCGGGGCGTTCATCGTCGGGGCGGATGAATAGGTGCTGATCGTGGTGGTGCGGGTGGCCATCGGCTCATTGGCCATGGCGGCGGTCGACATCAGCGCTGCGGCGAAGGCAGCGGCCATCAGGGGTTTCGTCATGGTAAGACTCCTCAAATGTTGCGAAACGTTGGTCATCCAACGCTGCCACCTTGCGCGGGGATAGGTAAAAGTACGATGCTTGGCCCCGGCGGAGATATAAACAGGCGGTTATAGCGGGGCCTACAGACTCTCCAGCAGCGCCGCCTCGCGATCGCCCGAGACGCTCAATGCCATCAGCTCAGCGAGGAAGGCGGGCAGCGTTGTCTCATCCTCGGCGGTGAGGTCTTGCGTGATTTCGCCGCGCACCTTGGCCAGCGCCGTATCGCCCAGCGCGTCTTTCAGCATCGCCAGCGACTGCGGGGGCAGCACGAGGATGAAGCGATCGTAGCTCTCCTCCTCCGCCAACTGGTCCAGCCGGGCGGCAATCTCATTAAAATATTCCTGTTTCTGCATGTCCTGCGGATCGGTGATCGGCGTCTCGCCCATCCTCGATTGAAGGTCCAGCGGCTCGGCCTCGCCGAAGGCTTCATCCGAGAGATTATGCGGCACCAGCAGGGGCTGCTCTTCCGTCTTGATACGGTGCAGGCCATCATCAGCCCCATCATTCTCGTAGTACGTCACCTGACGTGAATTGGCGACGACGATCAGCGTGGTGCAGGGCATGGCAACCTCACAAGCGGGGCGTGCGGTGCAGGGTGCGCTCCATATGGCGCTCCAGCAGGCGCAGGTTACGGCGGTTGGCCTTGAAGCCGATGTCGAACAGGTCGCCCACGAGCGGCACCGTGCCAACCAGCGTGTCCACCAGCACGTTCCAGCCCATGCGTATCTTCAATGAAAACGGCGCCCCCAGATGGTGCGCCTCGCGGATGATATAGGCCGAAACCGCGGTGGAGATGGCATCCCCCACGCCCGGCACGAGGCCGAGCACACTGTCCAGCCCCACCCGGTATCCGATGCCGGGGATGGCAAAGCGGCTATCCATGAGGTCCGCTAGTTGCCGGATGCGGTCAAGGCGTTCCTGCTGCGAGGCATAGGGGCGGTAAATGCGGCGGATATTGTCATTGGCCGCCGTGCTGGCGATCGGCATGGGAACTCCTCAAAGTTTTCACTATTCTCTCGCATCCTGCTTCAAGCCGCTATAAGCGCGCAAGCGTTCACGAATCAGCCCGCACTTAAGCAATCGGGGCCTGATTGTGGGCTGACGGTTCCTCGTAGTTGCGGGCATCGCGCCTTGAAGCGCATCCGCGCATGATGGTCTTCACACCAACCCCGGGCGGAGCCTGTTAAGGCCAGCCGCCCCCCATTCCCCAACAGGAGCCATTATGGATATTTTCGAGCAGATCAAACAGGACCACGAGAAAGCCCGCCAGCTGGCCACGCAGATCGAAGCCTTAAGCGATGCGGATGTGACAAAGCGCGAGGAGCTGTTCGCCCGCTTCCGCGAGGAATTGCTGCTCCACGCCCATTCCGAGGAGAAGGCCTTCTACAAGCCGCTCGAGCGCTTTGAGGACACGCGCGAGGAGATCGGCCACGCCTATCAGGAGCATGAGGAAGCCGAAACGCTGGCCAACCGGCTGGCGGAAATGGATGCCGGCTCACCCGAATGGATGACCCTGTTCCGCAAGCTGCGCCAGAGCGTCGAGCATCACATGCAGGAGGAAGAGAGCGAGATGTTCTCCCAGGCCCATAAGGTGGTCGATGACAACGACGCTGAGGCCATGGCCGAGAAAATGGAAGAGTTCAAGGAAGACGAGCGCGAAACCGAAGCGGCATAAGCTTTTTGCTGCTAATTATCGCCAAGGGCCCGGTCACCCCGCCGGGCCCTTTGTGTTACGGATATTTGCGACGCAAAAGGCCGAGTGTCTGCAACAGCTCCTGCTCGGTGACGCCGCCCTTGCCACGCTCCTGCCGCTCGAGCGTGAGGATGAGTGATTCGGCGTGCTTGATCACCACCAGCTGCTGCTCCGATGTGAGCGGCCCCTTTTTATCTTCCAGATACTGATAAAGCCCCTCGCTTAGGGCAAACAGCAAGTCAAAGCCCAGCGACTCCGCCTGGCTCTTCAGTGCTCGCGCGCTGGCACGCACCGGATCTATCTCGACTGGTCCGTCACATGCCTGTCGCAACGTGTGCAAATGATTGCCAAGCTCGCCAAAGAATCCGGCCTTGAAATCATCAATCACGCGCTGGCTCTTCTGGATGCGATCCAGGGTGAAAAGCTTCCCAAGCGCGCCGGGACCGCCAACTTTCTCACGCAGCCGGGCGTCAGCGTCATACACGACGATTGTATCGGCATCGGGCTTAACCGTATTATTTGGCATCTTGTTTCCTTTCCGCCTCAGGCCGCCTGGTAGCGGATGATTTTGACTTCCTTGCGCCGCCGCTCGCTACTTCCGGGGGGCGGGCCGGCCTGCCGTCGCCTGCGGCAAGGACCGCGATACTCTGTGCAAGTGATAAACTCACGCGGATGTTCGACGATCTGCACAATGCGCCGTGCCAGATCCTCTGCCACGATGGGCTTGACAAGAATCTCATTTACACCGGCATCTCGGGCAAACATGATATGGTTCACTTTTGTTGGTGCTGTCAACATCAGAACAGGTACGAAAGGGTTGGGCGATTGTGGTGAACAGCGCAGGCATTTCACGAAGCTTGCGCCGTTGACCGGCGGCAAGTCGCCCCAGCGGCTGCGTACCACCGCATTCTCAGCTAAATCCAGATACTCTTTTTGCGGCAAAAGCTCCCAGTCGACGATCACGATATCAACGCTACGCTTGCGAAGAATTTCCAATCCCTCAAACCCGTCCGAAGCACGCACAAGGTTGCTCATTGGGAAGCCCAATTTATTCAGCACGTCGGTGATCATCTGCGCAATCCGGCTTTCGTTGTCGAGCACTAGAATCGACATGTTCTTCAGCGACGCAGACATGTTCCCTCCATGAATGTCCGCGTAACCATGAGACGTTTTGCTTAAAAATCTATTAATTTGGTCAACTATTCCATCATCGGCCACATAAGAGCTTGCTGTATAACAAAATGGCAATAGCTTAAATGCCAGCAATGCTTTTATTCAGGTCAGCCTGCACCTGTCATTTGTCAAAAATCTTTTGATTACTTTATATGGAGTGATAATTTTGCACTTGGGATTCTGGTCATCTTCCGGCCCAGTTTACCAGTCAACGAAATGATCGGTGTTCCACGTCGCAAGTTGGGTATGGGTTACGCCGTTTAGAATAGCAATAGTAGTAAAGTTATCACTGGCATTAATAACCGTGTCAGCGTTATTTGTCACACGCAAGATACGGGCAGCGGTTCCGTCGCTGATAACTAGGAAGAATATATCCCCAGCCACAATCGCATCGTTTGCGATCCCTGATATAGCGGTAACAATATTCGCATTCGTCCATCCCGCTGTCACATTATTGGCAACTACCATACCAACGTTGCTGGTAAGATTGGTTGAGGCCTGGCTCAAATCATTTACCAGCAAGTCTATTCCTGTGCCTCGCAAGTCCCCCAAACCCGTCGGGAAACCATTTATTTGTATTTGATCGCATGTGCCAGCTCCTCCGGCACTTGTAAAGTCTGTCACCGTATCTGTATCGCTTGCTGTGGCAGCGAAACTAAACACAAATACGTCTGCATTTGCACCACCAGTCATCAAGTCAACGCCCGAGCCGCCGTCCAACGTGTCATTGCCGTTACTCCCTGAGAGCGTGTCATTCCCGCTCCCCCCAAAGATCCAGTCGTTGCCATTACCACCTGCTAGCGAATCATTATCGGCTCCGCCATCAATGGTATCGTTACCGCTTGATCCCGAGACTGTATCCGCTCCAGCGCCGCCGAAGATTTGTTTTGCGGCAGTACTTACAACAAAATTGAACGAGTCATTACCATCGTCGCCGTAAAGCGTGTCTTGTCCGTCATTGCCGGCCGCGCTGATGCCGAAAACATCATTACCTGCGCCTCCATAAATCAGGTCATTTCCGTCCCCAGGTTCACCCGTGAAGGTGTCAATCCCGTTCCCGCCATAGAGAGTATCGTTACCATTGTCACCTTTGATATTGTCGTTACCATCCCCGCCATCAATAAAATCATTGCCATTTCCGCCGACAATGGACTCAACAACGCCACCACTTTGTGCGCCACCAAAGATACTGGCATTTCCGGTAAAGGATGGATCAACCGAGAAACCATAACTGCTGGTAATTCCATTACTTATGGTTATCGCACCCGTCCCTGCCAGGTAGAGATTGTTTGTAGCAAAACCGCCAATCCCCCCCAGCGTGAGAGTATTGGAACCATACTCCACGTAAAGTCGGCTTAGGTCCAAGCCCGTTAAGTACGAAGAAGGGAGATTCACGCTACTATTGGCATTAAAGATCAGCCGCTCAATTCCAGTTTTGTTGTCCCAGTCACCGGACACAATATTCATGGCGACATTGAACACGAGCGCGTCCAAGTCACTGCCACCCTGCAGGGTATCTGCCGCAGCAAAATGCGCTGCTGTATTAACAATAAAGTTATCCCGGCCCAAACCACCGGCAAAACTGTCATTGGCCGCCGGGTTGGCAATGGGCATGAAAACTCCTGAGGTTGCAGCCATCTTCGCGCACGCGGGGTCAAACCGCGATAAGCGGGCGGGCGGCGGGGCATAAGGGGGGAATGAGGCTGCCCCGGCCCCCGCCCCGGTGCTCATCATGCGCTGACACTGAACACCGTTGCCCCGCATCGCTTATTGAATCCACGCGTCTCATCATGAAGGTTCGCGTCTATCAGGCGGCGTCCCGGCGCACCGTCATCATAAGAATAACAGGAGCATTCAATGGATATTTTCGAGCAGATCAGGCAGGACCACGAAAAGGCGCGTCAACTGGCGACGCAGATTCCTGAGTGACAATCAGTCCGAAAAACGCGCGCAGCTGTTCGCCCGCTTCCGCGAGGAACTGCTGCTGCACGCGCACTCCGAGGAGAAGGCGTTTTACAAGCCGCTGGAGCGTTTCGAGAATACCCGCGAGGAAATCACTCACGCCTATCAGGAGCATGAGGAGGCCGAGACGCTGGTCAACCGGTTGGCCGGGATGGATGCCGCCGCACCGGAATGGATGACCCTGTTCCGCAAGCTGCGCCAGAGCGTGGAGCACCATATGCAGGAAGAAGAGAGCGAAATGTTCACTCAGGCCCACCGGGTCGTCGATGACAACGACGCCGAGGCGATGGCGGAAAAGATGGAAGAATTCAAGGAAGACGATCGCGAGACGGAAGCGGCGTGAGATATTTAACTTCGAAAAAAGGGCCATCGCGCGATGGCCCTTTTTTTAAATTCATTGACAATTTTGGTCGGCGCATGGCCCTCCTTAATCACCAATCCTGAAAATTGCCTCCATCCCATGTGGCGAGGTGGGTCGCCGTGACGCCGCTGAAAGTAGCCATATGCTGGAATGAATCTAAAGCGGTAATGCTTGTAGGACTTAAGGGGTGATTGTTATTAATGCGGTAAAGCCTTGCGTCCGTGTTATCACTTATCACGAGGAAAAAGATGTCCCCTGCGACAATGGCGTCATTTGCGATGCCAGACATGGCGGTTGCAAGGTTGGTATTTGTCCATCCTGTCGTGGCATTGGTAGCTACGAACATGCCGGTATTAGTTGAGAGGTTGGTGAGAGCTGTGCTGGCATCACCCACCTGAAAACCTATACCCGTTCCGCGTAGCGCGGCTAGATCCGGGATTGTGCCTGAAAACTCCAAGTCAATCAGGTCTCCGCCCACACCGCCCACGAAGTCAGTGATTGTATCATGGCCCGTTACAGGTGGCGCTTCAAAGACAAATGTATCAACGCCAGCCCCGCCGGTCAGCAAGTCAGCTCCCACATCCCCGCGCAGCGTATCATTTCCATTACCCCCCGATAACGTATCATCAGTACCCCCTAACACTGTATCATCGACGTCATCGCCATAAATCAAATCATCGCCGTCACCTCCCGACAAGGACTCACGACTACCACTGCTTCCTTCCAAGGTATCGTTACCAGCCCCCCCCACTACAGTCATTATATTCGAAGTTCCGGTACCACCATTATACTTGATTTTATAATTACTGTTTGTCACAGAGCTAAAGTCCGCAAGCACCTGTCCAGTGCCAGACGTATTGATGGTGATTGTATTTCCCTCAATCTTGGTAGGCCCGCGGTTAAAATATCCATCCCCACCACTGAGGGTGGTAGGGCTTGGCCCACTAAAAAAGAAGGATTCAACTTCTTGAATATTGGTGAACCCAGTTTCCAGATTGAGGTTCACTCCATTATAGATATCCAAAAGGTCAATACCCGCCCCACCATGCACCGTATCAACTGTCGTTAAACCTGTACTGATAAATACGAATACATCTTTTCCGGCCCCACCTGAAAGTGAATCATTTCCTACCATGGGATTGAACGTATCGTCACCGGCTCCACCCAAAAGAGTGTCGTGACCATTACCACCAACCAACGAAACATCGTGATCCCCCACCAGAATACCGGAAGCATCAAAGCGAACCCCTGATGATGCTAGCGCGGACAAGGTAAGGAGATCAGAAACAAGTCTGCCCCCCCGCAAGAAATAATCATCATTTACCGTCACCGTATGGTTAGCGGTAGTGGAAAAAGAAATCCACTCCACTTCGCGCAGGTTTGTGAAACCGCTAGCCGTCAGATTAAGGGAAAACGGCCCGCCGCTGATACTGATTGTATCCACATCTGCACCTCCATAGAGCGTATCAGCCGATGTGAAATTAGAGCTAGAGATAGAGATAACATCACTTCCGCTGCCACCTGAGATGCTGTCATTTCCGGCGCCCGCCTCCAAACTGTCATTACCCGCACCGCCTAACAGAATATCATTGCCCCCACCCCCTTTCAGGGTATCCATCCCGGAACCACCGGATAAAGAAACTATTCTGGGTCCCGTAACACCTGATGCATCGAAGCTCACCCCAATGGAACTTGTTGTCGTTAAGGTAAGGAGACTGGAAACAAGCCCGCCTCCCCGTCCGAAATACGTGTCATTTACTGTCACGCTATGGGCCGCGTTACTGGCAAACGAGATGTGTTCCACCTCGCGCAGGTTGGGGAAGTTGGTGCCGCTTATGTTAAGGATCGCCGCGCCGCCGCCTACGGTCGTGAGGTTGATAATGTCAAACCCTGCCCCACCATGAACAGTATCATCTGTGGTAAGGCTGTTATTATCAAAGTTGATGGTGTCATCACCTGCCCCGCCAATGATGCTGTCATTGCCACCGGCGGACGTGAAGACATCATTCCCGGCACCTCCTAGCAGCGTGTCACTGGCTGCACTTCCTGAATTGGCATTCAGGGTAACACTATAGCTGCTGCTGAGGGCGCTTGCGTCCAGTCTGACGCCGGTGGTGGAGGAGGAACTGATCTGCAGATTATTGCCAACCACCCCACCCCCGAGCGTGAAATAGCTGTTTCCTATCGTGATGACATGGGCTGCATCGCTGCTTAGGGCGATGTTCTCAAGCTCACTGACATTAAGATAAGTAGTAATAAGGTTGAGCGTCAGCATACCGGCAGTGACTGAAATTGTATCCGTACCAGCTCCTCCGGTCACGGTATCTGTCGTATGCCAGTTGGTCACAGTGGTAGTGAAAGAGTCGTTGCCGGAAGTGGCGAGGGTGACATCATCTGTCGCTGAGGTGAGGACGGTGACGGGGTCAGCCTGGTCTGTTACATTCACGGTCACGGCTATATTCCCCGTCGAACCGCCCCCGCCATCAGTCACGTTGAGGCGTACCACTCGGGTGGCGGCAGGCGCATCACTGTTATTGGCATAGGTCAGGTTTTCCAACAGCGCTTCTACTGCCACCGTGGTCGCCGCCGCGTTCAATGCGATAACCAGGCTGGCACCATTCACCCCACTGCTGGTTACCGATCCGATAATGACGCCGCCATAAGTAACATCGCTGCCCGATAAGCCAATCTGGCCCGCGCCTGTACCTTGGTTTCGTACCGAGAGCTGATCCTCCGTCAGCCCTGCAGCCGCATAGCTCACGGTCACATTACCGCCGCTCCAGTTGCCTTCGACATCCGTTAACGTTACGTCGTTATCAATTACCGCCGGCGTAGCATTCACATCGTTTTCGTTGACGGTGAGGGAGCTCACAACTCCGGTCAGCACCGGCGCATCGTTGACCGGCGTGATGGTGATGGGCAGGCTGCTTACCGTGGTATCCGTGCCGTCGAAGGTGCTGATGGTGAGCGTGCGCGTGCCGTTATCATTCGCCAGCGGCGTGTATTGCAGCCCGCTGGCGTGCGCCAGCGTCGCGTTGATCTGCGCCACCGTGCCCGCGAGCACCACCGTGCCGCTGTTGTTGCCCGTGATCTGCGCCGCGCTCAGGCCGCCGGCCACGCCGGTATTGAGCAGCAGCTGGCCCTGCGGGATCGACAGCGTGACGGTCAGCGAGCTGTTGTCCACATCCGCCACCGACAGCCCGCTGATGACCAGCGCCGTGTCCTCCAGGGTGGTCGGCGAGGCAGGCAGGGCATTCACCGGCGCATCGTTGACGGCCGTCACATCGATGGTGGCCTCCTCGATGGCCGTCGAGAAGGCGGTGCTGCCGCCGTGGCTGCTCACATCCGCCGTGCCGCCGGCGCTGCCCGTGGTCTGATCCCACGCGCGGAAGCTGAGGCTGGCCACCGCTGCCCCGTTCTCATTAGCCACCGGCACGTAGCGCAGGCTGTCGCTGGCGCGCAGCAGAAGCGTGCTCGCGTTCGAGACACTGCCCACGGCGGTCCAGCCAGAGCCCGTATTATACTGCCACACCCCCGACCCCGTGGTGGCGACCAGGGCGATGCCCTCCAGCGCCCCGGCATCCACGTCGGTAATGCGGTCGCCGCCCGCCGAGGCAATGATCGCGGCCACCGTCGTGCCCGCCGACGCCCCGTCATCCTCCGCAATCGCGCCCACGCTCATGCTGCCGCTGGCATCGAGCACCGGCGCATCGTTTGTATCTGCCACAGTGAGGCTAAAGGTATTTGAGGCGACGCCTCCCAAGCCGTCATCCACCGCTACGCGAATGCTGAGAACTCCCAGATCTGTATTGGATGGCGTACCAAGGAAGGTACGACTTGCCGCGTTAAAAGCAAGCCATGAGGGGAGTGCGCTGCCATCAGCGAGCGTTGCGTTGTAAGCAAGTGTTGCTCCCGCATCCGCATCTATGAATGTGCCAGCCGGAACCGTGAAGCTGAAGCTTACATATTCATATGTAATCAGGTTGGAAAGGGGCGCTGCTACCGTGGGCGCATCATTTGTATTGGCGATGGTGAGAGTAAAATCGTCTGATGCATCGGCACCTTGGCCGTCATTTGCTGTCACTCGTATGATAAGGTTACCCACATTTGCATTTGCGGGTGTACCCGAAAAAGTGCGTGTCGCCGCATTGAAGCTCAGCCAAGAGGGCAATGCCACCCAGCCGCCCATGCCATCCGAGGCTTGCGCACTAAAAGCCAGTGTGTCGCCATCAACATCTGTAAAGCTGCCAAGCGTCATGGTGTAGCTGAACATGGCATCTTCGTTGGAGGCCTGGTCTAGCAGTGGTATCGCCACGATAGGAGCATCGTTGACAGGATTGATGCTGATGGTTGAGGTGCTACTGGTGGTTGCCTGCCCGTCCGATGCCGTTACAGTCAGCACTGCGCCCCCATTTGCATTGGCGGGCGGGGTAAAGCGTACACCAAGGGCGTCAGCCAGTGTGGCATTGATCTGCGCGAGACTGGCACCCGTCACAGTCACGGTGCCGGTGCCGTTGCCGCTGATCTGTGCGGCACTAAGCCCGCCGACGACCCCGGCAGCCAGTGTCAGCGTACCTGTGTTCACACTCAGGCTGTAGGTTGACAGTATAGTGTTGTTGGCATCCGAGACAGACAGGCCGCTGATAACCAGTACTGCATCCTCCAACATGCTCAGTGCGGCTGGAACTCCCACGACCGGCACGGCGTTGACACCGGTTTCTCCGGGCGCGGGAGCGGCTGGAACGCGCTCCTGAACGAGTAATGTTGAGAGGAAATTCGGATTTTCCAGTCTGTTGAAGGCTGGCACTTGTGCCGATCCAACTTGGGCTGGACCTTGGTTTAACTGATTTTCCCCTACGCCGGCAAAAGAGGTTGTCTCTATCGCAGACAGGCCCTGATAGCTCTCTATCTGCCTTTCGTTAGTGACGCCGAGAGCGCTATCATACGATAAGTGCTTGGGCTGTGTCGTGGCATATTGCCAGTTGTCTGGCTTATCCAATGTACCGAAATGAACCTGAAAATGGGAGCTGCCGGAATTTGTCGCAGGAATATCAATTAATTCCGTTTTTTCTTCATGGCGTTGGCTGCTGCCTTCAGTGACAGCACTCTTTTTTTGCACGGCCTGAAGCACGTGCTTGGCTGTTTCTTCCTGATAATTCAATACCAATTCCCGCGCCGTGACGCGGGTTTCAGAAATGGCGCGCACCTGCAGAAAAAAGCTCTGGTCCTGCTGAATATGTATAGGCAGGGAAGCCATGAATAGGCGCAAGGCGTCCGGGGTTCCACGGATCGTCAATATCGCAGAATCTTTATCGTACTGGAGATTCAGCCCCTCGATTCCATCTGCAGCAAAAGCAAATTCAGCCGCGCGCTTGTCTGACAGAGTGATTTCGATTTGCGTTTCGCCGCTATGTCCATTGAGCATGGACTCGAGCCGCAGCGCGCGAACATAATTCTTAAAGCCAGAAGAGTTATCTTTGACGGGTGCGCGGGAAGAACCAGAAAAAGGAGCATTACCATAGCTCGCGGGTGTGAGGTCATTGAAAAGCGACGATGCATCTACATCCGCTGTGCCAGTAGCATGCACATGGCGCGCAGCATATTCTTCCACGGTAAGATGCCCAGAAGTTTCCGCAGCGGGCACCGGCTGTTCTGCCGGGATGGGCAAAGCAGGTGAATTAGCAGCCGTGAAAGAAAAATTCTGTTCCATTAAGGCACAAAATACGCGAGTCGGCTTAAGCAATTGTTAAAATTATAAGGTATTTTAAATATACCGGCTGAAAGTCCCGTCTTCCAGTTTGTCCAGATGTCAAAAATAACAATAAAAAACAGGGTGGTGGAGGGAGTTGGATTCGAACCAACGTAGGGCGAAGCCCGGCAGATTTACAGTCTGCTGCCATTGACCGCTCGGCCATCCCTCCACGGGGTGGTCAAAGAGGGCACAGAGCTAGACGATTCGGGCAGGGCTGTCAATCTGAAAGCCCGCCCCGCTTGGGAGTGGCGCGAGGGGCCGCGAGCCTGTTAGAAGGGCAGCATGAACAAAAGCAAACCTTCCGCCTCCGACGGCACCTATTGGCTCTACGGCCTGCACGCCGCCACCACCGCGCTCGTGAACCCGCAGCGTGAGGTGAAGCGCATCCTCACCACGCGCAATGCCAGCGAGAAACTGCGGCTGGAGAAGCGCCATCCGCGCCCGGAGATCGCCGAGCCCGCCGCGCTGGAGAAGCTGCTGGGGCCGGACGCGGTGCATCAGGGCATGGCGCTGCAGGTAAAGCCGCTGGAATCGCCGGAGTTTTCCGAACTGGCGCTGGAGCGCCCCATTCTGCTGCTGGACCAGGTGACCGACCC
This sequence comes from Alphaproteobacteria bacterium UBA998, assembly GCA_002291925.1. Lineage (GTDB taxonomy): Bacteria > Pseudomonadota > Alphaproteobacteria > Rickettsiales > UBA998 > UBA998. The sequence goes on along the minus strand of DBAY01000040.1, from coordinate 51,383 downwards.
GCATAATGTCGGCGCCATTCTGCGCTCAGCTGCCGCGTTCGATGCCGCCGCCGTGGTGGTGCTGAAGCACGGCGCCCCGCGCGAAGGCGGCGCCATGGCCAAGGCCGCCGCCGGGGCGCTCGATCTTGTGCCTTTGGTCACGGCCACCAACCTGGTCGCCGCCATTGAGGAGCTGAAGAAAGCCGGCTACTGGGTCGCCGGGCTCGATGGCGAAGCCCCCCAGACGCTGGCCGAAGCCAAGCTCTCCGCTAAGACCGCGCTCGTCCTCGGCTCCGAAGGGCGGGGTCTGCGCCGCTTGGTCGGCGAGCATTGCGACCTGCTGGTGAAACTGCCGATCCACACGCAGATGGAGTCCCTCAACGTCTCCAACGCCGCGGCGATTGCGCTCTATGAGCTGAGCCGCAACCCTTCATAATGTCGTTCCCGCGCAAGCGGGAACCTCGCGCAAGGCCACCTCTGGATTCCCGTTTGCACGGGAATGACATTACACAGGCACTTGCGTCCTCCCCTTCCCCCCGCTACCATCCGGCGAAACAAGCGGGGGAGCGCGGGTGAACCAACTGTTCTACGGTGACAATCTGAGCGTGCTGCGTGAGCAGATTGCCGATGCGTCAGTGGACCTTGTCTATCTCGACCCGCCCTTCAATTCCAATGCCAATTACAACATCCTGTTCCGCTCGCCGAAGGGGGAGCAGAGCCACGCGCAGATCGAGGCGTTCGAGGATACGTGGCACTGGACGGCGGAGGCCGAGCAGACCTTCGACGGCGTGATGCGAAGCGGCCATGCGGGCGCGTCCGAGATGCTGCGCGCCATGCGCGCCTTCCTCGGCGAGAACGACATGATGGCTTACCTCACCATGATGTGCGCCCGCCTCATCGAGCTGCACCGCGTGCTGAAACCCACCGGCAGCCTCTACCTCCACTGCGACCCCACGGCGAGCCATTATCTGAAGATTCTGCTGGATGGGATTTTTGGGATCGCGAACTATCGAAACGAGATCATCTGGAAGCGCACGACAACACACAGCGACAGTAAAACATGGAGCCGGGTTTCCGACTCAATCTATTTTTATAGCAAAACCAAAGAGATCGTTTGGAATACTCCAAGAGATAGTCACTCGGAGGAGTATCTACAATCGAAATACCGTTATGATGATGGCGATGGTCGCGGCGTTTACCGGCTGGATAATATGACTAGTCCAAACCCTAGACCAAACATGATGTATGATTGGCTCGGTTTTCCCTTTCCTCAGAAAGGGTGGAGATATTCAAAAGAAACAATGCAGCGGCTACATGACGAAGGGCGTGTTTGGTATCCAAAAAGAAAAGATGGACAGCCAGATGTTACAAAACGCCCTCAATTAAAAAGGTATAAGTCAGAAATGGAAGGCGGTGTAATGGGCACGGTCTGGACTGACATTACCCCCATCAACTCCCAAGCGCAGGAACGCCTCGGTTATCCCACGCAGAAACCGCTGGCGCTGATGGAGCGCATCCTGCAGGCGTCCTCCAACCCCGGCGACGTAGTGCTCGACCCCTTCTGCGGCTGCGGCACGACCGTCCATGCGGCGGAGAAGCTGGGGCGGCGCTGGATCGGCATCGACATCACCCATCTCTCCATCTCGCTCATCGAGAAGCGGCTGCGCGATGCCTTCCCCGACGTGCGGTTCGAGGTGCATGGCACGCCAAAGGACGCGGAAGGGGCCGCCGCCCTTGCCGCCGCCGACAAGTACCAGTTCCAGTGGTGGGCCGTCTCGCTGGTGGATGCCGTGCCCTATGGCGGCAAGAAGAAGGGCGCCGATGGCGGCATCGACGGCTTCATCTATTTCAAGCCGGACGGGCGCACCACCGAGAAAGCCATCGTTTCGGTAAAAGGCGGCCAGAATGTCAGCGTCGCCATGATCCGCGATCTCGGCCATGTCATCGAGCGCGAGAAGGCGAAGATCGGGGTGTTCCTGAGCCTTGTAGAGCCCACGCGCGAGATGGTGAAGGAGGCGCTGAAGGCCGGGTATTACGAAACGCCCTTCGGCAAGTACCCGCGCCTGCAGATTCTCACCGTCGCTGATCTGTTCGCGGGGAAGAAGCCCCACATCCCGCTTGTCGACCCCACCGTCTTCAAGAAAGCCGCCCGCGAATCCCGCCAGCAGCAGGGCACGCTGCTTTAGAACCGTCGTTCCCGTGCAAACGGGAACCCCGCGCAAGGTTACGTGAGATTCCCGCTTGCGCGGGAATGACATGAAAAAAGCGTTGTCATCCCAGCGCAGACCTGGACCCAGCGGATGGAGGTCTGGATTCCAGCCTTCGCTGGAATGACAGACTTGGCAACCGTCATTGCGGGGAGCGCCAGCGACGCGGCCATCCAGAGCCGCCCGCTGGATGGCTTCGCGTGGCTCGCCATGACGGAAAAAACCCTCCCCGGGAACGGGGAGGGTTTTTGTTTGACAGTGTCATCCTGCGAGCCTGCAAGGCTGCGCAGGATCTTCCCCATACCCCAAGGAGATTCCGGGCACGCTGCGCGTCCCGGAATGACGGAGCCTTACGCCGCTTTTTTCGCCGCGCCGGTTTCCTTCAGGTCGTGGACGTCCTTGTTGGTAACGGTGGTGAGGTTTTCCACCGGCTGCTTCGCGGACCTGGCGGCCTGATTATAGGTGTCGATGTTGTGCAGCTGGGCGAGCACTTCCGCCTGGGCCAGCACGTCTTCCAGCGTCGACATGGTGAGCTTCTTGTCCGTGCGTGGAAGGTCGAGCTGCTCGTCCGCCTCGTAGAACGGATCGTGCGCCACCACCTTGATGCCGTGCGCCATCAGCTTGGAAGCCACCATCAGGGCCGGGCTTTCACGCAAATCGTCGACATGCTCCTTGAACGCCACGCCCAGCAGGCCGACCACTTTCGGCTCGTGACGCATGATGCGCTCGACGCCCTGGTTGATCTGCTCCTCGTTGGAGTCGAGCAGGCCGCCCACCATCGGGATGGTGACGTTGAACTGCTTGGCCAGCGCCAGCAGCCCGCGCGTGTCCTTGGGCAGGCAGGAGCCGCCGAAGGCAAAGCCCGGACGCAGGTAGTAAGAGGAGATGTTCAGCTGGTCGTCGGCGAGGAACACGTCCACAGTCTCCGCCGGGTTGCCGCCAAACGCTTGGCAGATACGGCCGATTTCGTTGGCAAACGTCACCTTCACAGCGTGCCAGGTATTGTCGACATATTTGGCGAACTCGGCGGTCTCGACGGAGACTTTCACGCGCTTGCCGATGACGTCCTTGTACAGTTCGGCGATGGCCTCGGCGGTCTGCGCGTTATCGGCACCGATCACAACGCGGCCCGTGTGGAAGAAGTCCTTCACGGCCTTGCCTTCGCGCAGGAACTCCGGGTTGGAGCCAATATGGAAGCCTTCGCCAATCTGCTTGCCGCTATGTTCCGCGATGATCTTGCCGATGCGGCCGCGCATGGTTCCGGGCGGCACGGTGGAGCGCACCACCACGATAGGCTGGTGATCGACATCGCGGATGGCTTCGCCGATGGATTTCGCGACAGCGTCGAGCTGCGAGAGGTCCGGGATGCCGGTTTCTTCCGGGGTCGGCGTGCCGACCGCGATCATGATAATGCGGGCGGAACGGATGGCCTCACGCGCATCGGCGGTGACGCGGAAGTTACCTTTCGCCAGCGTTTCTTTGATGATGTTGTTCACTTCCGGCTCAATGAACGGCGCCTCGCCGCGGGCAAAGGCCTCGACGCGCTTCGGATTGATATCGACGCCGATGACGTTGAACCCTTGTTTTGCGATGCAGACAGCGGACGTGGTGCCAACCGGGCCCATACCCAGCATGCACATGTCATATGTGGTTGCCATAAATTCCCTTGATTTATTAACAAATATTTAATCACCTGTAGTGATAGTTATAGGAAGTGCCGTTTACAACATAAATTTTCGATGGCATGCGCGCTTTCCCCAGTAGCACACCATGTGCCTCTAAGCTGCATTTTGGCGCGGTTTTCCCTGTAAGACCATTTCGACAGTCAAAATATATTAAATACCTATTAACGATCCGGAGCGGGTCCCCCGGCGGCTGGCGCGGCCTCTGGTAGATTGCCGGGTACTGCCATCTTGCACGGGCTGTTATTGGCGGTGATGCCGATCTTGTCGGTCAGGTTCTTGCCCAGCATGGCCAGCCCCAGCGTGCCGCCGGAGGCGATGCCCAGCGCCACCTGCCCGGCGCGCAAGGCCGTCCCGCGCGTATCAAGACGCACTGAAGGGTCGAGCATGCTTCCGGCAAAGCGCACCGGCACGGCGAGGTCAGCAAAGCCCACTGCCTTGGCGCGCGGCGTCAGCACCAGGTTCAGCCGTTCCTCGGCGAGGTTGATATCCCCCTCCCCCGTGACATACGCCCCGCTGGTATCCATGCCCAGATGCTGCGCTGTCGCCACGCCCCGCGCCACGGCAAACCGCCCGGCGGCGCAATTGAGCCGGATATCCCCGCTGCCCTGCCCGCGCAGAAGCTGGAAGAAATCGGTGAGCGCGGCCGCCGCGGCCGGGCTGCGGTAGCGCAGGTCCTGCAGATCGAATTCCGCGTTTCCGCGCAAGGTGGCGAGCAGCGGTTTCACGCTCTCTCCCTGCCCGGCCAGATCAAGCGCCAGCTGTGTGCGCCCGCCTTGCAACCGCCCGCCCTGATTGTCCGGGCGGGGGACAATGTGATCCATCTGCCAGTCCCGCCCGTGGGCCTGCATGGCAAACTGCGGCGGGGTCGTGCTGGCATCGATGCTCAGCCGTCCCTCTGTCTGCCCCTCGAAGGCGGCAAAGCGCAGCGGGGCCACCTCCAGCACGCCACCGCGCAGGGTGGCCGTTGCCTGGATGTTCTGCAACACCAGCGTCTCCCGCTGGAAGCGCGGCATGGTGATCTGGAAGATCCCGTCGAGCGCCTTCACCCAATCCACCGGCAGCGGCGCATCGGGGATGAGTCCGCCCGTTGCCGGCGCGCCACCGCCGCCGGCGCCGCCCGCATTGGCCGCCAGCTCCTTGGCTTCCATGACATAGGCCGGCAGCGCCACGTCGGCATTGATCACCGGACGCGCCCCACCCAGCCGGATATCGGCCTTCCCCTGCACAGGCCCCTGCGGCAGCATGTTCAGTTGGTAACTGGCCAGCGCGATGCGCTCAGGCGTTGCGCTGCCCTTGATTTTCAGCGCCACGGGAGCGGTTTCCGGCAAAGTGGGTGCCAGCGGCCGGAATGCGGCGAGCGAATCCGCCTTCGCCTCCAGCGCGCCTTCCAGCTGGAATCCTTTGGCGACGGGGCCAAAGGTGCCATCAAAGTTCAGCGCACCGTTTTGCGCGGGCGTGCGGATGGCTAGCGACACTTTGCCGCCCTGCTCCATGAAGACCGGCAGGCTTTCCGCCTCGCCCGCTGTCAGCTCGCCGGTGATCCCCTCATAGGTCAGCTCCGCCGTCAGCTTGGCGTTGGGCGACACCTGCAGGGCCACCGAGGGCAGGCCAAGCGTGTAGAGCGCGTTCTTCTGCCCATCCCGGTAGTGCAGGGTGCAGTTTTCCAGCTGCACTTCCGCGATGCGCGGCTCGAAGCGGAAGCCCCCTTCCTTTTCGGCCTCGGCACGCTCCTGCCCGGCTTCGGCCTGGGGCGTGAACACCCAGTTCTGCTGATCCTTGCCTGCCCCTTTTTCCAGATGCAGCTCGGCGTCGGAGAGGTGAATGCTGTGGATGATCAACTGGCGCTGCAGCAGCGGCTTCAGTTCGAACGTTGCCTCCAGCGCGCCGATGCTGGCGAACTCCGGGTCCTTCGCCCATTGCGGGTTGGTGAGGGTCAATTGCTCGGCGCGCACGGTGGGGGCGAGTCCAGGCGTGAAGGATAGGTCGCCATGGATGACGAACTCGCGCCCGGTCGCCGTGCTCACTGCCCGCTCGATGCGCGGCTTCAAACGGTTCACGTCATAGAAGGTCAGCGCCAGATAGCCCAGCAGCGGCACGGCCACTGCGAGGGACAGCAGGCCTGCGCCGATCCAGAACAAGGTGCGGTGATGCTTCTTCATACGAATGTCCGTTTCATCTATTCAACTTGTGGGCCGCAGAATAAATAAGCGATGGGCAAGCCCGCCGATTTCTTACGGCTCCGCCATATGCTTCAGGCCGGTCTGCAGATAGACATAGCCCGTCACCAGCGTCAGCCCGGCCGCGATCCAGAGCAGCACGCGGCCTACCTCGTTCATGTATGTCTCCGGCGGCACGCCCGGCCCCAGCAGCAACAGGAACAGCGCAAACATCTGCAACGCCGTCTTGTACTTCGCCAGATGCGTCACCGGCATGGAGACGCGCAGCTCGATGAGGAACTCGCGCAGGCCGGAGACAAGAATCTCGCGGCAGAGGATCGCCACCGCTGGCAGCACGTCGGCGCGGCCTTCCTTCACCAGCATGAACAGCGCCACCGCCACCAGCAATTTGTCGGCGATGGGGTCCAGCACACGGCCGAAGGTGCTGCCCACCTGCCATTTGCGGGCGAGGTAGCCATCGAAGAAGTCGGTTACGCAGGCATAGAGGAAAATCGCGGCGGGCAGCCAGTATTTCTCCGGCGCGGGCAGGTAAAACGCGCCCAGCATCAGCGGAATCACGAAGATGCGGCTGTTGGTAAGCCAGTTGGGGAGACGTTGTTTATATGACATGCGTGCGCCGGAATGATGCCTTTGTCTCTATCGTTTCACCGTGGGCATTTCCAGCTTTTTCGCCGTCAGTATAATGCAACCCTCTGATGCATCTCAGGCTTTGGTCATGGCACAGGCCCGCCACTCGCCCGTGCCATGCGCCGTGTATCCTGTAAACGCGGCGGCATGGCAGGCCTCCGCCAGCGCTGGCTCCTGCCACGCCAGCACGCCGGAGAGCACCAGATGCCCGCCCTCCGCCAGCAGCGCCTGCAAATGCGGCAGCCAGGGGAGGTACACGTCATAGAGGATGTTGACCATGATCAGATCATACGGCGCTTTGGCAGCAATCTGCGCGTGCCGCACCCCGTCGGCACGCACCGCCGCGATGCGCGCCGCCACGCCATTTCGCTCGGCATTGCGCAGTGTCTGCGCCACCGCTTCCGCCTGCAGGTCGCAGGCCAGCACCTGCATTCCGTGAAACTTCGCCGCCGCGATGGCGAGGATGCCCGATCCGCAGCCGACATCAAGCATCCGCCCGCCCGCATGCGCCGGGCCGAGTACGCCCAGCCATTCCAGGCTGAACGCCGTGGAGGGGTGTGCGCCGGAGCCGAACGCCGTCCCCGCCTTGATCACCAGTTCCGGCCCCTGCTCCACCAAATCTCCACATATGGAAAGGATTTATGCAAAACCTACCAGATTTTGTGAAAATCCACTAGCGATGCCGACAGGTTCTTGGCATGATGCGTCTGACAGGTCGCCTGTCATCCATTTCATGTCGGAGGGTACGTATGGCTGTTCGCTTGCCTGACCTCGAGACACCTGTTCTCAACCCCATCGAGCTGGCCGAGGAAGTGATGCTGCACCGCGAGGTGCCGTTCGACCGTCCGCTCGAGGACGAACTGGTGGCCGAGCTGGAAGGACACTGGTGCAATTACCGGTTATGGCTGTCTTGGGAGGAGTCGCTCGGCGCGCTGATGCTGACCTCGTCCTACGACATCAAGATCCCCGAACAGCATCGCTCCCTCCTCTACCCGCTGGTGGCGAAAGTAAACGAGCATGTGCTGCTCGGCCATTTCGACATCTCCTCGGTGGATGGCAGCATCGCCTACCGCTACGGCCAGCTGCTGCGCGATGCCAAATCCCTCACGCAGGGGCAGGTGGAGGAAATCATCGACATCGCCGCCGCCGAGTGCGAGCGTTTCTACCCCGCCTTCCAGACCGTCCTGTGGGGCGGGCAGAACAGCGAGGAAGCGCTGAAACTCGTCCTGTTCGAGCCCGCAGGCGTCGCATGAGCAATCCGCATCTGGTGATGCTCGGCTGTGGCCGGATGGGCGGTGCTTTGCTTGCGCAATGGCTTGCCACCGGCGCGTGGAAGCATGGCGTTACCATCGTGAAACCGACGCCGGAACTACCGGATGGGGTGCGCCAGCACCACCAGATCCGCTGGTGCGCCGACCTTACCCAGCTTCCCGCCCACCCCGCCCCCAGCGCCGTGCTGCTCGCCGTCAAACCGCAGACTCTGCCGCAGACGCTGCCCGCCTGCGCGGCCATTCTCGGCACAGACCTGCCTTATTTCACCGTTGCCGCCGGGCGGCGCGTGGCGTTCTACACCACGCATCTCGGCGCGCGGGCGCGGCTGGTACGCATCATGCCGAACACGCCCTGCCTGATTGGCATGGGCATGACGGCGCTGCATGCCAGCCCGCACGCCACCGAAGCGGATACCGATCTCGCGGACGCGCTGATGCGCGCCGTGGGAGAGACGGTGTGGTTCGACGACGAGTCCGGCATAGACATCGCCACCGCCATCTCCGGCAGCGGCCCCGCGTACGTCTTCTACTTCATGGAATGCCTGATTTCCGCTGCCATCGAGGCAGGACTCGATGAAACCACGGCTCGCCTTCTGGTTGTCCAGACGCTGCATGGCAGCAGCGAGCTGGCCTATCTCAGCGGTGACGCGTTGGCGAAGCTGCGCGAGGATGTCACCAGCCCCGGCGGTACGACGGAAGCGGCGCTTTCGCATCTGATGCACCCGGATGGGCAGCTTCGGTTGATGCATGATGCCGTGCAGGCGGCGTTGCAAAGAGCGAGGGAAATTGCTGCGTCTGCACAATAATCAAGGGTTGCATTTCTTGGCTTGTGCGCCGCACAAGAAAATCGGTTGACTTGGCATAATTAATTCATTTATAGTGCTACGCGAACCGGTATGGGTTCATACATAACTCGTACGCCCTGAATTTACATAGGAGACCATCATGGCCACCAAGAACAGCAACACCTACAACACCGACTTGTTCAAAGCCTGGAGCAGCTTCAAAGCCCCGTCCTTTGACATGAACCAGCTCTTCACGATGCAGCGCCGCAATGTGGAAGCCTTCACCGCCGCCAACCAGATGATGATGGAAAGCGCGCAAGCCATCACCAAGCGCCAGACCGAAATGATCCGCGACACGGTCGAGCAGTTCCTGAAGACCACCAAGGACATCATGACCTCCAGCTCGCCGGAAACCAACACCGCGCGCCAGACCGAATACGCCAAGTCGATGTACGAGAACGCCATCAGCAGCGCCCGTGAAATCTCCGAAATGGCGACCAAGTCCAGCATGGAAGCTTTTGACATGCTGAACCGCCGCGCTGCCGAAAGCGTCGAGGAAATCTCCTCCTTCGCCAAGGCCGCCTAAGCCTTTGCGAGATTAAGCGTATGAAAGGGGCTCCTCCGGGAGCCCCTTTTTTTGGCCACACTCAGGCTTGCGCTTGTATCGAAGTGCCCTATTTTCAAGCACGTTGAAGGATTTTGATGGTACGGAGCCCGGCGATGCCTTATGCAAGAAGAAACGCTAGGCACGCCCTGAGGTGAAACATCGCATGCCCCCGTTGAAAAGTCGGTCGCAAGGACACACCCCGCCTTCGCTCTCCTACCTGTTTCGGCTGATTCTCCAGCCCGAACGCAGCTTCTATGTGCTGGCCATCGTCTATGGCCTCGGTGTCAGCCTGCTGACGCTGGCCATCCCCATATCGGTACAGACGCTTATCAGCACGGTCGCCAATACGACACTTGTCAATCCGGTGGTGGTTCTCTCCGTGATGCTGCTGGTTCTGCTTGGCTTCTCCGGCGCGCTCAACGTCCTGCAATATTACACGATGGAGCTGTTCGAGCGACGCTTCTACGCCCGCATCACCGGCGACATCACCCTGCGCAATATCTACGCCAAATATGCGCATTTCGAGAGCATCAACCGCGCCGAGCTGATCAACCGGTTCTTCGAGATCATGATCGTGCAGAAGAACCTGCCGCTGCTGGTCACCGGGGCCTTTTCGCTCAGCCTGCAGACGGTGGTCGGCATCGCCATCGTATCGTTCTACCATCCGATGCTGTTAATGTTCAACCTGCTGCTGGTGCTCACCATCTACGCCATCTGGAAAATCTGGGGCGCGCGCGCGATGCAACAGGCGCTGCGCGTCTCCAAAGCCAAGTATGACACGGCCCGCTGGCTCGAGGAAATCGCCCGCGCCAACCATTTCTTCAAATCCGAGAAGCACATCCTCTACGCCCTCGACCGCAGCGACTATCTGATGGGTGACTACATCAAGGCCCGCAAGCGGCTGTTCGGCGCCACCATCGCGCAGAATATCAGCTTCCTCACGCTCTACGCCCTAGCCAGCGCGGCGCTGCTTGGCATCGGCGGCTGGCTGGTCATCCGCAACCAGCTGACGCTCGGCCAGCTGGTGGCCGCCGAGCTGATTCTCTCGGCCATCCTCTATGGCATGTCCAAGTTCGCCGGGCAGCTCGTGCTGTTCTACGAACTCTACGCGTCGCTTGAGAAAATCTCGCATTTCTACGACATCCCGCTGGAGGACACCAACGGCCGCTTCGAGCTGGACAATACACCCAAGGACGTGCTGTTCGACCAGGTCGAGCACCGCTTCCGCAGCCGCCTCTTCGTGCTGAATTTCGCCCTGCCCGCGGGCATCAAGGTGCTGGCCTCCACCACCTCCAACACGCTGGAGAAACTCATCCTCGACCTGCTGCAGGGCCACCGCGAACCGGGTCAGGGCCGCCTGATGATCGGCGACAAGGACCTGCTGGATTACAACCTGCACAAGTTGCGTGAGAAAATCATCGTGCTCGACAATGCGATGATGATCGAGGGCAGCATCGAGAATTACCTCCGCTTCGGCTGCCCCAACGCCTCGCGCGCTGACATCCAGGCCATGCTGCGCGTGGTCGATCTGGAGGAGACGATCAGCCACCTGAAGGACGGGCTGGAGACGGAGATGACCCCCTCCGGCCACCCGCTCTCCTACGCCGAGGTGCTGCGCCTGAAGCTGGCCGTGGCGCTGCTGGCGCGCCCGAAATTGCTGGTGCTGACCGAGCTGTTCGACATCCTCAACCAGCGCCAGCGCCGCCAGATTCTCGATCATATCCATGGCCTGTCCGGCATGACGCTGCTCTATTTCTCCAACCGCAATGACATCGAGAGCTTTGACCGCTACCTGCTGCTGGGGCAGGAACGGCAGCTCTATTTCAACACGCTGGATGAGCTCTGCACCGCCGAGCGCAATGGAGAGGTGGCATGAACGAATTCGCCGCCCATCACCTCGACCGCCTCACCACGCTGAAGGAGCTGCGCATCCCGCACGTCATGAAGCGGGTTGGCTGGCTGATCCGCATAGCCATCGTGACCCTGCTGCTGTTCCTCGCCTTCACCCCGTGGGTGCAGACCGCGCCGGGCGCCGGGCAGGTCACCGCCTTCCTGCCCGAAGACCGGCTGCAGACCGTCAACGCACAGGTGAGCGGGCGCATCAGCCGCTGGCACGTGCAGGACGGCGCGAAGGTGAAGGAAGGCGACCCCATCGTCGAGATCGTCGATAACGACCCCCGGCTGGTCGAGCGTCTGGAGGCCGAGCGCGACGCGGTCGCCCGCAAATACGAGGCCGTGAAGATCGCCATGGAAACCGCCGAGATCAACCTCAACCGGCAGGAAGACCTCCACAAGCGGGGCCTCAGTGCGCGCAAAGAATATGAGGATGCACGCATCAAGTACAAGTCGCTGAAATCCGAAGTGGCGCAGGCCGCCGCTGATCTCAACAAGGCGGACGTGCAGCTCTCGCGGCAAGCGAGCCAGCTCATCCGCGCCCCGCGCGACGGCACGGTGGTGCAGATTCTCGCCGGCAACCTCGCCACCTTCATCAAAGAGGGCGACCAGCTTGCCACGTTCCTTCCCGATGACAGCGAGATGGCAGTGGAGCTCTACATCAACGGCCTTGACGTGGCGCTGGTCTCCCCCGGCCGCAAGGTGCGGCTGCAATTCGAAGGCTGGCCGGTGGTACAGTTCAGCGGCTGGCCGTCCGTGGCGGTCGGCACGTTTGGCGGTATCGTGAAAATCGTCGAGCCCAACGTCTCACCCAACGGCCGCTTCCGCATCCTGGTGACGCAGGACCCGAATGAGGCGTGGCCGGATCGGCATTTCCTGCGCTTTGGCGCGAAAGCGAAGGGCTGGGTGCTGCTGAACACCGTGCCGCTCGGCTATGAGCTGTGGCGCCAGCTGAACAATTTCCCGCCGGAATTCGATCAGGCGCTGAAACCCACGCCGCAGATGCCGGGCGATGCGAAGAACTAGCCGCCGCCTCCTCACCAGCCTGCTGGCCAGCTGCCTGCTTGCGGGCCCGGCATGGAGCGCCACGCTGACGCTCGATGACGTGCTCGGCTCCTCGCTGAAGCATTACCCGCAGATTCTGGAATCGCGCGCCGGCGTGCAGGCGCAGCAGGGCGCGGTGACGGCGGCGCAGGGCATCTTCGATCTGGAGTTGAAGAACGACAGCTACGCCCGCCCCGAAGGCTTCTATGACGGGCGCTACACCGACACACGCATCGAGAAGCGCTTTGAGGGAACCAACACGCGGGTCTATGGGGGCTACCGCGTTTCGGACGGCAGCTTTCCCATCTACGAGGACAAACTCTTCACCAACGAGGGGGGCGAATTCGCGCTGGGCGCCTTCTTCTCACTGCTGCGCGACCGCGCCATCGACGAGCAGCGCTTCACCCTGATGAATAGCGAGCTGCAGCTCAACGCCGCCGAGCTGGACCTGCTGCTCACCAAGATTTCCGTCCAGCACGCGGCCATGCAGGCTTATGCCGAATGGCTGGCCGCCGGGCAAATCGTGCAGGTGCGCCGCGACCTGCTGCAAATCGCCGAGGATCGGCAAAGCGCCCTCTCCCAGCGCGCCGAGCGCGGCGATGTGGCCAATATCTTCGTCACCGAAAACCGGCAATATATCTTCGCCCGCCGCGCCCAGCTCAATGATGCGGAGCGGCAGTTCATCAATGCCAGCAACCAGCTGGCGCTCTATTGGCGGGATGCGAACGGCCAGCCGCAGACGCCAGACCCTTCCATGCTGCCGCCTGCCTTCCCCGTCGTGCCTGCGCCGGAGCCGACCGATCTGGACGGTGAGATTCTGACCGCCATCAGTGCCCGGCCCGAATTCAATGTGCTCGATGCCAACATCGCGCAGGAGCAGAACCGCCTCGCCCTCGGCGAGAACCGCGTGCTGCCGCGCGTCGATGTGGGCTTGGAAACATCGCGCGATTACGGCGCGGGCAGCCCCACGCGCGCCCAGACAGAGGCGATGGTGAAGCTGAACGTCTCCATCCCGCTGCAGCGCCGCGCCGGTGAGGGCATCATTGCGCAGGCCAAGGCGCGGCTGAAGGAGCTGGAATACCAGCGCCGCCTGCTCGACGACCGCATCCGCGCCGAGCTGAAGAACATCCTCGCCGACATCACCATGGCGCGCCAGAATGTCGAGCTCGCCGCGCAGGAAGCCGATGTGGCGCGCACCATGCAGCGCGCCGAGCAGGAACGCTTCACCAGCGGCGCCAGCGATTTCTTCGTGGTGAATCTGCGCGAGGACAACGTGGCCAATGCCCGCATCAAGCAGGCCCAGATGCAGCTCAAGCTGTTCAAATCGCTGGCCAATTATTTCGCGGCGACGGCGAACCTCGAAAAGCTCCGCATCGCCGAAGGCTCATAGCAGCGCGCGCAGCAGGGTGAAGTAAAGACGGTAGGGCAAGAGCCGCAGTGTTTTCAGCACATAGGTGAAACGCTTGGGAAAATGGATTTCGAAATCCCCCGACGCCATCCCCCGCATCATGGCGGTGGCGGCCTCCTCCGGCGTGATGATGCAAGGCATGGGGAAATCGTTCTTGTCGGTAAGGCGCGTCTTCACGAAGCCGGGATTCACCACCTGCACCTTGATCGCCGAGCCATCGAGGTCCGCCTGTAGATTCTCCGCCAGATGCAGCAGCGCCGCCTTGCTGGCGCCGTAACCAATGGCGTTCGGCAGGCCGGAATAGGCCGCCACGCTCGCCACCAGCACCAGATGCCCGGCCTGCCTCTCCAGAAAGAACGGCAGCACGTGTGAGAGCACGCGCAGCGCGCCGTGGAAATTCACGTCCATCATCTGCTCGGCCTTGGCGAGGTCGAAGGCCCGCGCGCCCATCGGCTCATAGGCCCCGGCATTGTAGAGGACGATATCCGGCGCGGCCTCGCTCACCGCCGCCCACGCCTCGGCCACGCTGGCAGGCGCGCGGACATCCATCGGCACCGCGCAATGCCCCGCCCCCGGCAACTCGGCGAGCAGCCCTCTCAGCCGCTCCGCGTTGCGGGCCGAGAGCAGCAATTGCGCCCCCGCGGCGGCCAGCGCTTTCGCCAGCGCCGCGCCGATGCCCTCGCTGGCCCCAATCAGCCAGACGCGCCTGCCCTGCCACATGGCGGCTATTCCTTGCGGAAGGCGATGACCAGCTCACCCACCTTCATGCCGAACTTCTTCATCGTGGTGCGGTTGATGAGCGTCTTGTCGTCAATCAGGTACATCCAGTCATCCATCGAGAGGTCGATGGTGTCGCCATTGTCGCGCTTGGCGCGCAGCGTGTACTGCATGTTCACGGCATTGCCGAACTGCGTGCCTTCCGCCTTGCCGATCACGTCATGCGCCGTGCCGGTGAAATGGTGGTCGTCCGCATAGGTCACCGTCCAGACGCGCTCGTCCTTCTGGCCATTGCTGTAGGTGAACCATTCCTTCAGCGTGCCCTCATTGCCCTGCCAGCTGCCTTCCATCACCACGTAGAAGGAGCGGTCCACCTTGCCGGTGTAATCAAACAGCACGCCCCACGCTTCCAGCCGCCCGTTCAGGTACTGGCGCAGATCGAGCACCGGTGTGTTGGCCTTGTAATCCTCCGGCGTCTGGCCTGAGCAGCCGCCGAGCAGGAAGAGCATGCTGGCGAGAAAAGTCTTGAAGCGTTTCATGGGATTCTCCGTTGATCAAGGGGACTGAGAAAAAGCATCACAATCGAGGCGATTTTCAGCAGGCAGGGCAGCAGCGCATAGGCGAGGCTGAGCGCGCCCAGCGCCTCCGGCCCGTTCGCCTGCCCCGGCTGGTACCCGGCGGCATCCAGCAGCGGCAGGGCCAGCCCGGCGGCCAACGCCAGCGTCAGCTTGGTGAGGAAATTCCACACGCCAAAAGCGAGGCTACGAATCTGTGGCGCCTCCATCAGCGCATCCGCCAGCAGCGAGGGCAGGATGGCTACGTCACCCCCTACCGCGATGCCGGACATGGCGCAGATGATGGCAAACGCCGTCACCTCCCCCGCCCCCAGCCCGTACGCCCAGATGAAGGACGCGATGGCCAGCAGCAGCGCGCCCATCAGCGCCCGGCGCTTGCCGAGGCGGCGCGTCAGGCGCGTCCAGAGCGGCACGGATGCGGCGGCGGTCAGAAAGTAAAGCGCCAGTAGCCAGCCGGTCGCCTCCGGGGCCTGCAGCCGGTCTTCCACGAAGAACAGGAACAGCGTCGAGGTCACCGCCACCGGCAGCGCGTTGACGAAGAACAGCGCAAACAGCCAGCGCCGCTCAGGGGTGGCGAAGCATTGACGCACACTGCCGTGCGGCCCCGCGTTCGGCGTGGCGGAAAACAGCGCGCGCATGCGCAGCAGCGGCACGGCGCAGGCAAACAGCGTCACGGCGAACAGCCCGCTGAACAGAAGGAAGCCCTGCGCCATGCCGAAGCGATTGATCAGCAGCTGCGGCAGCAGGGCAGCCGCCAGCACCACGCCGATCAGCACGATGCCCTCGCGCGCGGCGGCGACACGGGTATTGGCATGGTAATCGCCGCCCGCCAGCGTCACCCCGGCGGCGCTATAGAGGATGCTGAGGATGCTGAAGCCGGTATAGGCGAGCACCAGCATTCCCAGCAGCCATGCGGACAGCGCCGCCCCGTGCAGGGGCAAGGGCCAGAAGATGGCGGCATAGCTGAGAGCCAGCAGCGGCAGGCTCGCCATCATCATGGTGCGGCGGCGGTGCGGCCAGCGGTCTGCCGCCCAGCCGATCAGAGGATCCTGCACCGTATCCACCAGACGCGCCGCCAGCAGCAGGGCGCCGATGAGCGTCAGGCCCATGCCATGCACTTCGCTGTAATAGCGCGGCAGATGCACATAGAGCGGCAATCCGGCAAAGGCGAGCGGCAGGCCGAACAGGCCGTAGCGCACGAGGTCGCTGCGACCCGGGGTGCTCACGGCTGGCGGCCTTTCAGCAGCGCGGCGCGCAGCCCCGGCTCGGAGGTTTTCTCCGACAGCCAGATGGCGAAAAACGGCGCGGCGAAATCGGGGTCGGAAATCTTGCCTGTCGGCTGGCCGTTCATGAAGAACTGCACCCGCTGCCCCGGCACGTAGAGCGCCGTGATGCGGTCACCTTCCCGCACCGGCGGAATGGCCCGCTGCAATTGCGGACGCCACGCGGCGAGCTGCTCCGCCGTCACGTCCGACACCTTCGCCAACTCCTCTTCCGTGCGGCTGACGATATCCTCACTGGAGAACGCCATGTGATAAGTCAGGCTCAGCGCAAAGGGCGACTCCATCGACCAGGACTCCGCGTCCGTCCACAGCTCGGCATCGTAAGCCGTCATCCACAGCCAGGTGAGCGCGCCTGTGCCGTAAGGCGTCTCGTTTTTCAGCGTGCCATTGAGTTCCGGCAGCGGTGCCCCCGCGAGTGCTGGCATGGCCAGCAGCATCGCCATCACAAATGCCAGACTACGCCGCATGGCTCAGCTCCACCTGGACGACATCGGTGCGGCCCACATCGAAGGCGGCGGCGCACATCGCCATATAGAAACGCCAGCTGCGCAGGAAGGCCTCGTCATAGCCCATCTGGCGAATCTCCGGCTCCGCCGCGTCGAAGCGCAGCATCCATTCGCGCAGGGTGCGGGCGTAGTCCTGCCCGAAGCGATACACGTCGCGGCAATCGAAGCCAACCTTCTGCGCCTCCTCGCGGAAGCGCTGCACGGAGGGCAGCATCCCGCCGGGGAAGGTATAATGGCGGATGAAGTCGCTGCGCGTGCGGTAGCCCGCGAACACGGCGTCATCGATGGTGATGGTCTGGATCATGGCCTTCCCCCCCTCCGCCAGACGCTGTTTCAGCGTGGACAAATAGGTCGGCCAGTAACGCTCGCCCACCGCCTCGAACATCTCGATGGAGACGATGGCATCGAATTTGCCCTCCGTATGGCGGTAATCCTGCAGGCGAATCTCCGCCTTGCCGTCCAGCCGCTTTGTAGCGTAGGCATGCTGCGCCGGAGAAACGGTGATGCCGGTCACCTGCCGTCCCTCGCGGCTGGCCGCTTCCGCGAAGCCGCCCCAGCCGCAGCCCACTTCCAGCACGCGGCCCGTATCGCTGCCAAGCTTCTCGAGGATGCGTCCGTATTTACGCGCCTGCGCCTGCTCCAGCGAGGTGTTGTCGTTACTCGGGAAGATGGCGCTGGAATAGGTCATCGTGCGGTCCAGCCACAGCGAATAGAACTGGTTGCCGACATCGTAATGCGCGCGGATGTTGCTCTGGCTGCCTTTCGGCGAGTTGCGGCGGATGACATAGTTGATCAGGTTGAACCACAGCCGGTTCAGCGCATTGCCATGCGCAAAACGCTCCAGATCATCGAGGTTTTTCAGGAAAAACTGGAACAGCACGTCGAGATTGTCCGTATCCCACAGCCCGTCGATATAGGCTTCGCCGAGGCCGATATCGCCGCGCGAGGCCAGCATCAGCAGCGTATTCCAGTCATGCACGTGGAAGCTGGCGACGGGGCCGGCTTCCGGGCCGCGGAAGGTGCGCGCGAAGCCGCCGGGCGCGGTCACGTGCAGCTCACCAAAACGCGTGCGCTCCAGGGCCGCGAAGAACTGGTCAGCCACGCGGGGAATCAGGAAGGATTTCATCGGGTCACCTCTGCTAAGGGGGGAGTGGGTTTGGTGTGGTAGCGGATGCCCTTCAGCACGAGCCGCAGGGCATGATAGTGAATCAGCGCGACGACCTTCACGGTCACCAGCGGGTATGTGACGAAGGCGGCGAGCAGCGTGCGCGTGGTGAGCGGCTGGCGCTTGCCGGTGAGCGCGGTAGAGAGCACATGCGCGCCCTCTTTGAGATAGTCAATCCACACGCCGAGCTTTTCCTCGCCGTAAGCAAAGCGGAAGCGGTACTCCCCCGTCACCTCGAAGAAGGGCGAAACATGGAACACCTTGCGCGTGGTGAGCAGATCATCTTGGCCGATCGGGCGCTGGTCGTCATGGAAGCACCAGTAGCCATGCTGCTCGCCGAAGGTGTTGTTCACCTCGGCATAGACGGCGCGCAGCTGCCCGGCCTTGTCCAAGCAGAACCAGAAGCTCACCGGGTTGAACACATAGCCCAGCACGCGCGGCATGGTGAGCAGCACAATCTCCCCATCCGCCGCCGTGAGGCCCCATTCGCGCATCAGCCCGCGCAGCCAGCCTTCGGCGGGCACGGCGCGGCCCTGCGCGTGGTCCTTCTCGTAAAACGCAAATATCCCGGGGCGGTTGACGGAAAGCGGCTTCGCCTTGGCCAGTTCGTGCATCCGTGTCAGCGGGAAGCAGAGGTAATAGACCTTGTAGCGGAACGCGTGGCGCTTCGGTGCATGCCGCGCATGCATCACATCGGCGATGAGCAGGCCGTTGTCTATTGCCATGGCGGGGTGATTCCCATCTTGGCCACCATCTGCACGGCGCTGTTCAGTCCGTCCTCATGGAAACCGTAGCGCTGCCACGCGCCGCAGAACCAGGCGCGATGCTGGCCCTGAATCTCACCGATCTGCCCCTGCGCTGCCACCGCCTCGGCGGAGAAGACCGGGTGCTCCAGCTCCGTCTGGTCGAAGATCATCTCCTCGCGGATGGGGGTGAGCGGGTTCAGTGTCACGAAGAGCGGGTGCGAATCGGGGATGTTCTGCAGGCTGTTCATCCAGTAGGTGACAGCGAGCGCCTCCGGGCGCGCATTACCGTCGGAGAGGTACACCCAGCTCGACCAGCAGGCGCGGCGCTTGGGCATCTGCGCCACGTCGCGGTGCAGGTAGACGCGGTTCTTCTGGTACTGGAACGCGCCCAGCACGCGGCGCTCCTCTGGCGTGGCGTCGCTCAGCAGCCGCAACGCCTGATCGCCATGGCAGGCGAACACCACCTGATCGTACGTTTCCGTGCGCCCCTGCGCGTTTGTCACCTCCACGCCCGCTTCCGTGCGGCGCACGGCGCGCACGCCGCAATTCAAGCGGATACGGTCGGCGAAGGACGCGGTGAGGCGTTTCACATATTCCTTGGCGCCGCCGGTCACCGTGTACCATTGCGGCTGGTCGTTGAAGGTCAGCAGCCCGTGATTCTGGAAGAAGCGCACAAAGGTCTGCGCCGGGAAGGACAGCATGGTCTCCACCGGGCAGCTCCAGATGGCCCCGCCCATCGGCAGCAGGAAATAACGGCGGAAATCCTCGCCCAGCCGCAATTCATCGAGCAGCGCCCCGAGCGAGATCAGCTCATCACGCGCCAGCACCTTCGGCGATTCGCGGAAGAAGCGGCGCACATCGCGCACCATGCGCCAGAAGCGCGGCGAGACGAGGTTGCGACGCTGGCCGAAAATGGCGTTCAGCGTCTTGGCGCCCCACTCGAAAGCCCCGTCCTCCACCGAGATGGCAAAGGACATGTCGCTCTTCTCCACCGGCACATCCAGCCGCTCGAACAGCGCCGTCAGATGCGGGTAGTTGCGGTAGTTGAAGACGATAAAGCCCGTATCCACCGCGATGTGGCGGCCATCGTAATCGATTTCGCGGGTGCGTGTGTGACCGCCGATATAGTCATTCTGCTCATAAACCGTGATCTGATGGTGCGGTTGTAGCAGATACGCCGCCCCCATCCCGGAAATCCCGGTGCCGATAATCGCAATATGCTGAGCGGGCTGCATCAGGAATTCATAAATAAGCGGTCCCGAATATCTATCAAGGGTTTTGTGGGAAATAACGTCACGAACCTATCGCGGCATGTGCGCCACCGGCAAGGAAGTTAACAAACCGTATAAAAACAAACCTTTTGGATTAATTCTTATTAAACTTGGCTGGTGTATTCTTTACGAATGACCCTAACGTTCCGACGCATTCTTTCGGTTCTGCTTCCTGTGATGTTTCTTCTGTCAGGGCCCGAAGCCCATGGCTTCAGCGGCCGCACCCCCCTCCCGTTGGAGGCGATGAGAGTTTACCAGACTGCCAGCCAGCTGGCCTGCCAGCGCACCGCGCCGGCGTTTGACGAAATCTTCCGCCACATCGAGCAACACGGCTTGGCCCAGCCCGGCCTCATCGGCACGGGCAACGGCGCATGCACGGACCGTGTCTCCGCCCTCTCCCAGGCCCTTCGGGACGTGCATGATGGCCTGCGCGCCCGCGGCACCGTTGGCCCGCAGGCCATGCAACCAGCGGCCAGCCTGTTCTGGCTTTACGCCCTGATCGCTCCCGCCGATGCCACCCGCCACGCCGGCAAAGTAGTTGCCCAGAGCATTCCTTCCCACCCCATGTACTCCCGGCTGCAACGCGCCTATGCGGAATATGCGCAGCTAGCCCGCTCCGCCCGGCTGCCGGTGATTGCCGAGGGCGCAACCTCCCTGAAGCCCGGCGCGCGCGACCGCCGGGTGGAAGCCCTGCGCCGCTATTTCATCCTGACCGGTGATTACGATCTCTCCGACCGCCACGCCGTTCCCTTCGGCGACATCTATGACAGCTCCCTTCAGGCGGCGCTGAAGCGCTTCCAGTCCCGCCATGGTTTGGAGCCGGACGGCACTTTAGGCAAGGAAACCGTGAAGGCGCTCAATACACCCCTTAGCCAGCGCATCCGCCAACTGGCCCTCACTCTTGAGCGGCTCCGCCAGATGCCCCGGGCGCAGGGCGACTATATCCATGTCAACCTGCCCGGCTTCCGCCTGACGGCGTACCAGAAGAACAAACCCGCCCTGCAGATGCGCGTCATCGTCGGCGAGCGCACGAATCCGACGCCCGAATTCACCAACCAGATCACCCAAATCGTCCTCAATCCCACTTGGACGCCCACCTACCGCATCCTGCGCGATGAAATGCTGCCCAAGGCGCGCAGCAACCCGGCCTCGCTCAGCGGCTACCGCGTGACGGATCGCCGCACCGGCCAGGTCGTCGACCCGCTGGCCATCGATTGGTCGCAGATGAGCGCCAATGACGTGCATGTCGAACAACCTGCCGGGCGTGGCAATGCGCTCGGCAAGGTGAAATTCCTCATGCCGAAGTCCGATTCCATCTACCTGCATGATACCGCCCGGCCGCAATTGTTCAGCCAGTCCTTCCGCGCCCTGAGCCATGGCTGCATCCGGCTGGAGAAGCCGAAGGAGCTGGCAAAATTCGTGATGGCGCTGGGACGGCCCGACGCGGCCAGCGGGCTGGAGAAAGCGTATGATACCAGCGCGTCACGCAGCTACCAGATGAGCCGGCCCCTGCCCGTGCTCACCACCTATTTTACGGCGTGGGTAAATGAAGACGGCCAGCCTGAATTCTACCCCGACATTTACGGGCGGGATGAGCAGCTCTACAGCGAACTCTTGACCAAGGTGCGCCAGCGTAGCGGGCGTCAGTTCGCCTCACGCTGAGCCTTCTCCTACCAGCGCCGCACGCGGCCCGTATCCACATGCACGAAACCGGGGTTCGGATAGAACCCGACGCCGCCTGCCCTCAGTTTCAGCGCGGCATTGCGCAGCTGATAAAGCGGGACGTCGCCCAGACAGATATCGATCGCCTGCCCCGTCATGTGCAGGCTTTTGCTCGCCACGCCGTTGGAATGGCTGGCCAGCATCGCGTTGGTCTTGGGGGAGCGGTAGGCGGAGATGATTTCGAACGGTTTGCCCGTGCCGGTCTTCTGCTGCAGCGCATAGAGCAGATCCAGCAGGCGGCTATCGATGGGGTGCACGTCCCCGGTGCGGTGATCGCGCATGAGATGGTAGAGCCGCGACACCTCTTCCGGCACCAACCGGCCATATTCACGGTAGGTGAACTTCCCCTTCTCGCCCGTGTGCAGGTTCAGGAAAGACAGCGTACGCCCACCTGCGCTTACCGGTACGGAAGCTAGGCCTAGCTCAGGAAGCAGGCTGGCCGCGGCGGCAGCCCCAAGCCCTAAGGCAAATTGTCGACGGGTCAGGTCCATGCAGTCAAAATGTGCCAGCTTGTTTACCGGATTTTAACAATTAACCAATCGGGCAGCGGAACTCAAGCGAAGAATATCACGCATTTATGGCGGTTTTTGGCCGTCTTGCTTGCATCTTGGATATCCGGCGGACTGCCCTATATTCTTTCCCATGACCCATGAGCCCCTCACCCTCACCGACGATGAATGGCGCACTCGCCTGACACCGGAGCAATACCGCGTCATGCGCTGCGAAGGCACGGAATGCGCGGGCCTCAGCCCGCTCAACGATGAAAAGCGCCCCGGCACTTTCTTCTGCGCCGCCTGCGGAGCGGAGCTGTTCTCCTCGCGCACCAAGTTTGACAGCGGCACCGGCTGGCCGAGCTTCTATGAGGCCATCTCCGGCAGCGTCGCCACCAAGCGTGATTTCAAGTTCGGCATGATCCGCACCGAGTTCCATTGCCAGCGCTGCGAAAGCCATCTCGGCCACGTCTTCGAGGACGGCCCACCGCCCACGGGCTTGCGCTACTGCACCAACGGCGTCGCTCTGCGGTTCGAGCCAACGCCCTGAGCCTAGGCGTGCCGCGCCAGCAACCGGTAGCGCCAATGCCGCAGCGGCTGCTCAATCCCGACAAAGCACAGCGCGGCTAGTAGCAGGCTGCCCACCAGAACGAACGGCACATCCGCCTCGATGCCCAGCAGCAGGCACACCGCGAAAAGCGGGATATGGAAGAGATAGATCGGGTAGGTCAGCTGACCGATGATCCGGTCGATTTTCGAAAAGCGCGTCATCGCCGCGATGAAGGGCACGAAGCAGGCCACATGGATTATGCAGAAGACATAGAAGCGGGTAACCCCCATCCATGCACTGAGCGAGACGAAATAGCTCACATAGAGGCCCAGAATCATCACCAGCCCGTAGCCGGCCAGATACCTTGAGCGGGTGGCCGTATCGAAGCGGGGAAGCAGGTGACGCTTGTAGAGCTTGTACTCAAAGGCGCCGAGATAAAAATAGAGCAAGGTGGCGCCGAAATAGCCGCTGAAGATGCCATCGGAGGCAAAATAGAGCGCGCATAAGACGGCGAGGTAGAAGCCATAGAGAAACCATGTGCGCCTCGCCAGGAACAACGGGGCCATGAGAATGAACAGGATTTCCAGCGACAGCGTCCAGGCGGGCCAGAGGGCGTAATAGCTCTGCACCTCGATGAACCGGAAATCATGGAATTTGAGCTGATAGGGATTGAAAAGGAAAAGATTCTTCGCCCAGAAATGCAGGTCAGTCAAGGAAGATGGCAGAATCAGCAGTTCCTTTATCTGATCCAGCAGGATGGGTTCGCGGGGCGAGAGGCTCACCCATCCGGACAGGGCCGCCAGCAGCAACAGCGCCACCAGGTAGGTCGGCATGAGCCGGATCAGGCGAAACAGGTAATATCGCCGCACGGCACCGGGCCGACCTGCGAATTTCTCCTCCAGCAGCATTTGTGAGTAGAAACCCGACATGAGGAAAAATGCGTTGACCACGCAGGCCCCAATCGGCCCGACGAACAGCCGCAGATAGGAAATGGCCGCGTCCCGGTTCGAGGTCAGGGAGTCGGTAATCAGGTGATGGGCATAGACCACGCTGAGGCAGAGAATGAGCCTGAAGATTCCCATCAGTAGTCCAGGGCCTGTGCGGACGGCGCATGCAGGAGGGGTTTACGTGCTAGGCCGATGGCCTGGAAATCCTCCTGCCGCAGGGTCACAAAAAGATGCAGCAACGTCCACTGATAAAAGGAATCGACCGCAAAAAACGTGGAGTGGATGAAGGAAAAAGGAGCCAGGGTGACACTGACCGCATAGAGCCCGATGGCCAGCAGGTTGCATGCCATGGCCGGGTAGAAGAAGACCTGCATGCGCCGCGGATGGGTGGCGTAGCGCGTGAACGCAAAGGCATACCAGTTGAAGTAATGAAAGATGATGACGAAGGAGAGGAAGGACTCCACCGGCACCTTCACCCCCATAGCGGCCATGCCGGCAACGGTGATGGAGGCCAGGGAGAGGACGTGGATATAGAGATCCGTGGCGGTCAGGGGCCGCGCCTCTTCCTTTCGCTGCATGGCGGCACTGATGAGGAACCCCGCCATCACGACGGTCACATAGGCCGCGTACGGGTGGCCGAACGGCGCGGCGAGATTGTACCAGCTGAACATCATAATCGCCGGCAGGAAGGCGAGGACCTGCGATTTCCGGGCGCGGCGGCCGAGGAGGAAGAACTCATCGCCCACCATGTGGATGATGAACCATAGCCCGGTGACATCCTTGAGGACCTCGAATTTAATGATGCCGAAATCCGGAACCGCCTGATAGGTCCCAAAGATGAACAGCGCCGCCGCGATGTAGCGTCTGACGTAGCCTGCATCGACTTTCCCCGCCTTATACTGCATGTAATAGGCGATGAAGAAATGCGCCTGGCCCAGCACGATCATGCAGAGAAACATCTGGCGGGGATCCGTCGCCAGCAGGAACCCCAGAACGATGAGCGCCGAGACGGATTTTTCGGCTATCTGCCGGAAACTCATGTCCGCAGAGAACGCAGGCAACGGGGCGGCAGCGGACATGTTCGTTTTCTCCTCCTGCAAGGATAGGAAAACGAAGTAAATATTCCGTAAAACCGGCGCCGGCTCCCACGCCCGGTTAGCACATTCAGACATGCCTCATAAAGGCTTGCGCCGGAACGTGATTTCCCTCTCTCGCAGGCGCCGAAAGACCCGATTGCCAGCGGGCACTGGTGTCGTGGTCAGGCCACCATATGGGCTGAGGGGGCCTGCGGGGACTTGCGGCCGCCACGGCTGCGGCGACGGCGGCGCTTGCTAGGCGCGCCCTCCGTGTCCGCCGCCTGCTGCGTCGACACCAAGGCAGGCTTTGCAGCCGGCGCTGTTTTGGCCGCATCGGGATTGAGCAGGCGCTCGATGGCGTCCCAGCGTTTCTCATCCTCCGGCGTCACGAAGCTGATGGCGGCGCCATCGGCTCCGGCGCGGGCCGTGCGGCCGATGCGGTGGATGTAATCCTCCGGCGCATGCGGCAGGTCATAATTGATGACGTGCTCGATATGCGGAATGTCCAGCCCGCGCGCCGCGATGTCGGTCGCCACGAGGATGCGGAAGCGGCGCTCACGGTAGGCGGCGATCACGCGCTCGCGCTGGCGCTGCTCGAGGTCGCCGTGAATGGTATCGACGCCGAAGCGCTCCTTGTGCAGCTTGTCGGCCATCTTCTCCGCGCCGTGCTTGGTCTTGACGAACACGATGATGGAGCCGGCGCGGGTGTCGAGTTCCTTCACCAGCTGCTTGTATTTCTGATCCGGCTGCAGGCGAATCACCTTCTGCTCGATCTTCTTGGCCGCCACGTTCGGCGCGCCGACGGCCACGCGGATGGGATCGTTGAGGTATTTGTCCGCGGCCTTCTTGATCTCAGCCGGAAGCGTGGCGGAGAACAGCATGGTCTGGCGCGTTTTCGGGACGAATTTCACGATGCGGTCGATCTGCGCGGCGAAGCCCATATCGAGCATTCGATCCATCTCGTCGAGCACCAGCACGGAGGTTTCCATCAGCATCAGGTTGCCCTGCTCCAAATGGTCGTTGATGCGGCCCGGCGTGCCGATGATGATGCGCGGACGGGTGCGCAGGGCGCGGGTCTGCGCCCCCATCGGCTCGCCGCCGATAAGCAGCACCGCCTTGATGGGGTTGGTCGGCCCGAGCAGGTTGTTGAATACCTCGATCACCTGCGCCGCCAGTTCGCGGGTCGGCGTCATGATGAGCGCGATGCCGCGGGAATTGGTCATCAGGCGGGCGATGAGAGGAATCCCGAACGCCCCCGTCTTACCGCTGCCGGTCTGGGCGGTGCCGAGAATGTCGCGGCCCTCCAGCGCGTGCGGAATGGACTGGGCCTGAATCGGGGTGGGAGTGGAAAAGCCCATGCGGGCCAGCGAGGCGCGCAAGCCCATAGGCAGCGCGAGTTCGTCAAACGTCTTCATACTAACTTCCTATGCGCAGCCCGGAAGGACAAGGGACCGGATGTCCCTCGCGCGCATAGGCTGCCGTTTACAGTGCATCAGCGCCTCCCTGCGGAAACCGAAGCTCCCGCAGGGAAACGTCGCTGTGATTAGCGAAAAACCGCTTACGCGGCAAGCAGCTTGAGGTTAACTGCCGAGGTCTTGCCTTTGTTGGTGGCCAGCTCGTAGCTGACTTTCTGGCCTTCATTGAGGCTGTCCACGCCGGCACGCTCCAGCGCGCTGATATGCACGAACACGTCGCCGCCGCCTTGCTCGGGAGCGATGAAGCCATAACCCTTGGTCGGGTTGAACCATTTAACCGTACCGTTTGCCATCTGAAAGATCCTTATCGTATGACAATTATGATACCCGGCACCGTGCCGGGCATTTTCGTGAGCTTCGGTAAGCACAGATGCACCGTGCGAAACTCTTTGACTATACGAAGGGATACCAACGAATCGGGGCCATGAGCCCCGTGAAATAAGCGCTTGAGCGCCAACTTCTCAGCAAAGAGATACTACTAAACTCGAGTACGTTTATACAATTAATATTCCATAAAGTCAAGGTTTGACTAAGAAAAAACAAAAGCAAAAAGCACAATGCTTTTATTTTGGCATTTCTAGGATGGCGCACAGGAAAAGGCAGTCTTTTACGGTCTTTTCTATTCGTCATCCAATGAAGGAGTACCATCATGAAAAAGACACTGACATTTGCCGCCCTGCCCTTGCTGGCGGCCACCCTGCTGTCCAGCGCTGCCTGGGCGCGCCTGGAACAGCCGGCGCAGGACTTCGCAAGGAAAGCCGCCATCAGCAGCGAGTTTGAGATCCAGTCGAGCAAGCTGGCGCTGCAGAAATCGCAGTCCAAGGACGTCAAGGATTTTGCCCAGCAGATGATTGATGATCACACCAAGGCCTCCACCGCGTTGAAGGACACGCTGAAGGAGGAAGGCGCCGATGTCGCCCAGTTCACGTCCCCGCAGCTTGACGCCAAGCATCAGGCCCTGCTCGACGGGCTGAAGAACGCCAGCGGCACGGATTTTGACCAGCGTTACCTCGCAGCCCAAAAAACCTCGCATGAAGAAGCGGTGATCCTGTTCAGCGACTATGCGGAGAACGGCCAGAACGAATCGCTGAAGGATTTCGCCGAAAACACGCTCGACACGATCAAGGAGCACAATGACCATATTGGTGAAGTGCGCTCGGAGAGCAAATAACGTACGGAAGATGTGAAAAACCGGGGCGTGCGCCCCGGTTTTTAATTACCTGTGCCTGGGTTACCTGCAATATTGTAGAGGACTGTGCAGACCTGGTTTAGTTGTGTCAAATCATAGACCGCTGCGGATTGACTGATTGTTGTGGCGTTTGCAGCGGTTAGACCTTGAACGCAGGTAACGTTTTTCAGTGTGCGAAATATACCTGTTCCAGGCCGACCGTCATCCAGCTTAGTATCCATGCTGCTGGCTTCCAAAGGACTAAAGGCGGGCGTGGTAGCAGCCGTGTCTGCCTGTTCTGATCCTACAGATATGAGAAGAGTATAATTACCAAACCACCAGGCAGCATTATCTGTTACTGGCATCGCCAAGGTAAAAGCAGTCAAACCTACGCCTGAAATTTTGGTTACCGGAACATTCGTACCGGGGCGCGCCTGGGTTGTAGCTGTTACGCTGGCACCGGTATAACTTCCTTCTCCAAGACCTGCATTGACAAGATGCTCCCAGAACAGCCACCATTCGGGCGATGTGACACCGCCTTCACCTGTAGCAAGCAACCCATTGCCATTACCATTACAGGTCGCTTGTGTATTGAGCGGGGCGGCAGTCGTGGCGGGGCAGGTCGTAGCCGTGCCCCAATAGGCGGTAGCGTTGACCATGTCTCCTGGCAAAGCGTTATATTTGACACGGAACGCGTTGACAGAGGTTTGAACCTTGTTGAGATCTGTGAGGATGCTGCGTAATTCAGCCTGCTTGACCATGTCCTGGCCTACCATAACACCACCCGCCAAAAGGCCGATGATGACCAATACGATAGAAAGTTCCAAAAGAGAAAAGCCAGAGGAGCGCATGTGGGCAACTTTATATAATTAAACTTAATTATTAGCTTAGCTCTCGGGGGTTAAAATTTTATTAATTCTTCAGTCGTATCTGTCATCATTCGGCCAATATCCAATTAGAAGGAGTCTCGCTTGTGGGAAGAACCGGGTCAGTATTTACCATACGAACCTCAGAAACCGGTGCCCCAAGCGATTTCTGCCACGAACGGACAGGTGAAATCATGCCCACGAACAGATCTTCCAAGGTTGCCCGCAAACCCATCAGGAAGAAAAGTGCGTAAAGGGCCCCCAGCCCACTCAGGAAGGTGAAGCTCGCCTGTGCCCAGCTTTCGCTGGTGGCGTAGCGCCAGGTGAGCCAGCCCATCAGGACGGGCATCATCAGCTCGATAAAGGCGTAGAGCGCCGGTGCCGCGGTGCGCGAGGGCACTTTCGGCGTGCGGGCGAAAGGAATCTTGCGCCCGGTCAGGGCCTGCTGGAAGGATTTGAGCACCCCGCCCATCAGCACCGGGCCGAGCATGATGCCAAAGGCATGCAGGCGCAGCGCGTCACTGTAGCGGTAGCCTTCCGCCTTCAGCGTGCGCAGCTGCAACAGCAGCGACGGCATGGGCAGCAGGATGAGCCAGGACGAATTCATCAGATCGCCGAAATGGATCGCCATCATCAGAATACCGGTCAGGCAGCCGACCGGGCCCCAGGTGAGGTAATCCACTCGCACGGCCAGCTCACGCAGTAGGCCCAAGTTCTTGGGCGCCCGCCAGATATAGCGCAGCAGCATGGGGATGAGCAGGATGCCGCCATTCGCCCAGCGGCGGCGCTGGATGAGCAGCGAGCCGAAATCGGGGGGCGAGGAGAAATAGGCCAGCCGCTCCGGGTACTGGAATACGCGCCAGCCCTTCAGCAGCAGGGCCAGCGTGGTTTCCGTATCCTCAATGACGGTGCCATCCTGAATATAGATCGTGCTCGGCTTGCCCTCGCTCATGGCGGTGCGGGCGATGTCATCCAGCGCCGAGCGGCGCACCAGCGAATTGGCACCCATCCAGAAGGAGCCGCCCAGCGCCTCATGGCCCTGATTGAGGCGGAACAGCAGGTCGATGCTTGCCGCCGCCATACGCTCGATGCCCATGGGAATGCCGGGGAAGCAGCTCGGATAGCACTGCATGACGCCGATATGGGCGAATTTCGGCTTCTCCATCTCATTCATCAACCGCAGCATGTAATCCGGCAGCAGGATGGTGTCGGCGTCGATGATGACCAGATACTCGGCCGCGGGCGGGCTGAAGCTGGCCTGCTCCGGCGTAGCTTCCACCAGATGCCAGCCATCGGCGCGTTGCTCCTCAACGTAGTGCTTGCCCATCACGGAAAGATAGGCGTTGAGGTTCATCGCCTTGTTGGCCTCGTGGGAGAGGTTGGCGTATTTCTTGCGCTCGAAGCTGCGGAAGCGCACGTCAAACATATGCGCCAGACGGCGGTAATGGCGCTCCGCATGCAGGGCGCTCAAAGCCTCCCCGCTGGCACGCAGCTGGCGAGCCGTGGCGCGGTGCTGGGCCACCAGCTGCTCCAGCACGGAGGAGGCGAAGAAACGATCCCCATGCGGCAGCGTGCCGCGGCCAGCTACAAACTCTTCCTTCAGCGCAGCCACCCAGTCGGCTGCCTCGGTATAGAGCGCAGCTAGGCGCTCGGCCTCGCCCGTCACCGCGCCGTTCTCGTGGCGGGCGCGGAAGGCGGCCAATGCCTCGGCGTAGCGCCGGGCGGGTGCGTCAAAGCGCTGCTGCAGGCTGACCGGCAGGTCGCGCGCGGCGTCCAGCGCCTGCGCATCTTCGGGGGTCTTGGGGCGGTGCGGATCGTCGATCAGCAGCACCACTTCCTTGCGGCCATAGTCGCAGAGTGCGGCGGAGACCAGCGTCTGCCACATCACGTCGCGCTCTTCCTTGTAGGCGGGCACCAGCACGGCGAGCGACGGCAGGTCGCGGTCATGCATGGCCACCAGCACTTCGTCGGCGATCGGACGGTGGCCCATGATGCGCGCGAAATGCCCGGCGATGCAGCTTTGATAGAGCAGGTTGCCATAGACCATCAGCAGGCTCAGGAAGGTCAACCAGCCAATCTTTTCCAGCCGCGCCTCATCCTGCATCAGCCAGGACGCATAGGCCTGATCGGCGAGATAGAGGAAAAGTCCAGCCACCAGCACAATGGTGATGGCACGGCAGACCTGGGCGATCTGCCATTCTTTACGGGCACACAGGGCCATACATGTCTTCAAATCGCTTAGAGGATACACGCGGCCTGCCATGACAACCGGGGACAGGCATTTACACGGGATTGTATTTTACGCTGCGCCGCAAAACTTGCAATTTAATTCTTGTTGAGGTTGGCATGCCCCTTACCCGTGACAGGCCTTCCACGCCGCCTTGCGGGCAGCGTAGTTAGGATGGGCCTCCGCCCGTTGCCATACCTCGTAGAAGATGGCGGCGCTTTCAGCCTTTGCCGGGTCGCCGGTGCCTTTTTCCAGCACATGATAATCGCCCTTGGCGTATTTGCGCCCGCCCCGGTAATTGGCGTAACGCCGGGCGCGGGTGAAACCCATCTGCAGGAACTTGCGCGCCATATCGGCCCCCACGAACTCCCCGGCCTCAAGATACTCCAGAAACATCTGGTAGAGCGCAGCACTGCTCTCGCGCGCGATGTCCGGGGTGCGGAAACGCCAGTGCGGCACCAGCTCGCTCTTGTAGGGCTCGCAGATCAGCACCCCCTGCTCGCCCTTGCCGACGCGGTAGGCCTCCGGGTGGGCGCGGTAATCGATGTCCGGCCGCCATGCATAGGCTGCCGCATCAAAATTCAGGTAGCTCGGCCGCATCGGCGACAAAAAAACACCCTGCCCGGAATAAGCAGGGTGTTTCGTGGTCAAAAACCCGCCTTAGACGCTGCGCGGCGTGCTGCGGCGGAACATGCGCCCGATGGCAATCAGCAGGCATGCACCGAGGAACCCGGCAATCAGGTAGCCGAGCACCCCACCCATGCCGATGCCGAGCGCCGAGAGAATGAAATTGCCGATAATGGCACCAACGATGCCCAGAATGATGTTCATGAACACACTCTGGTTGCTTTTCATCATCATTTCCGCCAGCCAGCCGGCGACGCCGCCGACAATGATGGCCATAATCCAACCGACTTGGTCCCCACCCATAGAATCCTCCTGTCGCGAGTGTTGTGGGGCAGACCCTAGCTCCGGAGGTGTCAAAAATCCGTTGTCCATGCGGCCGGTTATTACAAGGCTTTATCAGTGTGACCTCGCTGGAAGCGCCCGGCAGGGGCGGCCTTGCGGACTATCTCACGTTTTTATCGCCTCCTGATGGATGGAGGCGCTAAAGTGGGCCCTATGCGCAAACCCACCGCCCCCGAACTGGCCTTCCTCGCAATGATGGGGAGTAACGCCCCGGCAAGCCCGGCGAACGCGCAAAACGCGCAAGCCGCCGCGTGTGGCCCCGTGCCACCCGTCACCCTGCAGACGCAGGGCCGCTATGTTGGCGGGCGCGCTGACCCCAGCCATTCGCAGGTGGACGAGGAGCAGGACGCCACATACCGCGCCGCCATGCAGCCCGTGCGCGACTATCTGCAATGCGTCGTCCAGCAGACCAATCGCTACCTCCGCAGCCAGCGCCCCGCCGATGCGCAGGCGGCACTGGCCATGCTCGCCCAGGCGGCGCAGGCAGGATCGCTGACGCAGATGCAGAGCCAGCAGGGCTGGCTGTCACAGGGGCAGACGGTCTCCGGCCTGGCGCTGGCTTACCTGCAGATCCGGCAGGCCCCTGCCCTGGCACCTGATCAAAAAGCGCAGGTCGAGAACTGGCTGGCCAACTTGGCCGAGGGATTGCGCGGCTTCATGGACGCCAACCCCGGTCGTGATTTCACGCGTAACAACCACCGCTACTGGGCGGGCCTCGCCGCCACGGCCAGCGGGATCGCCACGAACCGCCCCGCGCTGGTGGACTGGGGCATCGAGAGCGCCCGCGTCGGCCTGCGGCAGGTGCGCTCGGACGGCACGCTGCCGCTGGAGATGGCCCGCGGCTCGCGCACGCGTGATTATTACATCCTCGCCGTCGCCCCGCTGACCAAGATCGCCGAACTCGCCCTCGCCACCAACCGCGCCGATCTCTACCGCGAGCTGAACGGCGCCCTTCCCCGCCTCGCCTACACGGCAGGTGCGTCCCTCATGGGCCAGGGCCCGCTTGGCGCGCTGCCGGGTCAGGAGCCGCTGCCCGCCGGCAACAGCCTCGCCTCGCGTATGGCGTGGCTGCATGGCTATCAGCGCCAGCAGAACGATCTCCGGCTGGGGGACGTCATGCGTCGGCTTTCACGCTTCAATGCCACGGCACTGGGCGGAGACCAGACGCTTGCGACCGGCATGGGCCTGCCGCTCGGCCGTTCATCGCCCGGGCGCTAGCTGTTTGTGTAATGGGGTGAAATGGTGGGTCAGGGAGGAGTTGAACCTCCGACCTCACGCTTATCAGGCGTGCGCTCTAACCACCTGAGCTACTGACCCAGTCGGAAGGAAGGGCCGTTCTAGTAAGGAACGGGGCGGATGTCAAACGAAAGACGCACGGCCCTGTCCGGGCCTCAGCGGCAGAGCGCCTTCATGCGCTGGTGCGCCTTGATGAAGCCTTTGAGCGAATAGGTATCGAGCGCGTACGTCCCCCGCGCCGAGGTTCCCTTGGCGGTGAGCGTGCTGCCTTTCATCATGGCGGCAATCAGCTGGTTGTCCTGTTTGGCGTCCGACGCCCAGGCGCGGTCGCCGCTGGTGAACAGCGTAAAGGCGCGGCCCTCCACGGTGAGCGTCACCTCGCTGCCTTCCTTGTAGCCGAAGCCGGATGAGACGCTCACCTCGTCCGTGCCCGCGCTGCGCCCGGTAACCATCAGGAACGGCTCGTCGCGCTTGCTGTAATTGCCCGCCTTGGCGGTGGGCACGCTCGCGGCATAGCAGACGGTGCGGCCCTCAACGGGAGCGGAGAAGATGTGCCAGTCCCCGCTGGTTTCCAGTAATTGCTGGGCGGAGGCCGCCGGAGCGAACAAGAGGGTAAGCAGCCAGATGAGGTGAATCGTTTTCATGCAGGGCAATCTAGCGAAAAGGGGGGCGGATGGAAAGCCCCGGCATGCAGGTCAGGCGGAGAGCTTGCAGCGCCCCTGCTCCATGCGCAGGGTGAGCGGACAGGCGAGCTTCTCCAGCTTCTGGCGCAGGCGGTAGATGTGCGTTTCCAGCGTGTGCGTCTCCAAGCCGGCCCCGTAGCGCCAGACTTCCTGCAACAGGAACTCCCGCGCCACGCCCGCCTCCCCGGCGGAGAGCAGGATCTCCAGCATCTCGGCCTCCTTGGCGGTCAGCACGGCGCGCGCCGCGTCCGCCTCGCGCAGCAGGAAGCGCCCGCGCGGATCGAACAGGAACCCGGGGCAGAGGGCACGCGGCGGCTGGTGCAGCGCCTGCCAGGTTTTCTCACAGAACGCCAAGAGCGTTGCCAGCCGCACCGGCTGCTCGACAACGCGCACCGGCAGCGCGAAATCCATCTCCGGGGCTGTACCTAGGAATAGGAGGGCACGGCAGCTTTCCTGCGCAGCAAAGCGGGTCGCCTGCGCCGAGCGGTCCGGCAGGGCGCTATCGATCAGGGCGAGGAACGGCGAGGAAGGCTCCGGCGGGGCGGCTACCATAGGCAGCGCCGAGTGACGCGCCGCCTGCTCCAGCGTCTGGAAAATGGCCGCATCGGCCAGCGCGGCCACCACACAGGGGGACGTGGCCGGAAGCAGCATCAGGGCTGGACAGCCCGGGCGGCGCCCTCTTTCCCGTGGCGGATCACCTCGAGCAGGTCACGCTCCAGCTGCGAGGAGAAGCGCGGCTTGCGCGGGGCTTCCTGCGCCGCGGCGGCGGGGGTGGCGATGTCGCGCCAGGCGCACAGATCGCGTTTCCATTCGCCGATGGAGCGGGTGGGGTCGACCTGCTTCCATTTCGGGTGGCCGGATTCCTTCAGATAGCCCAGATGCTGCCGCACGGCGTTGCCGACCTTGGCCAGCTCCTCGCAGCGGCGCAGGTAATAAGGATTGCGGCCGGAGGAGAAATCATAGGCCACCAGCACCGCCGTCACGGCAATGGTGGGCACGTTGCTCTCGATGAATGGGTAATCCTGCTGCGTCAGCTCGGCGGCTTCATATTCCTTGTCCAGCCGCACGTCCTTCAGCGGCAGGAAGTGAATTTCCTTCAGCAGCTCGGCATTCTTGCCGCCGGACGCGTCCTTCAGCCCGGCCAGATTGTCGAACAGCGGCACCGGCTTGCCGCCGACAAACACCATGGCATCCGCCTCATCGGCCAGCACGGCGACGACGCCCTCGGCCGGGGGGAGTTGGATCATCTTGCCCGGCTCAACACCGAGCAGAGAAAAAAGGTTAATGGCGGTGAGCGAGTTGCCGCTACCTTCCTCGCCGATCACCACGCGTTTGCCCTTCAAATCCTGCACCGAGGCGATATCACGCCGCGCCAGCAGATGCACTTCCTCCTGATAAAATGGGAATACCAGCCGCAGCTTCTCGGCGATTTCACGGGAATTCGGGTTGCTGGAGCGCTTGAGGAAGCCCAGCACGTCCGACTGCACGATGCCGAGTCCGGCATTCTCGCCGGATTTGGTCATCAGCTTCAGGTTTTCGATGGAGCCGCTGGTGCCGCGCACGTCGATCGGTTGGCCGACGCTGGCGCTCACTTCAGCGATGTTGCGTCCGAAGGCGAAATAGGTGCCTGTTTCCGGCCCCGTCACCATAGCGAGCGTCGCGTTTTTTGTTGCTGCGGAAAGCGGAGCCGCCGCAAGGCTCAGCAAGGCCGCACTGAACAGAACGAGGCTACGGATTTTCATGAATATTCCTTTCAGGCTCAGGGCGCGGGCGAGGCAGGCGGCAGGCTGACGACGCCCGGCTGGCGGGTGCGGTTTAGCTGATCCAGAAGCGCCTTGCGCTCACTGCTGGAAATGTAGGTTGTGGTCCGGCGTGGATTGGCCGGTGACGCCACCGGGCCGCTGGCCGGGGCGAGGACTGGAAGGCGGTCGGGCGATGCTTGCTTTGCAATACTTTGCTCAGGACCGTAGCGCAGGGTTTCTTTGGCCGGCTTGGCGAACAGCAGCACAAGCGACAGGTTAACAATCACTAAAAGCGCGATGAGGGAAAGCCCAAAGCGCGCATCCCAGTGGATGGCCGTTTTCGGTCTACCGGGTAAGAGACGGGACGCACGCGGCTCGGCGTCCAAAACCGCACTGGATTCTTCTGCTCCTGAAGCAGGGGGTGGCACATTGATTTTCGGTAAAGCCTTCATGGGCGCAGGCTCGTCAGTGAAGCGTTCGGACACGGTCATGGCGTGAGCAAGGGAGGGCATAGCGCGGTACAGACGAGAATAATCTATGAGAAATCAGCACGTCTGCCGTTAGTAGTGCATCCCGGGCGAGCGGAAAAGAGAAATGTTAAAACCTATGCCCCAGATTTAATCATACTGTCACAAAGCCTTCCGTCTTTCACACTTCCATGGAAAATGCTAATTTAATGGACAAGGTCTGTGATTCTTTATCTTAGTCTAACCTTCTTTGGCAGCGCCATGGCTAACCCCGATATCCAGCATTTCTCGTCCGAAGCCATCCGGTTAATGCGCCGCCACGGCTGCCCGCCCACCCCGCATAACTACGCCATCTGGTACGAATATGCCCGCCAGACCAACCCCGGCCTGACGCAGGAACTCGACAAGCTCCTCAGCCACGAGGCGACGATCGACGAGGCGACCGGGGATTACCTCTATTTCCGCCACCTGGCCCCCGCCGCACCGGAACAGGGCGAGCCGCAGCAGGCACGCGCGCTGCTCACCGACATCCTGCGCGCCATTGGTGATTTCTCGAATGACACGGCCAGCTACCACGAGGAAATCGACGCCCACATCGCCAGCCTGCAGGCGCAATCCGGCGGCGAGCTGGGGGCGCTGGTGGAAACCATCCTCGCCAGCGCGCGGGGCCTGCGCACCAGCGGCGACAGCCTGAACCAGAGCCTGCAGGAAGCGCAGGCGGAGATCGAATCCCTGCGCAAAAGCCTGCAGGACGCCACCCACGAGGCGCAGCGCGACTTCCTCACTGGCCTGTTCAACCGCAAGGCCTTTGACCGCATGATGGACGAGATGACAAGCCTCGCCGCCAAGGAGCAGGTGCCGTTCAGCCTGCTGATGATCGATGTCGACCACTTCAAGCGCTTCAACGACAAGCACGGCCACCCGATCGGCGACGAGGTGCTGAAGATGGTGGCCCGCCTGTTGAAGGACACGGTGAAAGGCACCGACATCGTCACCCGCTTCGGTGGCGAGGAATTTGCCGTCATTCTGCCCAATACGCCGCTGAAAGGCGCGCAGGTGGTCGCCGAGAACATCCGGATCAACATCTCGCGCAAGGAACTGCGTCACCGCGAGCAGGGCGTCAGCTACGGCAATGTCACCGTATCCATTGGACTTGCTGCGTTTGACAGCGCCGATAATGTGCCCCTGCTGATAAAGCGTGCCGATGACGCGCTCTACGAAGCAAAGCGGGGCGGCCGTAATCGGGTGAGCACCTCCGGAGTGGCCACGGCTGCTTAAGCCACATCCCATGCCGGGGCCCAGCTGTAATTAATCAGCCGCCCGTCCGGGCGGGCGAGGGCGTTCAGCCGGGCCATCTCCGCCTCGCTCAGCATAAAGTCGAACACCGCCAGATTGGCCAGCATATGCTCCCGATGCGCTGCCTTCGGGATGGCCGCGACGCGCTCCTGCTGCATCAGCCAGCGCAGGCCGATCTGGGCGGGGGTGCGCCCATGCGCCTCAGCCATGGCCTGCACCTCGGGCACGGCGAAGATCCTGCCGCGCGCCAGCGGGGTGTAGGCGGTCAGGAATTTACTATGGCCGCGCAGCCAGTCCAGCATCGGCGCCTGCGAGAGAAACGGATGATACTCCACCTGGTTGCAGGCCAGCGCGCCAGGAAGCAGCTGCTCGGCCTGCGTCAGCAACGGCACGGTGAAATTGCTTACCCCGATCAGCCGTGCCATACCGGCGCGCCTGACCTCGTCCAGCGCGCGCAGGCTTTCTTCCAGCGGCACTTCCGGCACGGGCCAATGCAGCAGCAGAAGGTCAACATACTCCGTTTTCAGCTTTTTCAGACTGGTGGTCAGGGAGGCCTGCAGTTCGCCCGCGCGCATGTGATCGCGCCAGATTTTTGTCACCAAAAACAGCGCATGACGCGGTACGCCAGAAAGCCGCAACCCCTCGCCCACCTCCTCCTCGTTATCATAAGCCTCCGCCGTGTCGATATGGCGGTAGCCACATGCAATGGCCTCACGTACCCCCTCAATGCACTCCGCCCCTGTCAGCCGCCACGTGCCGAACCCCAGCCGCGGGACCGTCACGCCCTGATAATCAACAAACAGCATTGACTGCTCCCTTGCGGGTGAGAATACCCCACTGAAGGCAAGGGGGGAGAAATTTTCGATGCCTTTCATACGACCCTTGCACATCCCCCCTCCCCGTTCATTGTAAATTTATCAGCGCAAACGCAGGGTGAGGGCAGCTCCCCAACAAAAAGAAAAACATGCGCATTGCCCAGATTTCGCCCCTCTATGAAAGCGTCCCTCCCAAACTCTACGGCGGCACCGAACGGATCGTCAGCTACCTCACCGAGGAGCTCGTCCGTCAGGGCCATGAGGTCACTCTGTTTGCCAGCGGCGACTCGCTGACCTCGGCCCACTTGCTTCCCTGCTCGCCCACCGCCACGCGCCTCAGCCGCACCATCGAGGACCCGCTCGCCTACCACATGCTGATGATGGGCAAGGTGGCCCGCATGGCCAAAGAGTTCGATATCCTGCATTTCCATACGGATTACCTGCATTTCCCTACCTTCCGCTACATGGCTGAACGTACCGTCACCACCCTGCACGGCCGGCTTGATCTGCCTGACTTGCCTTCACTTTACGCAGATTTCCGCGAGATGCCGGTGGTGTCCATCTCCGAGCGCCAGCGCCGCCCGCTGCCGCATGCAAACTGGGCAGGTACGGTGCTGCACGGCCTGCCAAAGAACCTGCTGCCTTTTCAGCCGCAGCACAAGGGCTACCTCGCCTTTTTGGGCCGCATCAGCCCGGAGAAGCGACCCGACCGCGCCATTGAAATTGCCATCCGCACCGGCATTCCCCTGCGCATCGCGGCCAAGATCAGCAAGGAAGATCAGGCCTATTTCGACACGGTGGTGAAGCCCCGCCTCAATCACCCGCTCATAGAGTTCGTGGGCGAGATCAATGAGCGCCAGAAGGCTGATTTCCTCGGGAACGCACTGGCGCTGCTCTTTCCCATCGACTGGCCGGAGCCCTTCGGCCTCGTGATGATCGAGGCCATGAGCTGCGGCACACCGGTCATCGCGTGGCCAAACGGCGCGGTGCCGGAGGTGATCGATCACGGTATCAGCGGCTACCACGTCACCTCCATCGAAGAAGCGGTGCGCGCCGTGGAGGCCTGCCTCTACTCGGAGCGCCAGAGGGTGCGACAAGCGTTCGAGGCACGTTTCACTACGCGCCGCATGGCGAAGGATTATATCGCGCTTTACAAGGCGGCGCTCGGCGGCAGGGATGCGCCTGCCGCGTCTGCCCCGGCGGCTAAGACCGGTCTGCGCACGCCCTCGCCCACCCTGATGCAACCCGCCTGAGCCACGAAGGTTCAGGCCCATTTGGCGGAAGACGCATGGAAGTCAGCGATGAACTCGTCACGCCGTTTTATATCCCCGCCCAGGCGTCGCAGGCGGAGCGCCATCTGCGCGTGCTGAAGCATAACGACGCCTTTGCCGTGTTCGATCATTACGGGGACATGGTGCCGGGCGGTGGCAACCCGGACGGGCTCTATTTCCACGACACGCGCTTCCTCTCCAGCCGCCTGTTGCTGATTGACGGCCAGCGGCCCCTGCTGCTCGGCTCCAGCCTGCAGGACACCGGCAGTTTGCTGACCATCGATTTGACCAACCCCGATCTCGTGCGCGAGGATGGCAGCCTCCTGCCGAAGGATACCATCCACCTGACCCGCTCCCTCTTTTTGTGGAACGGCACATGTTATGAGCGGCTGCGCGTGCATAATTTCGGCGAACAGGCGCAGCGCTCCCGCATCACCCTGCATTTCGCCAGCGACTTCGCCGACCTCTTCGAGGTGCGCGGCATGACGCGTGCGAAGCGCGGCACCGGGCATGTGCGGCTGGATGGCACCGCACGCCTGAGCGCCACCTATCTGGGGCTTGATGCAAGGCTGAGGCGCTTCACCCTGCACGCCCTACCCGACCCGGCGGCCTTCGACACACGCCATCTGCGCTATGACCTGCATCTGAAACCCCACGCGCGCTGCTCGCTGTTTTTTGCCGCGCAATGCAGCGTTACGGAAGCGGATAGATTGCCGGAAGCCGAACGCTTCGATGAAGCCCGCTTCTTCGCCCATTACCGTCACAGCCGCCAGTCCCACCAGCGGGCGCGGCATCACCGCACGGCCATCGACTCGCCCAACCCCACCTTCAACGAAGTCATTAGCCGCGCACGCGCTGACCTGCTCACCCTCTCCACAGAGACGCCCTACGGTCCCTATCCTTACGCCGGTATCCCGTGGTTCTCCACCCCCTTTGGGCGAGATGGCATTCTTACCGCACTGCAGATGCTGTGGCTGGACCCGTCACTGGCGCGCGCCGTGCTGCGCTATCTGGCGGCCACGCAGGCCACGCAATACCGCCCGGAAGCCGATGCGGAGCCGGGGAAAATCCTGCACGAGGCGCGCGGCTGCGAGATGGCGAACACGCAGGAAGTGCCGTTCGGCCTCTACTATGGCTCGGTGGATTCGACGCCGCTGTTTTTGCTGCTCGCCGCGCGCTACGGTCGCCGCACCGGCGACCTCGCCCTCATCCATGAATTATGGCCGCATCTGGAGGCGGCGCTGCACTGGGTGGATCATATCAGCGATGTGGATGGGGACGGCTTCGTCGAGTACCAGCGCCAGAAGGAGACCGGCCTCGTCAACCAGTGCTGGAAGGACTCAAACGATTCGGTCTTCCATGCTGACGGGCGGCTGGCCGACGGCCCCCTCGCGCTGGCAGAGGTGCAGGCCTATGTCTATGCCGCCAAGCGCGAGCTGTCCGGGCTGGTGCGCCAGCTGGGCCATGCCGGGCTTGCCGAGCGGCTGCGCCGGGAAGCGGCAGAGCTAAAGAAGCGCTTTACCGCGCAGTTCTGGTGCCCCGATCTGGGCATGTTCGCGCTGGCGCTGGACGGGAAGAAGGAGCCCTGCCGGGTGCGCTCTTCCAATGCCGGGCAGGTGCTGTTCTGCGGGCTCGCCGACATGGGGCAGGCACTCAGCATCAGCGAGCAGCTGATGGGGCCCGCTTTCTTTTCCGGCTGGGGCATCCGCACCATCGCGGGGGGCGAGGCGCGCTACAACCCCATGTCCTACCATAACGGCTCCATCTGGCCGCATGACAACGCGCTGATTGCGCTTGGTTTCGCGCGCTACGGGCTGAAGGCCCCCTGCCGCCGCGTCTTCACCGGGCTGTTCGAGGCGGCGGCGTACATGGATCAGCGCCGCCTGCCGGAGCTGTTCTGCGGCTTCAAGCGCCGCCGGGGCAACGGGCCGACCTCCTATCCCGTGGCCTGCTCGCCGCAGGCCTGGGCGGCTGCCACACCCTTCTCGCTGCTCGGGGCCTGCCTCGGCATTGATTTCGACGCCCAGAAACAGACCATCACCCTGCAGCACCCGACGCTGCCACATTTCCTTGATGAGGTAACCCTCACCAACCTGACCGTCGGCGATACCCGCGCCGACCTGCGCTGCATCCGGCGGGGCAACGAAGTCGCGGTGAATCTGCTGGCCAAGGAAGGCCCGGGCGAGGTGCTGGTGAAACTATAGCGTATTCCTCCCCCTGTTTACGGGGGGAGGTTAGGAGGGGGGCTGACGCTGGCGTTTCAGGCAGGGCCCCCCCCCCCCCCCC